>JAKPUX010000348.1 GCA_029554865.1 bacterium | reverse complement strand
GAAACGCACCGGATTCCCGGCATCGCTGCCAAAGCGGTTCTCCCCCTCCTCCAGCCAGAAACGCCCCGCCAGACTCAGCCAGCCGTCGGGTTTGGTGAGATTGGCCACACGCCGGGCGTGCCAGCCATCGATTTCCTCTTTATAAGCCTGGTCCGCCGGCGTCGAGCAGGTGAGCTGCAATCCCGCCAGCAGGGAAAGAATCAGAGCACAGCCTCTTGGCATGGCCTCTTCTCCGGAAGTGATCGTTCAAAAGACCAGATAAAATAGAATTTCAGCGCCTCAAATACAACCGCTTTTTCGTTCCGGCAGGGGTGTTCGGACGGCAAGCGGCGTTTTTTTCTGTGCCGTTGTGTAAATATTTCGTATCTTGGTCCGGTACACAGTCAGGAGGCTGCTCCAGGCATTTTACGGAAGAGTCCGGCGATAATCCAAGACCAAATGAACAGCCGCCGGTGCGGACCGGCATCCTCCTCTGGAACTGGAAATAAAGGGAAAGAACAGAAATGATGATGAGAATGGGCGGGGGCGGAGGCGGCGGTATGCGCCGCATCATCGAAGCCACCGACGAAAAACCGAAAATCACCTGGCCCCTGCTCAAGCGGGTGCTCCACTTTGCCAAACCTTACCGCTGGCGGATCGCCGCCATCCTGATCCTCATCCTGGCGCAAACGGGCCTGATGCTGCTCACCCCGCTGATCATGCGCGACCTTGTCGACAAGACCATCCCCGCCAAGGATCTCCACCGTCTGCTCATCCTGGCCCTGAGCCTGCTGATGATCCCGGTGGTTTCGGGGGCCATCGGGGTCTCGCAGCGGCGCCTCAATGCCCGGGTGGGCGAGGGGGTGATCTGCGACCTGCGTATGGTGCTTTATGCCAACCTGCAGCGCATGTCCCTGCGCTTCTTCACCAACACCCGGGTCGGCGAGTTGATGAGCCGGTTGAACAACGATGTCATGGGGGCGCAGACGGCGATCAGCAGCACAATCGTCGGCAT
Source organism: bacterium (assembly GCA_029554865.1). GTDB lineage: Bacteria > Zhuqueibacterota > Zhuqueibacteria > Residuimicrobiales > Residuimicrobiaceae > JAKPUX01. Next base: position 5,703 of record JAKPUX010000348.1, on the reverse strand, counting down.
CGTCACCCAGCTCATTCAGGCCGTGGCGGTGTTGGCGGTGATGCTCTCCCTGGAATGGCGGCTGACCCTGATCAGCGTCATCATCATGCCCCTCTTCATCCTCGCCGCCCGGCTGCTTGGCAACAAGCTGCGCGACATCGCTCGCAGCCAGATGGAGGCCAATGCCCAGATGAATGCGATGATGAACGAAACCCTCAACATCGGCGGCGCGCTTCTGGTCAAGCTCTTCGGCCGCCGCCAGCTCGAGGTTGACCGCTTCGGCCAGCGTGCGGCACAGGTGCGCGATCTGGGGGTCAAACGGGCTTTCACCGGCTCGATCTTTATGGCCATCATCGGTCTGATCAGCGCCGTCGGCACCGCCCTGGTTTACGGCCTGGGCGGCTATTTCGTCATCCTCGGCGCCTTCACCATCGGCACGATCGTGGCCTTCGGCTCCTACCTGCACCAGCTTTACGGAGCGCTGCAGCAGCTTTCCAACGCCCCGGTCGAGTTCGCCACTTCGATGGTCAGCTTTGAGCGCGTTTTCGAGGTCATCGATCTGCCGGTCGACATCCCGGAGATCGAGGGTGCCCGGACCATGCAGGAGGTCAAGGGCGAGATCCGCTTCGAGGAGGTCTATTTCAGCTATAACAATACGGATGAAAACCTGCTCAGCGATGTGCGCCGCTACGGCAGCATGGACAATGTGACGGGAGTGCTCTCCGGCAAGATGGCGAGCAAGGATGACGATGACGCCCCGCGCAGCCAGGCGCGCGCCAACGCCCTGGAGGCGATCACCTTCTGCGCGGAACCGGGGCAGATCGTGGCCATAGTAGGTCCCAGCGGCGCCGGCAAGACCACGCTCACCTATCTCATCCCCCGGCTGTACGATCCCACCTCAGGGGTGGTCCGCATCGATGGTCATGATTTGCGCGAGGTGACGCTCGAATCCCTCTCCCGGCAGATCGGCATGGTCACCCAGGAGACCCATCTCTTTCATGACACCATCCGCACCAATCTGCAGTACGCCAAGCTGGATGCTGCGCAGGAGGAGCTGGAGGAGGCCTGCCGGATCGCCAACATTCACGACTTTATCCGGGAGATGCCCGACGGCTACGACACCATCGTCGGAGAGCGGGGCTTCCGGCTCAGCGGCGGGGAGAAACAGCGCCTCGCCCTGGCGCGGGTGATTCTGAAGAATCCGCGCATCCTGCTGCTCGATGAAGCCACGAGCAGCCTCGACAGCAAATCCGAGGCCCTGATCCAGGACGCCCTGGAGAAGGTGATGGCCGACCGCACCAGCGTCGTCATCGCCCACCGGCTGAGCACCATTCTGGCGGCCGATCTGATCCTGGTCATGGACCGCGGCCGCATTGTCGAGAGCGGCAGCCACGACACCCTGTTGGCGCAGGGCGGGCTTTACACCACTCTCTACGAGACCCAGTTCCGCAAGGATGATTAAATCAGTCGGAAGGAGAGGTTCAGAGCATGGAATTACGACAGGTGATGGAATCCCGCTACAGCGTACGCGCCTACAAGCCGAATCCGGTGGAGCCCGGCAAGCTTGAGAGGGTACTGCAAGCGGCCTATTGGGCCCCGACGGCCTGCAACCTCCAGCCCTTCAGGCTCATCGTCATGGAGACCCGCGGACGGGAGGCCGAACTGGGCCGCATCTATCATCGCCCCTGGTTCGTCCAAGCACCCCTGATCATCGCCATTGTTGCCCTGCCGGAGGAGGCCTGGTCGCGGCGCGACGGCGCCAACTATGCCTTTGTCGATGCAGCCATCGCCTTCGACCATCTCATCCTGGCCGCGACCGATCTCGGACTGGGCACCTGCTGGATTGCCGCTTTCGATCCCCAGGCCGCGCGTGAGGTGCTGCAGCTGCCGGAGAGCGCCGTTCCGGTCGCCTTCACCCCGCTTGGCTATCCCGCTGACCAGCCTGGGCCCAAAAAACGCAAGACTCTGGAAGAAATCGTCAAAAAGGAGCATTGGTGATCTCTTCCAGAGAGATCACCTTCTTTTTGCTTTCGTTGCCGCAGCGGTCCACGGCGGTGACGGCGACCGCAGTCACCTTGCCGGCTTCGACCGGCAGCTGCACACTGTGCTGTCCGGCCGGATAAATCTCCGGCCGCCAACTCCCTGCGCGCTGGAGGTAGAGCACATAGACGAAGGGGGTCTCTTTCCCCTTCGGCTGCCAGGAGATGCGCCAGCCGCTGCTGTCCGGAGCGGCCTGCACCACGGGAGGCTCAGGGGCCTTTTTGTCGAGCCAGGGGAAGGCGGGCATCAGCGCCGCTCTGGCGAACGGCCCCCCGGCCAGGGCCTTGAAGATGACGCTGTCCGGATTCATCAATGAGCGCATGCTGAACTGGATGGTCCCCGGCGCCTGCTGGATCATGCCGCGGGTCACCATAACCTGGCCGACGATCTCGCGTGCCATCTCCTCGTGCGCCACCCCCGGCCGCAGATAGAGGCCAGGCCACAAATGACGCCCCTTTGTATTCTCCCCTTCCCACCATCCCAGGATCACCGGAAAACTGGTCTGCATGCTGGCGATATTCCAGTAGATCTGCGGGGTATAGTAATCGATCCAGCCCTTGTTGAACCAGAGCCGGGCATCCGCATAGAGGACGGCGTACTGGTCGAAGCCTCCGCCGTAGCCCGCAGGATAGCCCGGGCGGTAGACGCCGAAGGGGCTGATGCCGAATTTGACCCACGGTTTGGTCTTTTTTATCTCCTTGTAGAGCCGCTGGATGAAGCGGTTGACGGCGTCGCGCCGCCAGTCGTCCCGCGCCATTTTTCCTCCGCCAGCCTGATAGGCCTGCCAGGCCGCCTCATCAGGAAAATCCCGCCCCAGATTATACTCCCGGTAGGGATAGAAATAATCATCGAAATGAATGCCGTCAAGATCATAGCGGTGGAGGAGATCCAGCACCACAGCGAGTGAATGCTCCTGCACCCCCTGGAGAGCGGGATCCATCCAGTAATAGCCGGTGTCGGCGAGGGCGTGCACCCACTCCGGGTGGCGCCGCACGACCGAATTCTCCGCATAATCGGAGCGCATCGCCGGATGGCCGGCGCGGTAGGGATTGAGCCAGGCGTGCAGTTCGATGCCGCGGGCATGGGCCTGCTCGATCCAGAAGTGGAGGGGATCATAAAAGGGCTCGGGGGCCTGTCCCTGCGCGCCGGTCAGATAACAGGACCAGGGCTCCAGCTCCGAGGGGTAGAGGGCGTCCGCCTGCGGGCGCACCTGCAGGACGACGGTGTTCATGCGCATGGCTTCCACCCGGTCGAGGATCGCCACAGCTTCGTCCTGCTGCTCCTCCACCGGCAGGCCGGGACGCGATGGCCAGTCGATGTTGGCCACAGTAGCCACCCAGACGCCGCGCATCTCGCGTGCAATGGCCGGCGGCTCGTCTGCCGCCCGGGCCATCGGTGCCAGACCCGCCAGCAGCGCCGCCAGCAGCAGAGTGGCGGTGGCGCGCTTGCGATGCAGCTGTTTGATGGTTTTCATGATCAGCCGGCGCGGCAGATGGCGGCCGCTCCAGGCGCCGACGCGGTTGAAGGCGCCGGGGATGACCACCCTCCGGCCGGTCAGTACCCCGCGGTACCCGACTTTAGCGACCTCCGCGGCGCTCATCATCCTGAGCGGTCCGCGCTTCGACTGGCCGATGCCTGTTCCTTCGGTATTGGCACGCACCTGGAACTCCGTCGCCGTCGGACCCGGGCAGAGGGCGGTGACGGTCACTCCCATGCCCCGGCACTCCTCCGCGAGGGCCTCGCTGAAGGAGAGCACAAAGGCCTTGGTGGCGTAATAGAGCGCCATGTCGGGGCCGGGCTGAAAGGCCGCCGTGGAGGCGACATTGAGGATGCGCCCGCTACTGCGTGCGGCCATCCCGGGCAGAAAGAGCCGGGTCAGATGCAGCAGGCTGGTGATATTGACCTGAACCATCTCCGCATTGGTTTTCCAGACCGTGTGAATGTACGGGCCGTAGTCGCCGAAGCCGGCATTGTTGATCAGCACATCGATCTCGAGGCCCATCTCCGTCACCGCCTGAAAGATCTCTTCCGGCGCGGCGGGGTCAGCCAGATCCTTGACCAGGGGGACAACGGCGGCGGCGCCCAGGGCCGCCAGTTCCTCAGCGACCGAGGTCATACGGGCCTGGCTGCGGGCGACCAGCACCAGCTGATCCCCGTCGTGGGCGAAGAGCTTGGCCAGTTCATAGCCGATGCCGAAGGTGGCGCCGGTGATCAGGAGAGTTCTTTTCTTCTCGATCTTTCTTCCTTGCAGGTTTGGTGTTGAGGGGGGCCTAAAGGGCCGTCACGGCCGGGAAATAGCGCCGAAAGGCGTCGAGCCGGAGCACCCTGTAGGCGGGATGATAGGCGGCGGTATAAGCCGCAGAGTGGTGCATGACGGGAAATCCCGCAGAGAGATTCTCCCGGGTAAATTGTGCATAGCTCTCCTTAGCGAAGGGGAGGCGGCCGGAGCGGATCAGTGCCCCGGCGGCGGCCCAATCGGCGCGCAGGGCCGCCGTATCGGGTCGGGTGAGGCGCGCGCTCTCCAGCATTGCATCGAGAAGTTTTTCCGGATCGAGACCGCGGCGCACGAAGGGGCGCAGATTGAGGCGCACCATTTTGCCGTCGGGCGCACAGGATTCAAGCAGATTTTCACCGGCGCCCGCAGCAGCCTCCGCCCCGGCGGCTGGAAGAGCGGCGATCTCCGCCAGCAGATAATCCCGAGCCGAGGCGCGCGAGGTGATGAGATGGCCGATGCCGCAGCGGCCCTGATAGAGCAGCTTGTAGAGATCCTGAACCTCCATCACCGGCCGGCTGGCCACAGCGGCCTGGATAAAGCTTTCCCGCGAAGGCTGCGGCGCGCAGGCCAGTAACGCGGGAAGCAGCAGGGTCCAGCCGGCTTTTTGCCGCCGTCGGCTCACAGGGTCCGCCGCAGGGTTCTGACTGCCTCGACCATCAGCACCAGGGCCAGGGCGAACAGGAGCATGGCAATGAGACCGACCGTGCCGAAACCGTACTGGCCGATGAGCTGGATCAGGGCCCAGACGGTCATCACATTCATGAAGAGCATCGGGAGGGCGATATAAAAGCTCATCTTGCCGGTCTTGCGCAGCCAGACCAGAATCACCAGCAGGGTAAGACCCGCCAGAAGCTGGTTGGTGGCGCCGAAGACCGGCCAGATCGCCTTCCAGACCGGAACGGGGTTGCCCTGCGGGTCCTTGAGGGTGATGAGCACAAAGATGAGGGGCAGCAGCAGGGTCGCCGCGGTCGAAAGAAAGCGGCTGCCGGCGCCGCGCAGGCCGAAGAATTCCTCAAAAATGTAGCGACCCAGCCTAGTCGCGGTGTCGAGGGTGGTTAATATAAAAGTGGAGAGGGCGAGCAGTCCGAAGGAGGCCCCCAGTTTGTGGGGGATGCCGATGACCGCAAAGAAATTGCCGATCCCTTGCCCATAGACGGTCATCGGCGCCTGACTGGCGAGCGCAGCGCCGCGCGGCAGCATGGCGACAGTGGCGAGGGCGATCACCGCCACCACCCCCTCGATCAGCATGGCTCCATAACCGATGGTGTGCGCATCCCCCTCCTTGTCGATCTGCTTGGAAGAGGTGCCGGAAGCGACGATGGCATGAAATCCCGAACAGGCGCCGCAGGCCACGGTGATGAAGAGGATGGGGAAAATCGCTCCCAGCCCCGGCGCGTGCCAGGCGGTGA
>JAKPUX010000346.1 GCA_029554865.1 bacterium | reverse complement strand
CGCAGAGAGATTCTCCCGGGTAAATTGTGCATAGCTCTCCTTAGCGAAGGGGAGGCGGCCGGAGCGGATCAGTGCCCCGACGGCGGCCCAATCGGCGCGCAGGGCCGCGGTATCGGGTCGGGTGAGGCGCGCGCTTTCCAGCATCGCATCGAGAAGTTTTTCCGGATCGAGACCGCGCTGCACGAAGGGGCGCAGATTGAGGCGCACCATTTTGCCGTCGGGCGCACAGGATTCAAGCAGATTTTCGCCGGCGCCCGCCGCAGCCTCCGCCCCGGCGGCGGGAAGAGCAGCGATCTCCGCCAGCAGATAATCCCGAGCCGAGGCGCGCGAGGCGATGAGATGGCCGATGCCGCAGCGGGCCTGATAGAGCAGCTTGTAGAGATCCTGCACCTCCATCACCGGCCGGCTGGTCACAGCAGCCTGGATAAAGCTTTCCCGCGAAGACTGCGGCGCGCAGGCCAGCAGAACGGATAACAACAGGGTCCAGCCGGATTTTTGCCGCTGGCGGCTCACAGGGTCCGCCGCAGGGTTCTGACCGCCTCAACCATCAGCACCAGGGCCAGGGCGAAGAGGAGCATGGCAATAAGGCCGACCGTGCCGAAACCGTACTGGCCGATGAGCTGGATCAGGGCCCAGACGGTCATGATATTCATAAAGAACATCGGGACGGCGATATAAAAACTCATCTTGCCGGTCTTGCGCAGCCAGACCAGAATGACCAGCAGGGTCAGACCCGCCAATAGCTGGTTGGTGGCGCCGAAGACCGGCCAGATCGCCTTCCAGACCGGTATGGGATTGCCCTGCGGGTCCTTGAGGGTGATGAGCACAAAAAGGAGGGGCAGCAGCAGGGTTGCCGCGGTCGAAAGGAAGCGGCTGCCGGCGCCGCGCAGGCCGAAGAATTCCTCAAAAATGTAGCGGCCCAGCCGCGTGGCCGTGTCGAGGGTGGTTAATATAAAAGTGGAGAGGGCGAGCAATCCGAAGGAGGCCCCCAGTTTGTGGGGGATGCCGACGACCGCAAAGAAATTGCCGATCCCCTGCCCATAGACGGTCATCGGCGCCTGACTGGCGAGGGCAGCGCCGCGCGGCAGCATGGCGACAGTGGCGAGGGCGATCACCGCCACCACCCCCTCGATCAGCATGGCTCCATAACCGATGGTGCGCGCATCCCCCTCCTTGTCGATCTGCTTGGAAGAGGTGCCGGAAGCGACGATGGCATGAAATCCCGAACAGGCGCCGCAGGCCACGGTGATGAAGAGGATGGGGAAAATCGCTCCCAGCCCCGGCGCGTGCCAGGCGGTGA
>JAKPUX010000343.1 GCA_029554865.1 bacterium | reverse complement strand
AGGCACGCGCCTTGGCCAGGCCGCGCAGCGCCAGTACCTGCGTGATCGCTGCCGTCAACGTCGTCTTGCCATGGTCCACGTGACCAATCGTGCCGATGTTCACATGCGGCTTGGTCCGCTCGAACTTTTGCTTTGCCATTTCTGTTTCTCCTTGACTTCGCTATTTTTTAAAACCATTTCTCACAGAGGCACGGAGACACAAAGAAAAACGTGCTCACAGAATTCTAATCGCCTTATCTCGTTTCTATCTCTCTCTGTGGCTCTGTGCCACCGTGAGAGAGTCTTTTATACCATCAGCCCCATTTTTTGCAGGAGCTTTTTGCCCACCTCTTCGGTGACCTTCTGGTAGCTGGAAAACTGCATCGTAAAGATCGCCCTGCCCTGGGAGGTGTTGCGCAGGGCGGTGGCGTAGCCGAACATCTCGGCCAGAGGCGCCTGGGCGCTGATCACCTGGGCATCGCGGCGCTTGTGATGGTTGGCGATCCGGGCCCGCCGCGCGGCCAGATCGCTCAGGATCGAACCAAAGTACTCTTCCGGGGTGACGACCTCGAGCTCCATCACCGGCTCCATCAGGATCGCCTTGCCGCGCCGGGCGGCGTCCTGGAGGGCCATCGAACCGGCGATCTTGAAAGCCAGTTCGGTCGAGTCGACATCGTGAAAGGAACCGCCCGTCAGGGTCGCCTTGATGTCGATGATCGGATAACCGGCGATGACCCCGCTCACCATCGCCTCCTTGATCCCCTGTTCCACCGGCCGCACGAACTGATTCGGCACCTCCAGAGGGCTGGCGAGATTGGAGAAAGAAAAGATCTTGCCCTGCTCGCCGGGCTCGAACTCGACGACCACATGCGCGTACTGCCCCTTGCCGCCGGTCTGCTTGACGAACTCGATCTCGCTGGTCACCGGCTCGGTGATGGTCTCGCGATAGGCGACCTGCGGCCTGCCGATATTGGCCTGGACCTTGAACTCGCGCAGCAGCCGGTCGACCAGGATCTCGAGGTGAAGCTCGCCCATCCCCGAAATGATCATCTGCCCGGTCTCGGCGTCGACGCTGTACTGAAAGGTCGGATCCTCGTCGGCCAGAGCGGTCAGGGCGGCGCTCATGCGCTCCTGATCGGCCTTGGACCTGGGCTCGATGGCGATCGAGATCACCGGGATCGGAAAATTCATGCTCTCCAGCATCAGGGGATGCTTGGGGTCGCAGAGGGTGTCGCCGGTGCGGGTGTTGCGCAGCCCGACCGCGGCGGCGATATCGCCCGCGGCGACGCCCTGGACGTCGTCGCGCTTGTTGGACGACATCAGCAGGATCCTGCTCAGCCTCTCCTTCTTCTCCGTGCCGCTGTTGAGGGCGGTCTCGCCCGCCGCGATGCGGCCCGAGTAGACCCGGAAGTAGGTGAGCTTGCCGACAAAGGGGTCGGTCATGATCTTGAAGGCCAGCGCCGTGAAGGGCTCGTCGGGATCCGCGGAGCGCTTTTCGATCCGTTCGGTATAGGGGTTGACCCCTTCGACCGGCGGGATATCGAGCGGGCTGGGCAGGTAGCTGACCACTGCATCGAGCAGGTGCTGGACGCCGCGGTTCTTGACCGAGGCCCCGCACAGGACCGGGACGATGGCATCCTTGAGGGTGCCGGCGCGCAGGGCGCGCTGGATCTCGGCGGAGGTGATCTCCTCGTTGCCGAGGTACTTCTCCATGACCTCGTCGTCAAAGTCGGCGACGGCCTCGATCAGTTCGCGGCGCATCGAGCGCGCCTGTTCATCGAGGGCGGCGGGAATCTCGCGCTCCTCCCAGGTGACTCCGAGGGTGGCTTCGTCGTAATGGACCGCCTTCATCGTGATCAGATCGACAAGGCCGGTGAAGCGATCCTCGGCGCCGAGAGGAAGCTGGATCGGAACGGGCCGGGTGTGAAGCCGTTCGCGCATCGAATCCAGGACCATGCCAAAGTCGGCGCCGATGCGGTCCATCTTGTTGACGTAGGCGATGCGGGGGATGTGGTATTTGTCCGCCTGCCGCCAGACCGTCTCCGACTGGGGCTCGACGCCGCCGGCGGCATCGAAGATGGCGACTGCGCCATCGAGTACTCTCAAAGAACGTTCGACTTCGGCCGTGAAATCGACATGGCCGGGTGTGTCGATGATATTGATGCGGTGGTTCTTCCAGCTGCAGGTGATGGCGGCCGAGGTGATGGTGATTCCTCTTTCGCGTTCCTGCTCCATCCAGTCCATGGTGGCGGCGCCGTCGTCAACCTCGCCCATCCGGTGCACCTTGCCGGTGTAGTAGAGAATCCGCTCGGTGGCGGTGGTCTTACCGGCATCGATATGAGCCATGATGCCGATATTACGGGTCTTGTCCAGAGAGGGAGGGGTTGACATAAAAAAGCCACTTACCTTAAAAGAGGCGCCTCCTAGATTAAGATTCGGAGCGCGGGTGCGTGGGCATCAGAAAGTTGGCGCGCCACGCATCCTCTTCACGGTCAAGTGGTATCGAAGAGTGAGCTGTTTGTGCGACGCCAAGTTCTGGCACCCACTTTCCGGGCCGGCTATCTTTAAGCCTTGCTGGTCCGGAGTTAGAATGCAGAACTGGCCAAAACCAGAACCTGTTTACCAGCGGAAATGGGCGAAGGCCCTGTTGGCCTCGGCCATTTTATGGGTATCTTCGCGTTTCTTGATCGAATTGCCTTCGTTCTTGGCCGCGGCCATCAGCTCGAAGGCGAGCTTTTCGGACATGGTCTTTTCGGAACGATTCTTGGCATAGCCGATGATCCAGCGGATGGCCAGGGCCTGCTGGCGATCCCCGCGGATGTCGACCGGCACCTGATAGGTGGCGCCGCCGACGCGGCGGGAGCGCACTTCGAGCATCGGCTTGACGTTGTGCATCGCCTTTTCAAAGACCGGCAGCCCATCCGCGCTAGTCTTGGCGGCGATAATATCGATGGCATCGTAAAAAATGGTCTCCGCCACGCTGCGTTTGCCGCCGCGGAGCAGGCCATTGATGAACTTGGTGACCAGTACGCTGTTGAATTTGGGATCAGGCAGTACGGTACGTTTCGGCGGTGATTTTCTTCTTGACATGAAAGGCTCTCAAAATAATGGGATGATCGGGACGGCGGCTTACTTGCCGCGCTTGGCGCCGTATTTGGAACGGCCCTGCTTGCGGTCCTGAACACCACTGGTATCCAAAACGCCGCGGACGATATGATAGCGGACGCCCGGCAAATCCTTGACGCGGCCGCCGCGGATCATGACAATCGAATGCTCCTGGAGATTGTGGCCCTCTCCGGGTATATAGGCAGTGACCTCGATCTGGTTGCTGAGGCGCACGCGCGCCACCTTGCGCAACGCAGAGTTGGGCTTCTTGGGAGTCGTGGTATAGACGCGGGTGCAGACGCCGCGACGTTGCGGTGATTTGTTGAGCGCCGGCGCTTTTTCACGTTTGGTCAGGGACTCGCGGCCGGTGCGCACCAATTGATTGATGGTTGGCACTCTACCTCCAGTTTTTGGCTAAGCCTTTTAATATAAGGTATTATTTGATAAATTTCAAGAAATTTATTTAAATATCGTACGATTTCTATTCATTTTCCAGTTCATCGAGCTCGAGCAGGGCGTCGTCATCCTCCTCCCCCTCCTCGCGCGGCGGGGGAGCGGGCCGCTCCGGTGGCGCCGGCAGATCGATCTCCGGTCCCTCGACCTTGAGCTCCTTGTAGAGGTTGATGCCGGTCCCGGCCGGGATGAGGTGGCCCATGACCACATTCTCCTTGAGGCCGAGCAGCTCATCGACCTTGCCCTCGACCGAGGCGTCGGTGAGAACGCGCGTGGTCTCCTGGAAAGAGGCGGCCGAGATGAAGCTCTCGGTGGTCAGCGAGGCCTTGGTGATGCCGAGCAGCAGGGGCTGGAAGGTGGCCGGCTGGCCCGAACGCGCTTGCGGCACGGTTTTCTCGGCGGCTTCGAGTTTGGCCACCGCCTTGCGGAACTCGTCGGCCTCGACCATCTCCTCGAACTGGAACTTGGATTCGCCGCGCTCGGTGACGATCACCATATTGCGGATGCGTTCGTTCTCGGCGAGGAAGCCGAGACGGTCGACCTGGTCGCCCTCGAGGTAGAAGGTGTCGCCCGGATCCTCGATCTTGACTTTCTGCAGCATCTGGCGCACGATGACCTCGATGTGCTTGTCGTTGATGCGCACGCCCTGCAGGCGGTAGACCTCCTGAATTTCGTTGACCAGGTATTCCTGGACCTTGTTGGCGCCCATGATGGCGAGGATGTCGTGGGGGACAACCGAGCCTTCAGAGAGCTTTTCGCCCGCGTGGACGAAATCGCCGGCGTGGACCAGCACGTGCTTGCCGTAGCCGATCATGTAGACCTTTTCCTCATGGCCGTCCTCGGAGCGGACGATGATCTTGCGCACGCCGCGCTTCATCTCGCCGAATTCAACAATGCCGTCGATTTCGCTGACCACGGCCGGCTCCTTGGGCCGCCGGGCCTCGAAGAGCTCGGCGACGCGGGGCAGACCACCGGTGATGTCGCGGGTCTTGGCGATCTCGCGCGGGATCTTGACCAGGGCGTTGCCGGCATTGATCATGTCGCCGTCGCGCACCACCAGGTTGGCCCGGGTCGGGATGACGTAGGCGCTGGTGACCTTGCCCTTTTCATCCAGGATGTTGATGGTGGGGCTGAGGTTGCGGGTGCGGGTCTCGATGACCACCCGCTGGCGCATGCCCGTAGTCTCGTCCATCTCCTCGCGGTAGGTGACGTTCTCAAGCAGGTCGCGGAACTCGACCTTGCCCGAGGTGGTGCTGAGGATGCTGGCGGTGTAGGGATCCCATTTGAAGATGACCGTGCCCTTGGCCACGCGGTCGCCCTGAGCGACGATGACGGTCGCGCCGTAGGGGACGGTGAGCCGCTCCATGTTGCGGTTGTCGTCATCCTGCACATTGATGCGGCCGTTGCGCCCGATGCAGACCACCTCGCCGTCCTCGCGTTCGACGGTCTTGAGGTTATCCCAGGCAACGATGCCCTCATGCTTGACCGCGACCTGGGACTGGGCGGCGATGCGCGAAGCGGTTCCACCGATGTGAAAGGTGCGGAGGGTGAGCTGGGTGCCCGGTTCGCCGATCGACTGGGCCGCCATCACACCCACGGCCTCGCCGATGCAAACCATCTTGCCCGTAGCCAGGTTGCGGCCGTAGCACTGGGCGCAAACCCCGCGCGGGGCTTCGCAGGTGAGGACCGAGCGGATCATCACCGACTCGGGGCCGGCGTCGCTGATCTTTTTGGCGATCTCTTCGTTGATGAGGGCGCCGGCCTCGACGATGACGTCGCCTGACTCGGGATCGAAAATATCCTCGGCGGCGACGCGTCCGATGATTCGGTCCTGCATCGACTCGATCACCTCTTCGCCTTCCTTGATGTCGGCGACGCGCAGGCCGAGGATGGTGCCGCAGTCATCCTGGGTGATGATGACGTCCTGGGCGACATCGACCAGACGGCGGGTGAGGTAGCCGGCGTCAGCGGTCTTGAGGGCGGTATCGGCCAGACCCTTGCGGGCGCCGTGGGTGGAGATGAAGTACTCGAGCACCGAGAGGCCTTCGCGGAAGTTGGCCGTGATCGGATTCTCGATGATTTCGCCCATGGAGCCGGTCATTTTCTTCTGGGGCTTGGCCATCAGGCCGCGCATGCCGGCGAGCTGGCGAATCTGCTCCTTGGAGCCGCGCGCGCCCGAATCGGCCATCATGAAGATGGGATTGAAGCCCTGGCGATCCTGGCGCAGGCGCTCGAACATCTTTTCGGCCACGGCGCTGGTGGTGTGGGTCCAGATGTCGATGATCTGGTTGTAGCGCTCGCCGTCAGTGATGATGCCGCGCTCATAGCGCTTGAGGATGGCCTCGACGTTCTTGAAGGCCTGCCCGAGCAGCTCTTCCTTTTCGGGCGGTACCAGCACGTCATCGAGGCCGACGGTGGTGCCCGACCTCATGGCGAACTGGAAGCCGATGTCCTTGAGGTTGTCAAGGAGCTGGGCGGTGAGGTGGTTGCCGAGTTTGTTGTAGGCGCGCGCCACCAGGTCCTCTATCGCCTTTTTGGTGAGAAGGACATTGACGAACTTTAAATCCTCGGGGAGGATGTCGTTGAAGATGACGCGGCCGACGGTAGTCTCGATCATCTCGCCGTTGAAGCGCACCTTGATCGGGGCGTGCAGGGCGATGCGCTGGTCGTTGTAGGCGATCAGCACTTCATCGGTCGAAGCGAAGGTCATCCCCTCACCCTGAACGCCGGTGCGGCGCTTGGTGAGGTAATAGATGCCGAGCACGATATCCTGGCTGGGGATGGCCAGCGGCCGGCCGTGGGCCGGGGAGAGGATGTTGTGGCTCGAGAGCATGAGGATCTTGGTCTCGATCTGGGCATAGAACGAGAGCGGCACATGCACGGCCATCTGGTCGCCGTCAAAGTCGGCGTTGAAGGCGGCGCAGACCAGGGGATGAATCTGGATCGCCTTGCCCTCGATGAGCACTGGCTGGAAGGCCTGGATGCCGAGGCGATGGAGGGTCGGGGCGCGGTTGAGCATGACGGGATGATCGTCGATGATCTCCTCGAGGATATCCCAGACCTCGGAGCCGCGGCGCTCGACATATTTCTTGGCGCTCTTGACGGTCTTGACCAGGCCGCGTTCAACCAGCTTGCGGATGACGAAGGGCTTGAAGAGCTCGAGGGCCATCTCCTTGGGCAGGCCGCATTCATGGAGGTGGAGTTCGGGGCCGACTACGATGACCGAGCGGCCGGAATAGTCGATGCGCTTGCCGAGCAGGTTCTGGCGGAAACGACCCTGCTTGCCGCGCAGCATGTCGGAAAGGCTCTTGAGGGCGCGGTTTCCGTCGCTGCGCACGGCCGAGGACTTGCGGCCGTTGTCGAAGAGGGAGTCGACCGCCTCCTGGAGCATGCGCTTTTCGTTGCGCAGGATCACCTCGGGAGCCTTGATCTCAAGCAGCTTCTTGAGGCGGTTGTTGCGGATGATGACGCGGCGGTAGAGATCATTGAGGTCCGAGGTGGCGAAGCGTCCGCCCTCGAGGGGGACCAGGGGGCGCAGTTCGGGCGGCACCACCGGAATGACCGACATCACCATCCAGTCCGGGCGGTTTTCGCGGTCGCGGTTGGAGCGGCGGAAGGCCTCCACCACCTTGAGGCGTTTGAGGGCTTCGGCCTTGCGCTGGATCGAGGTTTCGTTGCGCGCCATATAGCGAAGCTCGTGGGAGAGGGCGTCGATATGGACATGGCGGAGGAGGGCATGGATGGCCGTGCCGCCGATTTCAGCGTAAAAACGCTGCTCCTCGGGCAGGTCGGTCTCCTCCTGGCGCATGCGCTCGACCAGGTCGAGATAGTCATCCTCGGTGATCAGTTCCTTGGCGGAGAGTCCGCTCTTGCCCGGGCGCACCACCACATAGGACTCGTAATAGATCACCTTCTCCAGCTCCTTGATGCTCATGCCGAGGATGTAGCCGATCTTGGAGGGGAGGGATTTCCAGTACCAGATATGCACCACGGGCACGGCCAGGGTGATGTGGCCCATGCGCTCGCGGCGGACGCTCTTCATCGTCACCTCGACGCCGCAGCGGTCGCAGACGATGCCCTTGTAGCGGATGCGCTTGTATTTGCCGCAGTGGCATTCCCAGTCGCGCACCGGGCCGAAAATCTTTTCACAAAAGAGGCCGTCCTTCTCGGGCTTGAAGGAGCGATAATTGATGGTCTCCGGTTTGGTCACCTCGCCATGGGAGCGTTCGAGGATCTTGTCCGGCGAAGCGAGACCGATGTAGATGGCCTGAAAATTGGCATCCTGTGTGGGATGTTCCTGAGCGAACATGTAATTCAAATGGTCACCTCCAAACTCTGTGCACGAGCCTGGTTAAGGAAAACACATAAAGAGGCGGGGCGGATGACCGGTCTCCCTTGCATCCGCCGCACCTCTGATATCTTGAGGGGACAACCCATCCGGGCTGATTATTTCTTCGCTGGTCTGCTGATCAGTTCCACATCCAGGCCGAGGCCCATCAGTTCACGAATCAAGACGTTGAAGGATTCCGGCAGGCCCGGATCGGGGATGCTCTCGCCCTTGACGATGGCTTCGTAGGCCTTGGAACGGCCGCGCACGTCATCGCTCTTGACGGTGAGAATCTCCTGCAGGGTGTAGGCTGCGCCGTAGGCTTCGAGCGCCCAGACTTCCATTTCACCGAAGCGCTGGCCGCCGAACTGCGCCTTGCCGCCCAGGGGCTGCTGGGTGATCAGCGAATAGGGGCCGATGGAGCGGGCGTGGATCTTGTCCTCAACCAGATGGCTGAGCTTCATCATGTAGATCCAGCCGACGGTCACCTCTTCATTGATCAGATCGCCGGTGCGTCCATCGTAGAGCGGCGACTTGCCGCTTTCGGGGATGCCGGCCTTTTTCATCTCCGCCCGGATCTCATCGAGAGTAGCACCATCGAAGACCGGGGTGGCGTAATAGCGATTCAGCATGGCCGCGGCCCAGCCGAGGTTGGTCTCGAGGATCTGGCCGAGGTTCATGCGCGAAGGCACGCCGAGGGGGTTGAGGACGATATCGACCGGGGTGCCGTCGGGCATATAGGGCATATCCTCGATCGGGACGATCTTGGAGACCACACCCTTGTTGCCGTGGCGTCCGGCCATCTTGTCGCCCACCATAAGCTTGCGCTTCTTGGCGACGTAGACCTTGGCGAGCTGGACGATGCCGGGGGGCAGCTCATCGCCGACAGTGATCTTGAACTTGGCCAGTTCGTACTCATCCTCGATCCCCGTCATCCGGTTGTAGTAGCGGGCGTTGATCAGGGAGACCTTGCGATTGGTCTCCTCGTCGTCGGTGATCGGGGAGCTGTAATCGATCTGGTCAAAGTCGAGTTTGCCGAGATTGGCGGCCTTGAGCACGGTCTTGGCTTTGATGATCACCTTGCCGGTGAGCTTTTCGCGCATGCCGGCGCAGGTCTGACCGTTGAGAATCATGATCATTTTTTCCGCACGCAGGGTGCGGATGCGGCCCTTTTCCTGTTCGAGCCAGAGTTCGAGCTCGTCGAGGCTCTTTTTCTCCTTGCGGCGGGTGGAGGGGTCCTTCTTCTTGCGCGAGAAAAGGCGGGTGTCGATGACGACGCCCTTGAGGCCGGGGGTGGCCTTGAGCGAGGCATCCTTGACATCGCCGGCCTTCTCGCCGAAGATGGCCTTGAGCAGCTTCTCCTCGGGGGTGGGATCACTCTCCCCCTTGGGAGTCACCTTGCCGACGAGGATGTCGCCGGCCAGGACCTCGGCGCCGACACGGACGATACCGTTTTCGTCCAGATCCTTGGTGGTCTCCTCGGAGACATTGGGGATTTCGCGGGTCAGCTCTTCCTCGCCCCGCTTGGTGTCGCGCACCTGCAGCTCGAACTCCTCGATATGGACCGAGGTGAAGATGTCGTCGCGGACGACGCGTTCGGAGATGACGATGGCGTCTTCAAAGTTATAGCCGCGCCAGGGCATAAAGGCGACGAGGACATTGCGTCCGAGGGCCAGTTCACCGGTCTCGGTGCCGGCCCCGTCGGCGATCACCTGCCCGGCCTTGATGACATCTCCTTCGGAGACGATCGGCTTCTGGTTGATGCAGGTGTCCTGGTTGGTGCGCATGAACTTGGTGAGGACATAGGTGATCAGCCCGGTGTCATTGAAATCGCCGAGTTTCTCGAGGGCCTCCTTCTTGGAGGCGTTCTCCTTGCGGCGGATGACGATGCTGCGGGCGTCGACCCTTTCGACCACGCCGTCATAGTCCGAAACCACCACCGCGCGCGAGTCGCGGGCGATCTTGCCTTCCATGCCGGTGCCGACAAAGGGCGCGGCCGGGCTGAGCAGGGGCACAGCCTGGCGCTGCATGTTCGAGCCCATGAGGGCGCGGTTGGCGTCGTCATGCTCGAGGAAGGGGATCAGGGCGGCGGCAGCGGAGACGATCTGCGTCGGCGAGACATCCATATAATCGACCTTGGTCGGCTCCTCGATCGGGAACTCGCCGCGTACGCGCGACTTGACCCGTTCGTTGACAAAACGCCCCTTGTTGTCGAGGGGCTCGTTCGCCTGGGCGACGGTGAGTTCCTCCTCGTCGTCGGCGGCCATAAAGTCAACCTGTTCGGTGGCGGAGCCCTTGACGACCTTGCGGTAAGGGGTCTCGATAAAGCCGAACTCGTTGATGCGGGCGTAGGTGGTCAGCGAGGAGATCAGACCGATGTTCGGGCCTTCCGGGGTTTCGATGGGGCAGAGACGGCCGTAATGGGTATAGTGGACGTCGCGCACCTCAAAGCCGGCGCGTTCGCGGGTCAGACCGCCCGGGCCGAGGGCTGAGAGCCGGCGCTTGTGGGTGAGCTCCGAGAGGGGGTTGGTCTGGTCCATGAACTGCGAGAGCTGGCTGGTGCCGAAAAAGGTATTGATGACCGAAAGGATGGTGCGGGCGTTGACCAGATCCTGTGGAGTCGGGTTTTCGCTCTCACGCAGGTTCATGCGCTCCTTGATGGTGCGAGCCATGCGCGCCAGTCCGACGCTCATCTGGGAGGCCAGCTGCTCATCGACGGTGCGAACGCGGCGGTTGCCGAGATGATCGATGTCATCCGGGGTGCGTTTGCCCTTGCGGAGGTCGAGCAGGTGCTGGATGATGCCGACGATATCCTCCCGCGTCAGGGCGGTGTTATCGGGGGCGACACTCAGTCCGAGCTTTTTGTTGAGGCGGTGGCGGCCGACCTCGCCGAGATCGTAGCGCTTGGGATTGAAGAAGAGGCGCTCGATGAGCTGGCGGGCGGTATCGAGGTCAGGGGCCTCGCCGGAGCGCAGGTTCTGGTAGATGAACTCCAGGGCCTCGTTCCGTCCCTTGGTATTGTCCTTCTTGAGGGTGTTGCTGATGATCTCGGTGCCGTAGATCTTGTCGGCGGGGATGACGTTGAGCATGTTGATGCCGGCCGCAAGCAGGGCGGAGATCTTGACATCGGTGAGTTCGTCGAGGTCGTCGACGATCACTTCGCCGGTGTTGTGGTCGATGATGTCGCCCACGACGCGCGCGTTAATAAAGCTCTCCTGGTTCGCCTCGGTGAGTTCGTGCTCCTCCACCAGATGGAAAAGATCGAGGATCTGGCGGTTGGAGATCTCCTCCGATCCGGAGGCGGGCTCGAGGATGGCGCGCAGCAGGGTGGTGACCAGGAACTTTTTGCGGCGGTCGATATAGACGATCATCATCTCGTTGATATCGGTGGAGAATTCCACCCAGGAGCCGCGCAGGGGAATGATACGCGCCGAGTAGAGCCTGGTCCCGTTGGGGTGGGCGATCTCGTCGAAAAAGACCCCGGGCGAGCGGTGGAGCTGGCTGACGATGATGCGCTCGGCGCCGTTGATGATGAAGGTCCCGCGATTGGTCATGTAGGGGATGAACCCGAGATAGACCACCTGTTCCTTGGAATTGGCCAGGGGGTCATTGGGGTTGTACTCGTCCTTGATAGCCAGGCGGAGTTTGGCCTTGAGAGCCACCGAGTAGGACATCCCCCGCTCCTGACACTCCTCAACGCTGTACTTGGGAGGGTCGATGTAGTACTCGATAAAGTCGAGGACGAAATTTTCCCGGCTGTCGATGATCGGAAAGACGCTCTTGAAAACCGACTGCAGGCCGACATCCCGCCGCTGATCGGGCGGTACATCGGCCTGGAGAAAATCCCTGAATGACTTGAGCTGGATGTCCAGCAGATCGGGGATATCGGCGATGGACTTGATCTTCGAGAAGGAGTGTCGTTCTCTTTTTAAGCCAACTGCCAAAGGAGAACTCCTTTTGATGGGTGACGGGTAAGATCGGGCAAGAAAAACCGGGCGCAACGGGCCCGGTTTTCAGCTTGAACTACTTGAGTTCCACTTCCGCGCCGGCTTCTTCCAGCTTGGCCTTGATGTCGTTGGCTTCGTCCTTGGTCACGGCTTCCTTGACCTTGCTCGGAGCGCCGTCGACCAGGTCCTTCGCCTCTTTCAGGCCGAGGTTGGTGATGGTGCGGATGACCTTGATGACATTGATCTTGTTGGCGCCGGCGGCCTTGAGGACGACATCAAACTCGGTCTTCTCCTCGACAACCGGAGCGGCGGCGGCGGCACCACCCATCATCATGCCGGCAGGCATGGCCATCGGGGCGGCGGCGGTGACGCCGAAACGCTCTTCGACGGCTTTGACCAGCTTGGAGAGCTGGAGGACACTCATCTGCTCGATGGCCGTGAGGATTTCTTCAACCTTGGCATCCTGAGCAACTGCGACATCTGCTTTTTCGGGCATTTCTACCTCCCGTTAGAGTACTATATAGGTGGATTAAGCTTCTTTTTTCTCTTGGACCTGATTTAACACGTTGGCGAAATTGGAGATGACCGCCTTGAGGCCGCCGACGAAACCGGAGAGCGGGGCGGCGAAGGCCGAGGCGACCTGGGCCAGCAGCACCTCGCGGGTCGGGATGTTGCGCACCTCTTCGGCCGATTTCTGGTCGAGCAGTTCGCCCTCGAGGAAGGCGGCCTTGATCGAGGGTTTTTCCTTGTCCTTCTTGAAATCGAAGATGATGCGCACCGGCGCGACCGGGTCATCCATGGCGATGGCCATGCCGGTCGGCCCCTGCAGGAAGGGGACCAGGGCCTCATAGCCGTTCTCCTTGGCCGAGATGCGCGCGAGGGTGTTTTTCACGACCAGATATTTCACGTTCGCCTTGCGGAACTCCTTGCGCAGGCGGGTGACCTCTTCGACGGTCAAGCCGGAAAAATCGGTGAGAAAAACGCTCTTGGCCTTTTCGAGGCTGGCGTTGATCTCTTCCAGTTTGGCAACTTTGTTGGCTTGTGGCATGGAGGATATCCTTTACTTCGAGATAACGTTTATCGGGCTCAGACCGCGTCCATGATCTGGCTTTTGTCCAGGCGGATGCCCGGGCTCATGGTGCTCGAAAGGGTCACGCTCTTGATGTAGACGCCCTTGGCGGAGGTGGGTTTGAGACGGTTGATCATCTCCATGAAGGCCTGGACGTTCTCCTTGAGCTGGCCGGGTTCGAAGGACTTTTTGCCGACCGCCGCGTTGACGATGCCGTACTTGTCGACGCGGAAGGCGATCTTGCCGGCCTTGGCATCCCTGACCGCCTGGCCGACCTCGAAGGTGACCGTGCCGCTCTTGGGATTGGGCATCAGGCCGCGGGTGCCGAGGATCTTGCCGAGCTTGCCGACCTGACTCATGATATCGGGGGTGGCGATGACCACGTCGAACTCGAGCCAGCCGCCCTGGATGCGGGTGATGAGCTCGTCGGATCCGACGACATCGGCGCCGGCCTCCTGGGCCTCTTTCTCCTTCGCGCCTTTGGTCAGCACGCAAACGCGCACCTTTTTGCCAGTGCCGTGGGGCAGAATCACGGTGCCGCGCACCATCTGATCCGCCTTGCGCGGATCGACGCCAAGGCGGACACTCAGCTCGATCGATTCATCGAACCGGGCCGTGGCGAGCTCTTTCACCTTGACCACCGCTTCGGTCAGGGGGTAGGAGTTCCGGCGGTCCAGCTGCTGCAACGCCTCGCTATAACGCTTGCTATGTTTCATTATTGCTCCAAAACACTTCGAATCATTAATTGTTCGCGGACTTGGCTCAAACGACGGTGATGCCCATGCTGCGAGCAGTCCCTTCGACCATGCTCATGGCGGTCTCGACCGTGCTGGCGTTGAGATCCTGCATCTTGAGTTCGGCGATTTCGCGCACCTGGTCCCTGGTCACCTGGCCCACCTTGGTGCGGTTGGGTTCACCGGAGCCCTTGTCCAGGCCTGCCGCCTTTTTGAGCAGGATGGCCGCCGGGGGGGTCTTGGTGATAAAGGAGAAGGAGCGGTCGGCGTAGACCGTGATGATCACCGGGATGATCAGGCCCGCTTTTTCCTGGGTGCGGGCATTGAACTGCTTGCAAAACTCCATGATGTTGACGCTGTGCTGACCCAGCGCAGGGCCCACCGGGGGTGATGGATTGGCCGCGCCGGCAGGAATCTGCAGTTTGATGCTGCCAACTACTTTTTTTGCCATGAGATTACCTTATTGTTCTAATTCGATTTGGAGGAAATCCAGTTCAACCGGTGTGGCGCGCCCGAAGATGCTCACCATCACCTTGACCTTGTTTTTCTCTTCATTGACCTCTTCGACAAAGCCGGTGAAATCGGTGAAGGGGCCGTCGACCACCTTGATCGGATCGCCAAGATGGAAGGGGATGCGCGAACGATCCTTGACCGCCCCCTCGCTGCGGCCGAGAATGCGGTCCGCCTCGTCATCCTGCAGGGGTGTGGGCTCGTTCTTGCTGCCGACGAAATTGGTCACCCCGGGGGTGTTGAGGATGAGATGGCGGGTCTCCTTGTCGATGATCATGTGCACCAGCATGTAGCCGGGGAAGATGATCTTGGTGCGCACCTTCTTCTTCCCCTCGCGCATCTCGGTGACCTCTTCGGACGGAACAAGAATCTTGTCGATCTTTTCATAGAGGTTGGAATGCTTGATCTCGTTCTCCAGATAGGCCTTGATCTTGTTCTCATGGCCCGAGAGGACGTGAATCGCATACCATCTTAATTCTTCTTGTTCCACTTGTTCCACTTGTTCAATCCTTTATGCCCGTAAAGGGGAAGCGCAGTCCACCACCCGCCCGCTCCGGCCCGTGCCGGTATGGGCTAGTAGAGCAGACTCAACAGCCGCGAGAGCAGATGATCGATCGCAAAGATAAAAACCGCAAAGAAGAGCGAGACCAGGATGACCACCAGGGTCTGCCCTTTCAGCTGACCCTTGCTGGGCCAGCTGACCTTGGCCATCTCGGTTTTGACTTCGCGGACAAAATTGGCTAGCTTTTTGAACATGGCCTCGGCTCTGTTTAGGTTGCCAGTGCTACTTCAGGGAGCGCCCGGCCGGGCGCTCCCTGGTTTTTTTATCCTCTATTGCAGGTCTGGAGGGACTCGAACCCCCAACCGTCGGATTTGGAGTCCGGTGCTCTACCATATTGAGCTACAGACCTAAGCCAAGCTAACGGGTCTCTTTATGAGCCGTACGCTTTTTACACCACCTGCAATATTTTTTATACTCGATACGTCCCGGCTGCTTGCGCTTGTTCTTGTCCGTGGAGTAGTTTCGGCGCTTGCATTCGGAACATTCCAGAATAACGAGATCTCTCATGATTGAACCTGTTAGCTATTAAGGTTGAAATCCAGCTACTTGATGATCTTGGTCACCACGCCGGCGCCGACGGTGCGGCCGCCCTCGCGGATGGCGAAACGAAGACCCTCTTCCATCGCGATCTCGGTGATCAGCTCGGCGTTGATCTTGATGTTGTC
>JAKPUX010000317.1 GCA_029554865.1 bacterium | reverse complement strand
AGCAGGCGCCTCTTCCCTGAAGTTCCTGCCGACCATCCCGCCATCGGCTCGATCCTGCTCAACGTTTCGGCCAACTGGCTCGGGCTCAGCAATGCCGCCACACCCATGGGCCTCAAGGCGATGGAGCAGCTGCAGAGCCTCAACGAGAAAAAGGATACCGCCAGCAACTCGATGATCATGTTTCTGGCCCTCAACACCGGCAGCATCACCCTTATCCCCATGACCGTAATCGCGGTCCGCGCCAGTCTCGGGTCAACCAATCCCACCGAGATCATCGGTTCGACCATCTTCGCCTCCACCCTGGCGACCATCTTCGGCGTCCTCGCTGCCAAGAGCTTCCTCGCACTTGACTCGGGATGGGGCCATTTTATAAAAAGCGTGCGCGCAGCCTGGCGCTTCTTCCTCATCACCGCCCTGGTGATCGCCGGGCTCATTGTGCTGGTCAAGACCGGCGCTATCGCCGCCCTTTTCTCTTTGCTGCCGCCCAATCTCTTCCGCAGCCTGATAACCCTGATCTCCACCTGGGCGATCCCTTTCCTCCTCTTCGTCATCCCTCTCTATGCTTTCATCAAGAAAATAAAGGTTTATGAGGTTTTTATCGACGGAGCCAAGGAGGGTTTTAACGTCGCCGTCCGCATCATCCCCTTCCTGGTGGCCATCCTGGTGGCTATCGGTATGTTCCGCGCCTCCGGCGCCATGGACGTGTTTGTCTACCTGCTCACCCCCGTGACCAACCTTATCGGCATGCCCGCCGAGGTGCTGCCGGCGGCCCTGATGCGCCCCCTCTCGGGCAGCGGCTCCCTCGGCATCATCACTGAACTGCTTAAAAGCCACGGCTCGGAGTCCCTGATCGGCCGCATGGCCTCGACCATCTATGGCTGCTCCGAGACGACCTTTTATGTCGTGGCGGTCTATTACGGATCGGTCCAGATCAAGAATGTGCGCTCCTCGATCTGGGTGGGACTGACCGCCGATCTGGCCGGCATCCTCGGCACCGTCTTTATCTGCCGCTATCTCTTCATGTAAAAAGTACTTTACATTTTCCCCGCCAGAATGTAACTTGCATTGAGGGAGCGGTGCGGCAAGCGCTCCGTTTTCCCTCCCCTGAAAGGAGGCCTTCTTATGCCAGTGCAGATGCATTCCATGGGGTGGCTGCCGGATTATCCCGATTTCCGCGACTATACCACCGAGCATGCCGCCATCAGCCCTCTTCTCAAAAAGATCGGACTGACAGGCAACCGTAAAAAAAGCCTGCCCGAGAGCGCGGACCTGCGCGCCTGGTGTTCCACCATCGAGGACCAGGGCAGCCTGGGCTCCTGCACCGCCCAGGCCGGGGCCAGCATGGTGGAATACTTTGCCCACCGCTCGATGGATCGTTACACCGATGTCTCCAGGCTTTTCCTTTACAAGGTCACCCGCAATCTCATGCGCCAGAAGGGCGACACCGGCGCCTTCATCCGCACTACCATGGGGGCTCTGGTCCTCTTCGGCGTCCCCCCCGAACTTTACTGGCCCTACAAGGAAAAGGATTTCGACAAGGAGCCGCCGGCCTTTTGCTACGCCTTCGCCCAAAATTATCAGGCGATCAGCTATTACCGTCTGGATGCGGCCGGCCT
Source organism: bacterium (assembly GCA_029554865.1). Classification (GTDB taxonomy): domain Bacteria; phylum Zhuqueibacterota; class Zhuqueibacteria; order Residuimicrobiales; family Residuimicrobiaceae; genus JAKPUX01. The sequence continues at coordinate 6,309 of JAKPUX010000317.1, read as the reverse complement.
CAAGAAGAACGAGGTGTTGCAGGCGATCAAGAGCAATCTGGCGGCCGGCCTGCCCTCGATGTTCGGTTTTTCCGTCTTCAGCTCGATCTCCCAGGCCGGTGAGAACGGCCAGATCCCCTATCCGATGCCAGGTGAAAAGATCCTCGGCGGCCACGCGGTCATGGCGGTCGGATATGAAGACAAGATCGAGATCGCCAATACCAATCCCGACGGCCCGACCTGCAAGGGGGCTTTCCTGATCCGCAACTCCTGGGGCCCAGCCTGGGGCCTGGAGGGCTACGGCTGGCTGCCCTACGAATACCTCCTCAAGGGTCTGGCCATCGACTGGTGGTCGATTATCAAGAATGAGTGGATCGAAACCGGGGATTTTGAGCCGTAATTACAAGTCCTTTCCCTGAGATGGCGTCACTTCAGGGAAACCCTGATTTGGTTGTGCTAATTTTTTATACATTTTACTTGCATAAAATAGATGTAATTCGTTAATTTTCGTATCAAATTACTTTCAGAGCCCGTTGTCTGCCTCACTGTACCCATACAGCCGGAAGATTACCGCAAGGCTCTGGAGAAACAGCTTGGGCGGCTGCTGCCATCGCTCTATTAATTCCCCCTGCCGAGCTCTATGAGCCAATTAAATTGGTTCATCCTGCGAATGCAGCAAAGGCGTGCCAAATCGATCAGGACGCATGACTGCACACGACAACGCAATCCATTCACCCATAAGCGCCTCTTTTAATGCTGTTCTTTATTCCCGGGAAGGAGGTGAACAGAGCGGTTAATGATGCCCCGGGGCTGCAGGTGATCTCCCTTACAGCCCAACAGCAGGATCCGTCATGATGCAAACCATGATCCATCCAGATCGCAGTGAAGTCATTTACTATCAAGGAGAAAAGTATGCGAAGCAAAACAATTGTTACTATTCTGGCAGTGGTGCTCGCAGCCTCGCTGACATTCGCGCAGGAATATAGTGCGAGGGAGTCGTTCGACTATCCCATCGGCGCCTCCATTGATACCCTGATGGGTGCTGCGGCCAACGGGTGGGCAGGCGGTTGGTACAAGATTGTCGCCTCTGCGCCAAACGCAGCCCTTGCCTCGGATGTCGGTTTTCCCTATGACGATCTCAATTATACAGTTCCTCACGCCGGCAATCACCTTGAAAGCGTGCCGACTGCAACCGCAACGGAACAGCGCTGGGGCCGCCACCTCGACAAAACCTGGCCTTGCGAAGCCGGTAAGGTCTACTGGATCAGCATCCTCATGGACGTGAAAAACGCCACCGACAATGCCACCTGGGTTGGAGTTAAATACTATGATGGCGATACGGGCGAGCTCTGCATGTTCGGCAAGGGCCACGGCATGGATAAATACACCCTCGGGAGCGGCTGGCACGGCGGCGATGGTCCCGAGGTTTCGACCGTGACCTGGGATGCCGGTCCGGTCTGGCTGCTTGGCAAGACCGTGATGAAAGGCCTCGGCAATGCCGATTATGATACCACCTATATGTGGATCAATCCCGATCCGACTGCCGGCGAACCGAGCACTACGACAGCTGATGCTGTTGCCAATACCAGCATGGAAAACGGCTTCAACACTGTTCGCATTGAATTCGGCGGTACGGTCGGCGACGGCCTGCAGGTGGGCTTTGATGAGATCCGTCTCGGTACCTCCTTCGCGGAGGTCTCCTCCGAAATTTATCTGGCGCGTGAATCCTTCGACTACCCCGTCGGCTCCCTGATCGACGCAGGCATGGGTGCCGCAGGCAACGGCTGGCTGGATGGCTGGTATTCGATCGTCACCGCCCAGGCGGGTGCCGCCCTCGCCTCAGATGAGGGCCTGCCTTACGATGACCTCAACTATACCATCGCCAATGTCGGCAATCATCTCGAAAGCGTGCCCTCGGCGACCGCAACGGAGCAGCGCTGGGGCCGACATCTCGACAAGACCTGGCCGAACATCGCCGGCACGGAGTACTGGATCAGCTTCATCATGAGTACCCGAAATGCCACCGATAACGCCACCTGGCTCGGCATTAAATACTATGACGGCGACACCGGCGAGCTCGGCATGTTCGGTAAAGGCCATGGCCTGGACAAATACACGGTCGGCAGCGGTTGGCATGGCAGCGACGGCCCCGAAGTCTCTTCGGTTGCCTGGGATGCAGGCCCGGTCTGGATCGTCGGCAAGACTGTGATGAAGGGTGTCGGCAATGCCGACTATGATACCACCTACATGTGGATTAATCCTGATCCGGCCGGCGGGCAGCCTGCAGTCGAGGCCGCGGATGCCGTGGCCAATACCAGCATGGAAGCCGGCTTCAACGTCGTCCGCATCGAGTTCGGCGGCACCGTTGGGGATGGCCTCCAGGCCAGCTTCGATGAACTGCGCATGGGCACCTCCTGGGGCGATGTCTCTACCCCTCTCCTGGCTACCGCCGTTGAGGCCCGTCCCATCCTCACCCCGGAGCGATACTCCCTGTCCCAGAACTATCCCAATCCCTTCAACCCGAGCACCTCGATCAACTATACACTCAGAACCAGCGGGGAGGTGCGTCTCGTCGTCTATGATATGACCGGCCGGGAGGTGGCTGTTCTCGTCGATCAGTTCCAAAATGCCGGCGAACATGTCGCCAGGTTCGCCCCGACTGCTCTGCCCAGCGGCATCTACTTCTACAAACTACAAACCTCAGATCAGACCTTCAGCAAGAAGATGGTCCTGGTCAAGTAATCATAATCAAACAAGCCGGCAGTCCTGAACTGCCGGCTTGTTCTTTTGAACGGGGATTGTGACACCACACTTTCTGTCTGGTTCCTCAATTATCCTTTTGTTCTCTGAAAACCTCAATTCCCAGAAGAGGATCGTCCCACTGGTCGAATCCGCGCGAGTAATGCCCGGGCTGGCTGATAGGCGGGAAAAAGTGCGATTGTTTGTTCAAGAAGGTCGATAGCGGCAGCCGGCTTGTTGGAGGCCAGATAAGCCAAAGCCAGCATATAGGCGTTATCGGCAGCGGTGGACGGATCCCGGGGAAAACGCGCCAAAGCCTCATAGCAACGGACGGCCTCTGTAACCTTGCGCTGCCTGAGATAAATATCGCCAAGCACGCGATTGGCCAGGGGAGTCGGCTCCACCTGGAGAGATGCAAGCAGCAGTGTCTCAGCCTTGGAAAAATCCTCATCATCATAATGGATTTTTGCAAGCTTGAGATATGCAACGACGTGGTGCGGCAGCTGGTTGATGATGGTTTCAAATTCCCTTGCCGCCCGTGGGCGCTCGCCCCGCTGCAGATAATAGTCTGCGGCGCGTTCGTGCACAGTGATCCATCCCATCTGGTTGTGCACCGCCCGGTCCGCGAGCAAGCGGAGGGTATCACCGTTGGCAATGACCGGGACGGCCTGAGGTTGGTGCTGAAAAGGCCAGCGCGTAGTGAGAAACTCAATTTTGCGCGCTGCGATCAATTCGTCCACCAGCGTGAGTGGACGATTCTGCCAAAGCAGGGTGTCGATTGCCGCGCTTCGAGGCTTCCAGGCCTGCGCAGGAGCGAGCAGGCTGTTTTGCTGGATGATGTGGGCATATTCGCCGGCGATGAGGAATTGCCCATAGGCTGTGGGGTGAAGATGTTCGCTGAAGAGATTGAAGCCAATCAGGGAATCGGGTGAAACCGATCGAAAGAGCCCCTCGATGTCCGCAACCAGGCAGCCCTTCTCTCCGGCCATGGAACGGATAAGGGTATTGAATTCGCTGTCGCAGCGGAAGCGCAGTTCATCATAATCGCGGGCGAGGATATATTCTCCACCGGCTTGCTCCAATCTGCCGGAGGCTTCCAGGCATCGGGCCAGACGATAATGGGCTTCGGCATAATTTGGATCGATAGCGATGGCGGCATTAAAAGAGACCAAAGCTGAATCGATCCGGCCTGCGGCCTCCATAGCCAAGGCATGACGATATTTCGTTTGAAAGCGCTCGATGTCTCCGGGATTCAGCCCCGGGGAATGATTGGACATGAAGGGAGCCAGGTCCCTGAGATTGGATGACTGCGTGGAGAAAATTACCGGGATCTCTTCGTTCCGGCAGAGCCTGGCGAGCGCCTGCATGTTCTTTTGAAAAATCACACCGGCCTGGCGATAAAGGCTGCTCCCGCGAGGCACGTTCTTTCCCCCGGCGACCTGTTCCATCAGGGTCGTACGGTCTGCCGCCTTTTCCGGAGGTTTGCCGAAGATACTTCGAACCTTGAAGACGATCTCCCGAACAAGCTGAAAGGTGCGAAAATGGACAAGCCGGAGATAGAGCAAGTTCAGCCCACGGGTGGGCGCCAGACGTGCCTGCGATGCAACCCCCAACGCACCGTAGAACTCGTTGTGGCCGTCGTAGACGATGATGAGATCGGGCTGATATTTGAGGAGCTCACTGCCGATATCGAGCACGGTATAGCTGTTGGTAGCCGTCATACCAAGGTTGACGATTTCGAGGGGCCGGCCGGGGCAGAGCATCTGGAGGCGATTGCGCAGAAAAGAGGCGAAGGCCCCGTTATACCAGTAGGGATAGCCGACCGTGGTCGACCCGCCAAGGCAGAAAATGCGAAAGGTTCCGGCCGGTTTCTCGACCATGAAATATTCAGGTGAAGGGTCCGGAGTAAAATCGGTCCGGCTGAAATAGCGTGCTTTGCATGCGGGATTGAAGGTATACATGGCTTTTCCCGCGACCATTTCGCGGGTGAAAATCGCCAGGTCGGGGCCGTAATGACCGGTCCTGAGTGAGAGTTCCAGGAGCACAAAAAAGAGTACTGGAGCGGCGAGAGCGATGAGGCTGAAAATCCGCCTACGGGTCGGCGTGAGGGATGGGACAGTGGCGCCAGGGATTTCTTTTTTCACAGTGCTCTCCAGGCATGGGCAGCATTACAAGCATGACGAGCAAATATAACGCAATAAAAAATACGATTCAATCCATATTTCTTATTTCCTGGAGGAAAGGAAGATGAACCAGACAAAAAGCCTGATGGTATGGGTTCTGCTATTGGCGCTTGCGCTGGCGGGGTCGCTCTATGCGGGCACGACCGGCAAAATCGCCGGCACCATCACCGAAAAGGCAACGGGAGAGGCCTTACCCGGGGCCAACATCATCGTCACAGGCACCCGGTTGGGAGCAGTAACCGATATTAACGGGCGCTACACCATCCTGGAGGTCCCCCCGGGAACCTATGCCTTGCAGGTTACATTTCTTGGACACCAGAAGACGATCATCAACGATGTCCGAGTCTATATCGACCAGACCGCCCGCATCGATGTGGCCATGGTCCAGGAGGCCATCGACATCGGTGATGTCGTCGTCGTCGCCGAACGGCCGCTAATCAAGCCGGATGTGGCCACCAGTGTGGTCGCCGTCTCGGGCACAGAACTAAAGAGTCTCCCGGTTGCGAATGTGACCGATGTCATGGGGATGCAGGCCGGCATTGACGGCAATCAGATCCGCGGGGTCGGCCTCGATGAGGCTCTTTTCATGGTCGATGGTGTGACCATGCGCGACCCGCGCAACAACCAGGCCCTGACTAAAGTGGCCCTGAGTACCGTGCGTGAAATCTCCGTGGAACGGGGAGGCTTTAACGCCGAATACGGCCAGGTCCAGTCGGGTATCGTCAACGTCATTACCAACGAGGGCAAGGCAAAAGGCTATTCCGGCAGCCTGAATCTGCGTTTAACGCCGCCAGCACGGAAATATTTTCACGGCGATGATATGCCCGATGTCAGCTCGACGGCATCGTACTGGTTAAGACCGTTTTTCGATGATGCGGTCTGCTGGACCGGCACAACCAGCGGAGCCTGGGATACTTACACCCAATCCAAGTATCTTGAATTCGAGGGCTGGAACGCCGTTTCGCAGCAACTCTGCACCGACAACGACCCAAACAACGATCTCACGCCGCTCGCGGCCCAACGGGTTTTCGAGTACTACACGCGCAAGAAGCAGATCAACGATCAGCCGGATTATGAAATCGACGGGGGTTTTGGCGGACCAGTACCCCTCGTCTCCAAGATGCTGGGCAACCTGCGCTTTTTCGCCTCCTATCGTGGACAGAAAAGCCTGCTGATCTGGCCCAGTTCCCGGCCCGATTACAAGGACTATGACGCCCGCGTTATCCTCAACTCCGACGTCAGCGACGCCATCAAGCTGCGCATCTCAGGCCTTTCCGGCAATATCAGCACCATGGCCGGCAACCGCGCCGTCGAATCGACCTACAAACAGTGGCCTTACGAGCTCGCCGGCACCTCGCTCGGCACCGGCGGTTATGAGCTCTTCAACATGTTCAGCGACTGGACCTAC
>JAKPUX010000315.1 GCA_029554865.1 bacterium | reverse complement strand
ACGCAGATGACGTTCAAAGAGCGTTGTGGTACCAGGAGGGCGAGGGTGGAGCCTATATCCAGGAGTTGAATGGCGATCTGGTCTGGGACTCTTCCAACGTGATGGTAATGAACTTGTGGACTGGGGCTCCGGGCCAGGGTCTCGCCCAAGACATGCTGGTTCGCGTAGCTCCGGTTCCCGTTCCGGGGGCGGTGCTGCTGGGTGTTCTGGGCCTGGGTGTGGCGAGCGCTCGGCTTCGGAGACGCAGCGAGAAGTAGTCTGTCGCCGTAAGTCCTTTTCTGGCAACGGATAATACAGATATTAGCCTCTTCTGTCGTCTTCTTGGCGCCGGAAGGGGGGGCTTTGTAGAAAAAATCGACAAAATCAGCGAACTGGCCCTTGACAAACTGGGTAAGCCGGTGGTACAGTATCGCTGGTTATATAGTTCACGGAGTGAAGGGTTGATGATCTCATGGTCGAGGTGAAAAGGACAATCCTTGCGGTTGCGGCGGTCCTCGTCGTGGCCGCTGCTGTGCGCGCCGACGTCACGCCGGTGACGGCGGATGCAGCGCACAGTCTCGACCAGGCAGGCTGCCGGGACGTCCTGCTGTTCGGCGTCAGCGACCGGGCGGACCTCGTGGGCGATGCGGCTTCTCCTGCGGCGCATGTGCCGAGCGAAGAGACCGCGAACGCCGAAGAGGCGATCGCCCTGAAGGACGGCCGCAGCAGCCTCGATTTCTGCCTCTATGCCCTGATCGGTTTGGGCATGTGCCGCTCGGGCCACTGGGTCCGGCGGTGCTCCTTCGGCTTCATCCCTGAATGGTACCACAGCGGTGCTCCGCAGCAGATTGGCCACAGCCATGCTGTGGGGCCCGATGCTTTCTGTCATGCGGCGGTCTGCTTCGTCCAGCCGGATGATGTGCCCGACCGCCTCATGCCCCTCTACCGCGCCGGGACCATCCCGATCCTGGTGCGCACCTCGCAATGCATCTCTGATGTACTTGCCTCCCGGGCCCCTCCGAGCTTGTCATGAGCCTTGATGGCCTCGCCCGCTTTG
>JAKPUX010000308.1 GCA_029554865.1 bacterium | reverse complement strand
CTTGACGGCACTGGTTTCACTGTATCCGGGCCGGCTATAGATTTCATACAGGGGAGTAATGCCTTTCCAGCCTCCCGATTCCGCCTCCAGCCAGATCGGTGAGAGGATAATGTCGGGATTCCGTTTGACGACCTCGGCGTTATTGGTCATGAACACGCCGGCGGTGGTATCGCCAAAGACATTGGTGCCCCCGGCAATCTCGATCAGGTCCTGCAGCGGAGAAGCACTGCCGAAGGTCCACGGCCCCATGTGATTGATCTCCATATAGACCCGCGTTTTAGGCAGTTTTTCACTCACCTGGCGGATCGCCGCAAATTCCTGGCGCATATGCTGCACCATGGCAGCCGCATTCTCTTCCCGGCCGATGGCTTTGCCGATCTCCTGTATGCAGGAGAGCACGTCTTCCAGGTGATCCGGCTCAAAATGGAGCACCTTGAAGCCGCGCGCGCGCAGGGAATCGGCATGCTTGCGCTGCATGTTGGTGTCGGTGAGGATGACATCCGGGTTCAACGCCTCCACCGCTTTGTAGTCAATATGGATAAAATCACCCACGACTGCTACCCTGCCGCTTTTTTTATCCTCGATCACCTGCTCCGGGAAAAAACAAAAACTGGTCGCACCGGCCATCTGTTCTCCCCCGCCCAGCTCGTAGACGATCTCGGTCATGGTGGATGAACAGCTGACAATTCTGGGCCGCTCCGGATTGATCCAGGCGAGCGAGAGCAGCGTCAGTGCACCGGCAAAGAGGACGACGCCGCCGATCGAAAAGAACTTTTTCATAGGCACCTTCATTCAAAGTGAATTGTTATTACCGGGCAAAATTGGCGAGGACCACCGCCGCAATCGCCGCACCGATGGTCAGATACCAGGCGCGGCTGCGCGCTTCGCCGAAAAAGAAGACCGAGGCCAGAGTCCCGCCGAGAATGGTGACCGCCCCGTTCACCGTGAAGACCAGGGCCGCCTGGTAACGGGCGCAAAGGCTGAGCAGGAACAGGCCTGCGATCGATCCGCAGCCGGCCAGCAGCCCCACCTTCACCAGGTCAAATCCACGGCTGACCTTGTTCTTCTGCAAGGCCACCACAGCGCCGCAGAGCAACGCCATCAACAGATATAGGATGAAATAGATATTGGGCAGGTAGGCCGCCAGATAGGTTATTGTCTTGCCGGGCACCAGGCGCGTACTCAAATCCTTGATAGTCAGAAAGACGACGCTGTTGGCGATCAGGATCACAAAGAGGATGAAACCGTAAACCACCTTGTCCCGCACGGTCATTTTGCGATTCCCGTCACCACTGCCGGTATTACCGATATTGGCGGCGGCCACCACGCTCAAGATG
>JAKPUX010000307.1 GCA_029554865.1 bacterium | reverse complement strand
AGCAGCCCCAGCCGCTCTGGGAGCACTGCCGCCGCGCCCTCAAGCGCGCTCTGGAATGGCGCAGCCCGCGCGGCCTGCCCCTCATCGGCGCCCATGACTGGAACGACGGACTCAATGCCGTTGGCACCGGCATGAAGGGCGAGTCGGTTTGGATGGGCCATTTCCTCCACCGCATCCTGCGGGAATGGGCAGAGCTGGCCGCTCCCGCCGGGCTGGCGGAGGAGCTGGCCTTCTGCGCCCCGGAGGCGGAGGCGCTCCGTACTGCCGTTAACGAGCATGGTTGGGACGGGGCCTGGTACTGGCGGGCCACCAAGGACAGCGGCGAGAAGCTGGGCAGCGCCTCTTGCGCGCAGGGGCGGATCTACCTCAACGCCCAGACCTGGGCGGTCATCGGCGGCACCGCCTCTCCTGAACGCGCCGGGGCGGCGATGGCCGCCGTCGAGGAGCATCTCGACCGGGAGTACGGCCCGCTCCTCTTTGCCCCGGCCTATGGCGCCGTGGATCCCGACATCGGCTACATCACCCGTTATGCCCCGGGCCGTCGTGAAAACGGCGGGCTCTACACCCATGCCGGCACCTGGGCTGTGCTGGCCGAGGCCCTCCTGGGCCGGGGCGCCCGCGCCTACGCGATCTTCAGCCGCATCAATCCCGTCCTGCGCGGCCTCGAGCCCGAGCTCTATCAGAGCGAACCCTACGTCACCCCGGGCAACGTCGACGGCCCGGATTCGCCGCAGTTCGGCCGCGGGGGCTGGAGCTGGTACACCGGTTCGGCCGCCTGGCTCTTCCGCGTCGCCATGGAGGGCATCCTCGGTCTGCGCGCCACCCATGAAGGGCTGCTCATCGACCCCTGCCTACCCCCCGACTGGAAGGGATTCAGGGTCGAGCGCCGCTTCCGCGGGGCGGTCTACCAGATCACAGTGGAAAATCCCCGGGGAGTGGAAAAAGGCGGGCTCACCGTCGAGGTGGATGGTGCCTCCTTCCCCGAACGGCGGCCTGATGGCGCCTGCGTGCTGCCGCCCTTTCCGGCCGGCAGCGCACACCGGGTGCACGTCATCATGAAATGAGGAAGCATTGATGAAATCCTGGCTGATCATACTCCTTTTGGCCCTCACAACCTGGCCGGCGGCCGCACTGACAGAGGGTCCGGCCGGCTCCGCGCATGGTGCGGCGAATGCTCGAGCCCTCGAGGATTCGGCTTTTCTCGACCTGCTCCAGCGCTCGGCAATCAATTTCTTCTGGTCCGAGGCCAACAGCAGCAACGGCCTCATCAAGGACCGCAGCACCCCCAACAGCGCCTGCAGCATCGCCTCGGTCGGTTTCGGCCTCACCGCCATCTGCATCGGCATCGACCACGGTTGGATCCCCGCCGACCAGGGGAGGCAGCGGGTCCTCACCACCCTGAAGACCTTCTGGAACAAACCCCAGGGGCGGGATGCCAGGGGTTTTATCGGTTACAAGGGATTTTTCTATCACTTTCTCTACATGAGCAGCGCCGTGCGCGAGGGCTACACCGAGCTGTCGGACATCGACAGCGCCCTGCTCCTGGCCGGCATCCTCTACAGCCGCGAGTATTTCGAAGGGGCGGATTCAACCGATGTCGAGATCCGCGCCCTTGCCGACTCGATCTATCGCCGCGTCGACTGGCAGTGGATGCGCAATTACAACCCGGGGCTGACCACAGAATGGACCCCCGAGAAGGGCTTCGGCGGCGGCTGGTGGTCGGGTTACAACGAGATGATGATCATGTACATCCTCGGCCTCGGCTCGCCCACCCATCCCCTGCCGGCATCGACATGGAAGGCCTTCTGCGGCGGTTACAAATGGGGGGTGCAGTACGGCCAGGAGTATGTCAACTTTCCCCCCCTCTTCGGCCATCAGTTCTCGCACTGCTGGATCGACTACCGCGGCATTCAGGACGACTATATGCGCGCCAAAGGCATCGATTATTTTGAAAATTCGCGCCGCGCCACCCTGGCCCAGCAAGCCTACTGCATCGCCAATCCCAGGGGCTGGAAAGGCTACGGCGAAAAGGTCTGGGGCATCACCCCCAGCGACGGCCCCGACGGTTATGAAGCCCGTGGCGCCCCGCCAGCCGAGAACGATGACGGCACCATCGCGCCGACGGCGGTGGGAGGCTCCCTCCCCTTTGCCCCGGAGATCTGCCTGCCGACCCTGCACCATTTTTACGACACCTATCGCAGCCAGCTCTGGGGCTCCTACGGTTTCCGTGACGCCTTCAACCTCCAGCGCAACTGGTGGGCGACAGACGTCATCGGCATCGACCAGGGGCCCATCGCCCTGATGATAGAGAACTACCGCACCGGCAAGATCTGGAAGACCTTTATGAAAAACGCCGATGTCCGGCGCGGACTTGAGCGGGCGGGTTTCCGGCCCTCTGGGACAGGGGTCGAAACCACGCCGGCCGGTCAGCCGCAGGACTTCCGTCTGCGCCAGAACTATCCCAATCCCTTCAACAGCGAGACCGTCCTCGAGTATGATCTGCCTGCAGGCGGCAGCGTCAGCCTCTCCATTTATGATCTGGGCGGCCGGCTTGTGCGTTGCCTGGCCGATGGCCCCCGCAGCGCCGGCCTGCACAGGGTGGTCCTCTCCTCGGAGGGGCTGTCCAGCGGCCTCTATTTCTGCCGTCTCATCTTTGGCGGCCAATCCCTGGTGCGCAAGCTGGAGGTGATCAGGTAATCCGGGTCGGCAGCCGCCTCCGTCCCGCCCCTCCTCGCAGCATGATAAAAAAAAGACGGAAGCAGTGCTTCCGTCTTTCTGTTTCAGAGGCGATCCTACATCGAAACCGCCGGTGGGGCCGGCTCATCGGGCTTGCCCGCGTTGCGGATCGGCACCAGGATCAGAATCAGCGAGATGATCAGCAGCACCAGCAGGCCGATCGAAATCGGCGCCTTGTCGAAGATGCGCCAGAGATTGACCTGGGCGATCTTGAAGGGTGCGAAGGCCAGGCCGGTGAGAGCCTCTCCGGCGATAAAGCCGGCGGCAAGAAGAATGCCGACATTCTCGACCCGCGCCCGCTGGGCGGAGTTGAAGCTGCGCCTCTCGCTGACCATATCGACGATGCCCTTGACCACGCCGCCGACGAAGATGGCGAAGGTGGTTTCAAGGGGCAGATACATGCCGACCGCGACCAGCATCGGACTGCGCACTTGCATGAGGATGAAGGCCAGCCCCATCATCATGCCGCAGATGATCAGGGGCCAGGACATCTGGCCGCCGACGATGCCCTGCGAGAGCATGGACATCAGGCCCGCCTGGGGCGCGGAGAGTTTGGGGCTGCCGAAACCGCCGTCATAGCCCTCTTTGATGCCCTGGGCGATGTC
>JAKPUX010000142.1 GCA_029554865.1 bacterium | reverse complement strand
GAGGCGGGCGACATCCCCCTCGCGCTTGTCGCCGAAGCGGAGATGCATCCATTCGGCCATGGTCATCACCTCGGCACGGCGGTTCCATTTGCCCATAAAGATCATCAGGAAGGCCATGATCAGGGTGACGCCGCCGCGGATCTCGATGAAAAAGCCGGTGGCGCCGAGGGCGAAGATGAAAGCAGTGTTGATCATGGTGCCGCTGACGTCGAGGTTGGAGGCCATGCCCGAAGCCCCGAGGGCCCACCAGGGCAGGGAGCGGTTGCCAAGGAAATAGGCATCCAGGTTCTGCTTGGCGCGCCGTTCGCTCCAGAGGCCGATGATGAGGACGCCGACGAGATAGGCGATGACGATGCCGTAGTCGAGTAGGGTCATAGGTGTTTCCTTCTCGTTAGGGGTTTGTTGATGGTGGCATGACCTCTGCCAGCTGCTGTAAAAGGTTGAGGATCCGCGCCTCGCCCGGCGCCAGCTGCAGGGCGGTTTCGGCCTCCCGCTCCGCGGCCGCATAGTCGCCCTCCTGAGCCAGGGCCACCCCGAGCAGATAGTGCACCCGGGAGCGGTCGGTGGGGGTAAAATCACGGCTGTTGTCCGCCAGGGCGATGGCCCTCTCCAGCACCGGCCGGGCCTTGCGGCCGTCATTCCGGCCCATATAGTGCACACCCAGTTTGGCGAAAGCAAAAGGCAGATTCTGGCTCAGGGCCGCGGCCTGAAGAAGAATCCTCTCCTCCGCCTCCCCCTTGCCCTGCAGGGCGAGCATGTTGGCGAGGAAGAGGTAGGGGTAATAATTGCCCGGCATGACACGGATGACTGCGCGGTACTCCTGCGCCGCCTCGGCATGCCGGCCCCGTTCCGCCAGCCAGTCGCCGACGCGGTAGTGGGCTTCATTCCAGCTCCATTTGCGTTGGAAGAGCATCTGCACCGCCCCCTGCAGCATTCTGGCATATTCCGGCTCGTCGACCGCCTGGAGCAGGCGGGGTGCGCGGAAGGGATAGCGGCTGGTGAGGGCGCGGATGCGCTGGCAGGCGATCTCCTCCTCAAAGGGGGTGATGGCGGCCTCCTCGAGGAGCCGCTCCGCCGGCAGATCGCGGTTCCACGGCCATGCAGAGGAGTCGACGATCAGATCCGCCTCCGCCATGGTCCGGCAAAAAGCATCCGCCATGAGCAGATAACCGAAGGCGTTGGGGTGAAGATGGTCGTGCATGAGGGACCAGCCGATCAGGCCGCCCGGGGAGGCGTTGATGAAATGGTTTTCGGTCTCGACCACGGGCACACTTTTTCCGGCGCAAACCCTGCGGATAACCTGATTGAATTCTGCACTGGCGCGGAAGCGCAGTCCATCGAGATCGCGGGCGCGCTCGAGCAGCCTGCGGGCCCTGAGCGAGTCCCCCCGGGCGCGGTGACACTGCCCCATCTTGTAGGAGAGCATCGCCGGCAGGGAGTCGAGCACTGCGGCCTGCCGATAAAAGGCGAGGGCAGCGGCAGGCTCTCCGCCGGCGAGGGCCCGGTCGCCCTGCTCCTCGAGGGCGCGCCACTCCGCCTGCCGGGAAAAGTTGGGGGAAAAGGGGGATTCGAAGGGGGGCTGGTCGGCGATGTTGCTGACCAGGGTGCTCACCAGCACCGGGACGCCCTTTTTAGCGATCCTGGTGAGGATCTCGTCAAGGTTGGCGGCGAAATCGGCCCGGGCGCGGCGGTAGCGGGGGCTTTCAGGCAGGATCATCCGGTCTCCGGCCATATTTTCCATCAGGGTCTCGTGCCCACCGGCCGCCGGCGGCTTGCGGCGCAGCTGTGCGGCTCCGTTTCGCAAGAGCTGCACCAGCCGCAGCCGCTCGAGCCGCATATAGGCCTTGATGAAGGGACGGCCGAGGGCGATACTCCGGGTGCTGCCGGCGCCGAGGGCGCCGTAGAACTCGTTGTGCCCCATATAGATAAGAAAAAGGTCGGGCTGATAGCGGAGCAGCTCGCCGGTGAAATCTAGGACCGAATAGCTGTTGATGGCCGAGATGCCGACGTTGATCACTTCAAAGTTGCGCTCCGGGAAGAGCAGGCTGAGCCGGGCCTGCAGCTGACTGGGAAAGCCGGCGTTTTGCTGATAGGGCCAGCCGGCGGTGGTGGAACCGCCCAGGCAAAAAATGCGATAGGTGTTGGGAGTTTTGTGGAAAGCAAAGGCCTCCCCGCGCGCGTCCGGAACATTGACCTCGTCGCTGCTGAAATAGCGCTGCGCCACCCGGCGATTGATCTGGTAGTAACGCTCGCCGTAGTCCTCACGTAACAGCACCAGAGCGTCGTTCCCGCCATAGCGGAAGAGCCGCAGCCCCCCCTCGAGCAGGAGGAAAAAGAGAACAGGTGTCAGGAGCAGCAGGGCCCAGAAGAGTCCTGCGCGCAGGCGGGATGGGGCCGCAGCCGGTGCGGCGGGCATGGCAGCGCTGTGGCGTTTTTTCCGGTCATGCCTGGTCACGGAACGCCTGTCAGAAAAGAGTATAGATAAAAGGCGCCAGGGCGGATCCCTCGGCGAAGACGATCAGCAGCCCGAGCAGGACCAGAAAAAGGATGATGGGACCCAGCCACCATTTTTTGCGTTCGCGCATGAAGAGCCAGAATTCACGCAGGATGGAAAGTTTGGACATGGATAACCTCGACCTCTGATTATTTGTTGGGCAGCCACATCATGTCGATGCGTTCACCGCTGCGGGGGAACTCGCGCGCGAGGGCCTCGAGCATCTTGTCATTGCGGCGGATTCTGGCCCTGCCGAGCAGTTCCGCAGCCGTTTTTTTGTAAAGCTGGTCGGTCTTTTCGCCGAGGAG
>JAKPUX010000293.1 GCA_029554865.1 bacterium | reverse complement strand
TTCGGCTCCGGCGGTCGTGAAAATTCGGTCCAGCCCCTCGGCCTCGGCCTGGCGCTTGACCGCCTGCGAGCCCGGCACTACCAGGGTGCGAACCCCCGGGGCGACGTGACGGCCCCTGAGCAGGCCGGCTGCAGCGCGCAGATCGCTGATGCGGCCGTTGGTGCAGGAGCCGATGAAAACAACCTCGATCTTTTGGCCGAGGAGCGGCCGGCCTGGCGCCAGTCCCATGTAGCGCAGGGCCTTGGCGAGGGCCTCACGATCTCCACCCTCTGCTGCGGCAGGATCGGGGATGACTGCGTCGATGGCGATCCCCATGGCCGGATTGGTGCCGAAGGTGATCATCGGCTCGAGGGCGGCTGCATCGAGCTCGACGGTCTCATCGAAACGAGCGCCGGGATCGCTGGCCAGCGCCCGCCAGCGGGCCAGCTGGTGCTCCCACTCCTCTCCCGACGGGGCGAAGGGCCGGCCCGCCAGATAGTTGAAAGTGACCTCATCGGGGGCGACCATGCCGGCGCGGGCACCGGCTTCAATGCTCATGTTGCACAGGGTCATCCGCCCCTCCATGTCGAGGCCGCGGATAGCGCTGCCGCGATATTCAATGACACAGCCGGTCCCGCCCCCGACCCCGATCCGGGCGATGAGGGCGAGGATGACATCCTTGGCCGTCACCCCTGCGCCCAGGATGCCATCGACCACCACTTCCATGGTGCGCGGCCGGTTCTGGAGCAGGGTCTGGGTCGCCAGCACATGCTCGACCTCGCTGGTGCCGATGCCGAAAGCGAGGGCCCCGAAGGCGCCGTGGGTGGCGGTGTGGCTGTCCCCGCAGACGATGGTCATCCCCGGCTGGGTGAGCCCCATCTCCGGGCCGATGACATGCACAATCCCGCGCGCCGGATGGTCGGGGCCGTAGAGGGAGATGCCGAAATCACGACAGTTCTCCTTGAGGCGGCGGACTTGCGCCGCTGCCAGGGGATCGCTCCAGGGCAGTGAGGGATCGAGGGTCGGGATGGAGTGGTCCACCGTCGCGACGGTCTGCCCGGGCCGGCGCACGCCGAGGCCGCGCTCGCGCAGCCCCTGAAAGGCCTGGGGCGAGGTCACTTCATGAACGAGATGGAGGTCGATGTAGAGCAGGGCCGGAGCGCCGGGCTCCTGGCTCACGACGTGGTCATCCCAGATTTTGGCAAAGAGGGTTTTCGGGGGGGTGTCACTCATCATCTGTTTCTCTTCCTTCGGGTTGGTTGTATTCCAGAACAGCGCCGGTTTCGGCGGAGGTGACCAGCCGGGTATAGCGCGCCAGCCAGCCGCGGCGGTAGCGAGGCTGAAAGGGCGGCAGCGCAGCGAGGCGCCGTCCGATCTCGGCCTCATCCAGCAGGGTGTCGAGGGTGCGGCGGTGCAAGTCGATGAGGATGGGATCGCCATCGCGCAGGGCGGCGATGGGGCCGCCGGCCGCCGCTTCGGGGCTGACGTGGCCGATGCAGGCCCCGCGCGTGCCTCCGGAAAAGCGCCCATCGGTGATCAGGGCCACACTCTCGCCCAGCCCCATCCCCATGATCGCCGAGGTTGGTGAGAGCATCTCGGGCATGCCCGGTCCCCCCTTGGGGCCGCAGTAGCGGATCACCACCACATCCCCAGGCTTGATGCGGCCGCCATTGATCGCGGCGATGGCCGCCTCCTCGCTATCAAAGACCTGCGCCGGGCCCTGGTGGCGCCACATCCCCGGGGCCACCGCTCCGGTCTTGACCGCCGCCCCGCGCGGGGCGAGATTTCCGAACAGGAGAGCCAGGCCGCCGCGGACGGCATGGGGGTTCCCGATCGGCCGAATTACCTCCTCATCGCGGATATCGGCGCCGGCGATGTTCTCACCAAGACACCGGCCGGTGATGGTGACAGCCGTTTCATCCACCAGCCCGGGGATGCGGGCCAGTTCCCTGAGAATGGCGGAGATGCCTCCAGCGCGATCGACGTCCTCCATATGCACCGTCCGTGAAGCCGGCGAGACCTTGCAGAGGTAGGGCACCCGTTCCGCCAGGGTATTGATCTCCTCCAGACGGATGCGCACCCCGGCTTCATGCGCGATAGCCAGGGTGTGAAGGATGGTATTGGTCGAGCCGCCCATGGCCAGATCGAGGACGAGGGCGTTGTGAAAGGCCCGCGGCGTGAGGATATCCAGGGGCTTGAGATCGCGCTTGAGCAGCGCCATCACCGCCGCACCGCTGCGGCGGATCAGCTCCTCCCGGCGGGGATCGACGGCGAGGAGGGTGCCGTTGCCCGGCAGGGCCATACCGAGGGCTTCCATCAAACAGTTCATGCTGTTGGCGGTGAACATCCCCGAACAGCTGCCGCAGCCGGGACAGCCGCGGTCCTCAAGTTCCTTGAGTTGGGTGGCGGAGATTTTTCCGGTGTGATACTGGCCGACCCCCTCAAAGATCGAGATCAGATCGATCGCCTCCCCCGCAGCCGTACGTCCCTTGGCCATCGGTCCACCCGAGATGAACAGGGCGGGAATGTTGAGGCGCGCCGCCGCCATCAGCATGCCGGGCACGATCTTGTCGCAGTTGGGGATGCAGATCAGGGCATCGAGCTGGTGCGCTGCGGCCACGGTCTCGACGCAGTCGGCGATCAGCTCGCGCGAGGCGAGGCTGTAGTTCATGCCGGCATGCCCCATGGCGATGCCGTCGTCAACGCCGATGGTGTTGAATTCGAAGGGGACCCCCCCTGCTTCACGCACCGAGGCTTTCACCTTGCGGCCGAACTCCTGGAGATGGACATGACCCGGGATGAGATCGGTGTAGGAGTTGCAAACGCCGATGAAGGGTTTGTCCATGTCCGCATCGCTCAGGCCGGCGGCCTTGAGCAGGGCGCGGTGCGGTGCGCGGTCGATGCCTTTTTTTACCTTGTCTGATCGCATAGATAATCCTCGTCACGCAGGGTGTCGGGCAGGAGCCGGATTTCAGGGGGTACCCTGTTAATCCAGTTCCTTGATTTTAATATTTTTAAAGAAGACCTGATTGCCATGGTCCTGGAGCAGGATATGCCCCTGCTCCGCCTCGCCGAAGCCGGGCCAGACCGAATATTTGCTGCGGGCGACCAGGGCGCGCCACATCTGGGTGCCGCGTTCATATTCGACCTGCTTGATGCCGTTAAGGAAGTGACAGACCTTCCCTCCGCGCACGATGATGTGGGCGCGGTTCCAGCCGTACTTGTTCACCCGTTTGGGGGTGTTTTCATCGGGGGCGTAGCGCAGGGCCTCCGGGGCGATCAGATCATACAGGGAGGCCAGGGTGCGGTTGCCGGCCGTGCCAAGTCTGGCGTCGGGATGGAGATCGTCATCGAGAATCTGGAACTCGCAGCCGATCGCCGAGCCTTCACCCTGGTTGGTGCCGGTATCGACGAAATATTTGATGCCGCTGTTGGCGCCCGCGCTGATCATAAAATCGACCTGCAATTCGAAATTGCCATATTTTTTCACGGTTACAATATCCCCGCCATTGCTGGATTCACCGCCGGCGCTCGCCTCCACCTCGAGGAGGCCCTCCTCCATCTTCCAGCCATGAGCAGGGAAATGGTCGAGTCTGGCCCCGCGCCAGCCCGCGCTGGTCTTGCCATCCCAGAGCAGCTGCCAGCCCTCGGCGCGCTCGCGCGCGGTGAGCTGATTGGTGAGGTAGCTGATCTGCGGAATCGTGTTTGCTGCCGGCGAGCGGGCGGCCTCGATTTCGCTGGTCATAATGCGCAGGTTGCGCCAGGCGATCTCCTTGCCCGCCTTGCTCGCATCGCCAGCGATGGCGTGCACCTGGAGGGCGATGAAGCCGGAGGGGGCCAGGTCATCGACGATGTCGGCGGTGGGAATATCGTTGACCCAGACACGGATCGAGGCGCCGATCGCCTCGACGCGGAACCGGTTCCACTCCCCGTTTTTAAAGGCCTTCTTGCCGGCCGGATTGCATTCGAGGTTATAGAGCCAACCCCGGCGGGCCTCATCGTAAATGCCGCCGCTCCAGGCGCGCGGCGAGGTATCCAGTTCGATTTGCACACCGTGCACGCGGCCGTTCTGATACTCCGGCAGGCTGAGGCTGCGAATCTGCACGCCGGAATTGAGGCCGTCATCAATCCGGCATTCAAATTCGAGGATGAAATCGTCGTAGCTCGCCCGTGTCGCCAGAAAGCTGTTCGGGGTGTTGAGCTTGCTCACGCCGACGATTGCGCCGTCCCGAACGATGAATTTGGCATCCCCGTTGAGCACCCGCCAATTCTTCAGATTCCTGCCATTGAAAAGGTCGGTCCAGGGCTCAGCGGCCGCCGCAGCGAAGGTCCACATCAGCAGCAACAGGGGAAGAATTCTCATCAACGGCTCCTTTCCGGGGAAGATCATACTCTAATACTGCACACCACCGGCGGACTCGCCGGGCCGAAGGGCGAATTTCAGGCAGGCCGGGGAGGTGGTCGTAAAGGCCGCCGGCAGAAGAAGGGGAAGCCCGCTTTTGCTGTCGATGGCGAAGAGGGCGAGATTATGCGAGCGCTGGTTGGCCACCACCAGATAGCGGCCCGATGGATCGATGACGAAATTGCGCGGCCAATCCCCCCCGCAGGGGGTATGCCCGGCGAGTTCCAGCCGGCCGTTCCCGACGACGCGGAAGGTGACGATGGAGTTATGGCCGCGGTTGGTGCCATAGAGAAACCGGCCGCTCTTGCCGAGATGGAGGTCGGCGCAGTAGCTGGTTCCGGAAAAACCCTCGGGCAGGGTGCTGAGGCTCTGGATCTCCTCGAGCAGTCCCTCCGCATCGACGGCGAAAACCGTTACGGTCGAGTTGCGTTCGTTGATCACATAGAGGGTTGAACCATCTTTGCTGAAAGTGAAATGGCGCGGACCGGCTCCCTTGACCAGGGCCACCTCGCCGTTGTTGACCGACTGCAGCTTGCCGGCAGTGCGGTCGAGTTCGTAAATCATGATGCGGTCGAGGCCGAGGTCGGTGAGATAGATCCTGTTTCCGTCCGGCCCGGGCGCGATCATGTGGGCGCGCGGCGTCCTCCCCGACACACCCTGAAAAACGAGGGTGTCAGTCACTGCGGCGGGCATACCCCGGGCATCGAGGCGGACGACTGCGACCGAGCCGCCGCCGTAGTTGGCGACCAGGAGATAGTCCCCGGCCGGCATCCGCGAGATATAGCAAGGGCCGCCGTTGGGCACGGCCATCTCTCCCGTCCGGCGCAGTGCGCCCGAGGCGGCGTCGAGGGCCAGGGTGGTGATCCCGCCTGTCTTTTGCCCCCGGAGTTCATCGACCTCGTTGATGGCATGGATCAGGCCCTGTTCGCCATCGATGCAAAAGTAGGAGGGGTTGGCCCCGGCCTCAACCTCGGCAGCGAGCCTGAAGAGCCCCGCGCCGGGATCGAGCTCAACAACCTGAAATCCCGCCCCGCCCCTGTCGTTGTACTTGCCGACATAAAGGAGGGGCAGCTTCCCCCCGGCGCAGCCGCTCCCCAGAACCGGGATCATCATCGCACCTCCCGCCAGCAGCCATGCTAGCCATTTCATAAAATTCTCCCTGCATAGTCGATTTTTTGCCGCTGATGGCCTCTATCCGGGAAAATAGCACTTCACGCGCTTAAAAACAAGCACTATCCACAGCCGGACGGAGTGCAAACCGGGATCGGGCGCGGTTCCAGCTCCTGCGGCCGGTCAGCCGAGCACAACCTGAGCAAGCGATCAGGGTAAAATAATTTCTCCGCCGCAGAAATTTAGTTTGACATTGGGGTGATTTTCGGTTATATTCAAAGAACAGACCCTATCAACCCGGCAGGAAAAACAAAATGCATTATGCGCATCACATCGCTGTT
>JAKPUX010000289.1 GCA_029554865.1 bacterium | reverse complement strand
CCACCTCGGGGCGGTCAACGCCATCGCGGGCTCCTTCACTGTCGCCCTCGCCGCTGGTGTGACCATCGCCTGGATGACGCGCGCCAGGCTGCCGGTGGCGACCTCGCAGGCCATCGTCGGGGGCATCGTCGGCTGGAATCTCTTCACCGGCTCCCCGACCGATCTGGAGGTGCTCTCCAGGATCGTCGCGACCTGGCTGCTCTCCCCCCTGCTCGCAGCGATCTTTGCCATACTGCTCTATCTGCTCTTCAAGCGATGTCTCGGCCGGGCACGCATCCACATGCTCCGCCTCGACGCTTATACCCGCACCGGCCTGATCATCGTCGGCGCTCTCGGCTCGTACACCCTGGGCGCCAATAATATCGCCAACGTCATGGGCGTCTTTGTGCCCGCCTCCCCGTTCCGCGATATCCAGCTTTTCGGCATCTTCACCCTGCATGGCACCCAGCAGCTCTTCCTGCTCGGGGCACTGGCCATCGCGGTCGGCATCTTTACCTATTCCCGCCGGATGATGGATTCCGTGGGCAACGACATCTTCAAGCTCACCCCCATCCTGGCCTTCATCGTCGTCCTCGCCCATACCATTGTGCTCTTTCTTTTTTCCTCCACCGGCCTGCAGAGCGCCCTCGTCGCCCTCGGCCTGCCGACGATTCCCCTGGTGCCGGTCTCGAGTTCGCAGGCGATCGTCGGGGCGATCTTCGGAATCGGCATCGTCAAGGGGGCTCAGGGCATCAACTTTAAACTGCTCGGCAAGATCGCCGCCGGCTGGGTGATGACCCCCATCTTCGCCGGCCTTTTGACCTTTGTTTCGCTCTTTTTTGTCCAGAATGTTTTCGAACAGGAGGTGGTTCACCATCCTGCTGCAGCCGCAACAAGCATCATCGCACCGGAACCCCGGCCCAACGACACAGCCCCGGTGACACCGCTTGCCTCTCCGATGCAGGCCAGTGCCGGAAATGACAGCCTGATTACTATCAATAGCTCCAATCCATTACCCCAACCCATTAACTGAGGAGAAACCATGGACACTCACAAACTCTACCTGCGTACCGCGTTGGTGCTGCTCTTCGCCGCCGCCCTGCTCTTCGGCGCGAGCGAAACACTCTGGGCATCCGATGCCAAGGTTCCCGGCGGCGATGAAAAGATTGCCCTCAAATCCCAGGCCCGCAACGGCAAGATGGTCTTCGAGACCGAAGACGGCGCCTACCGTTGGTGGTTCGATTCCCGCGTTCAGTTTGACGGCGCCTACTTTTTTGAGAACAAGAACGACATGAGCAACAGCTTCGTCTTGCGCCGCGTCACCTTCGCCCTCAAGGCGCAGCTGGCCAGAGACTGGGAGGCTGAGGTGGATGTCGATTTCGGCGAG
This sequence comes from bacterium, assembly GCA_029554865.1. GTDB lineage: Bacteria > Zhuqueibacterota > Zhuqueibacteria > Residuimicrobiales > Residuimicrobiaceae > JAKPUX01. The sequence continues at coordinate 4,965 of JAKPUX010000289.1, read as the reverse complement.
CGTGTATATCCAGAAGCCAACCTCGATGCCCGCGACATGTGGGTCAAGTACAGCGTGCCCAACACCGGCCTGGCTTTCACAGTCGGCAATTTCAAGGAGCCCTTCGGCATGGAGCGCCTCAACAGCTCGCGCCTGCTCACCTTCCTCGAACGTTCGGCCCCGACCAACGCCTTCGCCCTCGGCCGCCGCATCGGCGTCGCCGGCCGCTATTACAACAAGTACGGCCAGCTCACCCTTGCCGCCATGGGCCACGAACTCGGTTCCCGCATCGACAAGGGCCAGCGCGATGACGGCATGTCCGGCAACCTCCGCCTCACCGCCGCCCCCATCAACCAGCACGGCAAGAACCTCCACGTCGGCTTCGCCTTCTCCTCCAAGAATCCCGAGACCCTGCCGGACCTGGCTGAAAATACCATCGAAATCAGGGCGCGAACCGAAAACTACATCTTCGATCCCAAACAGCTCCATACCGGCGACATCAAGGATGTCAACTATTACACCCGCTACGGCTATGAACTGATGGGTATCAAGGGGCCCTTCTACTTCCAGGGCGAGGCCTTCACCACCGACATCTTCCGCTGGTACGACAAGCCGGAGGTTAACCTCCGCGGCGCTTACGCCACGGTCGCCTGGCTGGTGACGGGCGAGACCCGCTACTATTACATCGACGAGGGCGAAGTCGGTCCGATCGAAAAGCCGAACAAGGACTGGGGCGCCCTCGAAGTGGCGGCGCGCTTCAGCTACACCGACCTCAATGATCTCGGCGCCGGGGTTCACGGCGGCTCCTCCAAACAGCTCATGCTCGGCGTCAACTATTACCCCAACACCAACATCAAGCTGCAGTTCAACTACTCGATCGTCGATCTCGACCAGTATGCCACTCGCAAGGGCAACCTCTTCGGAGACGACGACCACTCCTTTGTCCAGATGAGAGTCCAGGCTTCCCTGTAACCGATAGGAGAATGCACCATGAAAATACGTCCATTACTCATCGCGCTGGCCATTTTAGTCGCCCTGCTGGCGATCTCCTGCTCGCGCGAAGCCCCTGTACAGCCGCCCCCTCCGCCACCGCCGGTCTATATCTCGCTCAATGAGGTCTATTCGCGCGGCACCGACGCTGATCCCGACTGGATCGAAATCTACAACTCCTCCGCCGAACAGCAGGATGTGAGCGGCTACAAGCTCTACGACAGCGGCGGCAAGGAGGGCACCAAGCCCAAACTGAGCCTGCCCGCTGGCACTGTGATTCCCGGCCTTGGCTTGCTCGTGGTTGTGGTCGACGACACCACCGACGCCGGTTTCGGCCTCTCCAGCGGCGGAGAAGAGGTTTGGCTGGAGGATGCCACCGGCAAGGTGATTGACAGCGTGGTCTTTCCCGCTCTTGAAGCCACCCAGTCCTACGGCAAGACCCTCGAGGGCAGCCAGGAGTGGAAGGTGTGGGAGCAGGTCACCCGCGGCCTCGGCAATACCGGCACCGATGTCATCATCCTGCCGGTCAAGATGAACGAAGCCTTTTCACGCGGTGTGGAGGGCAACCTCGACTGGATCGAGATCTACAATCCCTCCAATGTCGCCATCTCTCTGGCCGGCTACCAGATCTATGATAACGGCGGCCAGAGCGGGGTCAAACCCAAACTGGTCTTCCCGGCCGGAGCCTCCGCGCCCGCCAGGGGTTTTTACGTCATCACCGTCGACGATACCTCCGCTGCCGGCTTCGGCCTCTCCAGCGGCGGCGACGAGATCTGGCTCGAAGACCCCACCAATGTGCTGATCGATAACGTCAAGATTCCGGCCATGCCGGTGGAAACCACCTCTTACTGCCGCATTCCGGATGGTTCGGAAACCTGGCAGATCTCCAATACCATCACCAAGGGCGCTGCCAACCTGCCCTGACCCCGGTCTTCATCCCCAACCGGTGTCCGCGCACGGGCGCGGACACCGGACTAATTCAGGTCGACTCTATGAAAATAAAGCTCCTCTCTTTTACCGCCGCTCTGTTCATTCTGGCCGCCTGTTCGCGTGAGGACCCCAACAAAAGCACGAACGGACCTGACGCCTCCCAGCCGGCTGCCCTCAAGCCGCTGCAAGCCATCAGCCTGCTGCCCGCGGTTCCCGAGCCCTCCGGACTCGCCTATAACCGTGCCACCGGCGGCTTGATGGTGGTCTCTGATGCCCTTCCCGATATTTTTGAGATCGGCCTCGACGGCGCCCTGCGCCGCACCATCCCGGTCGCCGGAGAGGATCTGGAGGGGGTGGCCGTTTCGCTCACGGGGGATTCCCTTTATGTGGTCGAGGAACGCCTTCAGCAGGTCGTGCGCTGTTCTTCGGCCGGGGAACGGCTGATGAGCTGGCCGGCCCGGGTCGCCACCATGGAGAACAGCGGCCTGGAAGGGATCGCCATCGATGCGGCCGGCCACATCTGGGTCGCCAACGAGAAGGATCCCCGCCTGCTGCTCGAGTTCAACGGCACACAGGAGGTGAGCCGGAGAGAGATCACCTGGGTGGATGACCTCTCCGGATTGTGCTGCGATCAGGACGGCCAGAGCCTGTGGATCATCAGCGACGAGTCGCGCAAGCTTATTCACATCTCGCGCGCCGGCGCCCTGCTCGGCGAATGGTCGCTGCCCTTTGACAAGGGTGAGGGCATCGCCTTCGCCGGCGACAAGCTCTACATCGTCAACGATCAGGACAGCAGACTCTACATTTTTAACAAGCCGAATTGATACGGAATATGCTTGTGCATTAGCGCATGGTTTTGTAAATTAGAAAAAACAGTATAAGGAGGCAGGGATGAAAAGAGCTACAAGAGTTGTGACGCTTCTTCTGGGGATTGCAATGGTGGCCTTTCTGGTCAGCGGCTGTCTGATCACCGAAGTCATCCAGTCACTGGTCGTGGCCGCCGGCGGTGAATTTACCACCAAGGTGACTATCACCGACAAGACGGCGGACGCCAATCCCCATGAAGGCGCCCTGGCCATTCTCACCCCGGATGACTGGGAATTCGTCTCCGGCACCTATGACAGCCAGGCGGGCAAAGGGGCTTTCATCGCCGATCCCAATACCCCCCCGGTCTATGGTGATCTCGACGGCAAACTGCCGGCTCCGGCGGGCATGAAATGGATCCGTCTGCTGACCGATGCGGCCTATACCAATGAGGCCAATGTGGTCCATGAAGCCAACATCACCCTCAAGGTGGGCAGCAAAACCGGCGATTTCATGATCGGCTACATGGCCACCAAAAACAGCGTCGACATGCTCGGCAGCATCAATCCGCTCAATGAAGACAACGATAATGCCTGGGCCGACACCTCCATGAACCACAAGGTCACCGTTTCCGGCGCGGCCGCTGCGGCGGTCATCTTCAATGAGGCCTTCAGCCGCGGCACCGCTGATGCCCCGGATTACATCGAGCTTTACAATCCCTCAGCTCTGCCCTTCGACGTCAGCGGCTACAAGGTCTATGACAACGGCGGCCAGGCGGGCAGCAAGCCCAAAAAAGAGATCCCCGCCGGCACCGTGATCGCCCCCTGGGGCTTTCTGGCCATCAGCGTCGATAACACCGGCGCGGACAGCGATTTCGGCCTCAGCAGCGGCGGCGACAAGGTCTGGATGGAGACTCCGGCCGGTGCGGTCATCGATTCGGTCGAGTTCGGCGCCATCCAGCCCACCGAATCCTGGCAGCGCATTCCCGACGGCGGCCCCTGGAAGCTCTCCACTCCACTCACCCGCGGCACCTCCAATCTCCCGCTCAAGCTCAATGAGGCCTTTTCCCGCGGCACCGACACCGATCCGGACTGGGTCGAGCTCTATAACAGCTGCGCCGACACCCTCGACATCAGCGGCTACAAGGTTTATGACAACGGCGGACAGGCCGGCACCAAGCCCAAGAAAGAGGTTCCTGCGGGCACCAAATTGGCTCCCAAAGGCTTTCTCGTCATCGTCGTCGACAAAACCGGCGCGGACAGCGACTTTGGCCTCGGTAGCGGCGGCGACAAGGTCTGGCTGGAAGACGCCGTCGGCGCGGTGATCGACTCGGTCGAATTCGGTGCCCTCGAAACCACCCAGTCCTGGGCCAGAAAGCCGGATGCCGGCCTCTGGCAGCTCTCCACTATTATCACCAAAGGCTTCACCAATGGCGACCCCACCGGTGTGGCCACTGCGCCCAGAGTGGTTGAGGGCTATCTGCTGACCCAGAACTATCCCAATCCCTTCAATCCCTCCACCAGAATCGATTTCACCCTGCCCCGTCAGGCTGAGGTCCAGGTGGCGGTCTACAATCTGCGCGGCGAGATGGTCGCCGAACTCGTCAACGGCCGCCTGGCCGCCGGTTCGCACCAGCTCACCTTCAATGCCGAGGGATTGGCGAGCGGCATCTATATCTATACCATCCGCAGCGGAGAGTTTGCGGCCGCCAAACGTATGGTTCTGATGAAGTAGTGGAGCGCACCTGCACTCTGCTGTAATACTGCATCACTTTCTGAGAGAGCCATCACGGCAGCGGTCGTGATGGCTCTCCGTTCATCGGGCTGCCCCGCTGCGGCCCGGACTCTCCGGCTGAAGGACCAGACATCTGCGGCCGGAACTTTACCCAGGGATGCGGAGGATGGGCCCCCAATGCGGATGATGATCAACCAAAACACCGTCGATCTGGAACTCCCCCCGGGGCGGGTCGCTCTCGACCTCCTGCGCGGCGAGTTCGGCCTCACCGGCGTCAAGGAGGGCTGCCGCGAAGGCGACTGCGGCGCCTGCACCATCCTCCTCGGCCGGCTCCATGACGGCCACATCGCCTACCACTCCGTCGTCTCCTGCCTGCTCCCCATCGGTGACTGCGCCGGCAAACATCTGGTCACCATCGAAGGCCTCAACGGCCCCGGACTCAATCCCCTCCAGCAGGCCTTCGTCGAAGAGGGGGCGGTGCAGTGCGGCTTCTGCACCCCCGGACTTGTCCTCGCCCTCACCGCCTGG
>JAKPUX010000285.1 GCA_029554865.1 bacterium | reverse complement strand
CGGTGCGCAGCCGCATCAAATCGGTCGAGGAGGTCTCGACCGCCCTCTTTGCTGAATGGAAAAAGGAGATCGCCCAGTACAACAGCGAGACCCTGCGTCGTTCCAGCCAGCAAAAATATGACGCCGCCGAGGAAAAATACGAACAGCTCATGAAAGCGATGAAAAAGGCCGAATCGCGCATGGAGCCGGCCCTGGTGCCGCTGCGCGATCAGGTGCTCTATCTGAAGCACAATCTCAACGCCAAAGCGATCGCCGGATTGAGCGATGAGGTGGTTACGGTCGAGACCCGGGTGGATAAACTGGTCGCCGATATCGAGGCGGCCGTCGCCGAGGCCGACGAATTCATCAGCCAGCTGCAGGAGGAGTAGCCCCCGCTTGATCAGGCCCCGTTCAAGGCCATACCGCTCTGACCGCACAGGCATTGGCGACCCCGATCCCGGCGGCGCCTTGATTTGACTGCAAAACCAAACCTGGGAACAACCATGCACAAATTATTGACCAGACTCCTCCTGGCGGCGATGCTGCTTCCGGTTTTACCTGCAATGAGCCAGGATAACAGCGGGCGCACCAGCTGTCTCTTCCGCCTCGACTATCATTATGGCGAGATCAATCCCTGGCTTTTTTATGAAAGGCCGCTCGCTAAAAACGTCGGCCTCTCCGCGGTCTTTCAGATGTCGAGTCAGGGCTACGCCCAGATCGATCTGGGCCCCGCCTTTCACATCGGCAATCTCGCGCTCATCCCCATGGCCGGCGTCGAATTTGTCGAGGCGGGAAACAAAGGCGCCCGTGTCGGCCATATCTGCCCGGAATTTTTCGTCTTTTACAACAGCCCGCAATGGACCTTTGAAAGCCAGAACCTCTATTTTGTCAAGGTTCTGGACGAGACCTATTCGAACCGCTATTATTACCGCCACTATCTCGGCCATCGTCTTTACGGGGACTCGTTCATCGGGCCCCAGCTGGAGGGCTACATCTTTCCCGAGGACGGGCCGGACCATTATTTAGGGGCGCACCTGGATGTCAGCGCCGGCGTCGGCTTGATCGGGCTCTTTTACGGGCTGAACCGTGACGACCACGGGATCTTCCGCCTGACCTTCCTGCGGGGATTCTGAACGGGGGCGGCCGGCGAAATGGACATATCGCCCACCCGAATGGGGTGAGGGCATAAAAAAAGCGCAGAACCTCTGCGCTTTTTTTTATTACTTATGCACCGGGTAGACGGGAAGGGGGCACTATTCCAGCTGGTAGCGGAAGGTGATGATCCCCTGTACAGGTTTCTGTTCGGCGTAGGCCGGCAGGGGATTGAAGAGCCACTGCCGCAGTGCGGTGAGGGTGATTTTTTCGAGGGTCGGATCGCCCTTGCGCATGGGGATCAGTCCGGTCAAACGGCCGTCGGGCTGGACGGTGAATCTGAACTGGATCACCGCCTCCCGCTGCAGTCCCTCCGGGTAGGTGGGGATGACCTGCTTGACGATGAGGCGTTGGGCGGCATCGCCTTCGATGGTGAAGGGCTGTCCGGAGCCGCCCCCCCTGGTCAGGCCGCTGCCCGCTCCCGTGCCGCCCCCCTGCCCGGATGCCGCCGCAGTGGTACCGCTGCCGCTGCTGCCGGCCGTCTGCGCGGTCGAGACCGCCCCCGCCTCTGTGCCGGCGGCAGTGGTGCTGCCGCCGGCAGTGGGCAGGCCCGCTGCATTCCGTCCGGGTGTGATCTTGCCCTCTTCCTGGCGGCTGATGAGGGGCTCCTCATCCTCCAGCATGCGCCGTTTCGGCGGAGTCACCGGGGTGCGCTGCTGCTCTTCGGCGCTGGTGCGGCTGGCGGTCGCGGTGCGGCTGGGAGCCGGCTCAGGTTTGGGTTTGGGGCTCGCCGGCCGTTGCGCGGCCGGCCGGGAGACCGGCACCCTCTCCGATTCCGCTGCCGCCGCGGGCGCCGGCTCCTCGACGCTGCTCACAGCCGTGACCCGTCCCCCCGCGGTGCCGCTGATGAAGGCCACCTCGGCGAAGCTCCTGGGAAGCGAGTCCACCCGCACGGTTACGAGGAGAAAAATCAGCAGCAGCGCGAGATGGAAGAGGATGGAAAAGAGGATGCTGCGGCGCAGTTCCGGTGAGATCTCCTGCAAAGAGTCCATCTTCAACCTCACTCGCCGGGTTCAGTGGCGATGAGAAATTTCTCCGCGCCGGCCAGTTT
>JAKPUX010000284.1 GCA_029554865.1 bacterium | reverse complement strand
CTGGATCATCGAGGTGTCGTAGCCGAACATCTTGTAGGGGAGTTTGAGGGTGTCGAGGATATCCTTGGCGTAAAACATCCCCTTGATCAGATTGGGGCCGCCGCGGCCGACCACGACATAGACCGGCTGGGGGCCGTGGGCGGCCACATGGTCGCGCAGGGCATCAAAGATACCTTTGAAAGTGACGTAAATGTCGGTGTTATTGGCTTTGCCGCCGATGATGAGCAGCACGTTGGCGCGGCTGAGCCAGCTCTTGAAGACGATGCGGCCGATGTCATACATCTTTTCGTAGGGCGGATTGCCGCCGAAATCCGAGGCGAAAATGGCGGAACTGCCGAGGGTCTCCGTGGCCGCCGAGTTGGCGCCGCCCCCGAACATGAAGGGGATGATCGTGCCGGTGGGATTGAGCTCGAGCACGTCGCTCTGACCCTGATAGGTGCGCAACTGGTTGATCTGCGCCTCAAAAGGGGTGATATCGGACTGGAAGACGGTCCGGGGGAGGCCAAGGCGCTTCCAGGCGGGGTTGTCCTGATCAAAGGCGGCCTTGAGATCGCAGGCCACCGGGACGATGCGATTGTCCTGCCGGGCCATACGGATCGGATTGAGCTCCAGGGTGGTCAGGCCGTAATTGTCATAGAGTCCCCAGAGTTTGGGCAGATTCGCCACCAGAGGCGAGATAAAGGCCTCCGGGCAGCCTGTGTCCATGAGGGCGTTGGTGACGTCGAAGGATTTGAGGCCGATGAAAGGATCGATCCAGGTGAGCTTTTTTTTATCTTCGGGCAGGGATTCGATATCCACGCCGCCCCAGGGGCTGATGGTGAAGATCGGTTTGCGGTGCAGGGTCGAGGCGGTGATACTGAAATAGACTTCGATCTCCGAAGGGATGAAGGCCTCATAGGTGACGCCGTTGGCCTCCACGCTTTTGGATCCATATTGATGGGTGGCAAAATAGAGGTCGCGCTTTGCCAGCAGGGCATCGTGAACGTTGTCAACGATGCGGATCAACCCGGCTTTTCCCTTTTTGCCGACGCCGCCGCTGAAGAAAGGTTTGATAACAATTTTTTTATGGGCATTGAGGAGGTTCTGAATTTCCTCTTTGGTGGCATCGGCAGTGAGGAAGGGGGCATAGGGGAACTCCACCAGTTCCAGCAGCTGCGCGCCGTACTTGAGTCCGGAAATCTGCATGACGCCTGCCTGATTCTATTGAGATTGAATTGGTTTTCGCACAGAGGAGGGGAGTTCAGCGGAAGGGCATGGCCAGGCCTCTTTTCTTCTCTCTCGTTGGCCTCTGTGAGAGTAGTTTTTCAGCGGATAGTTTACATAATCCCCGGCTGAGAAGCAAGGCAAAAAAAGCGGCGGTCAGCGGTTGATGATGCGGTTGTCTCCGATGCGTTCGGTGCGGCCGGTATGGTCGAACCAGTTGAGCAGGGGCACGGCATATTTGCGCGTTGTGCCCAGCAGTTCGCGGAACTCGCTCACTGAGATCTCCTCCCTGCCGGCGGCGTACTCTTGCAGACGGCGGTCGGCCTCAGTCAGGGCGCTGTGCAGGAAGTAGAGATCGCCTTCGAGCCGGAAAATACGCCCCATGCCCTGCAGCGCGCCGAGGAGGCGCCGGAGCTCATGGGCGGAGAGGCCCAGCTCCCGGCCGAGTTCCGCTTCGTCGGGGGGAGAGAAGGGGGCTGCGGCGAGCAGCGTGGTGATGCGCTCCACGATCTTTTCGTCGGCAGCGCCGAGACGGATGGTGTGGCCGGCGAGCTTGACCCACTGCGGCTGCTCCAGCACGCGCTGCCC
>JAKPUX010000273.1 GCA_029554865.1 bacterium | reverse complement strand
TCGAGGTGAGCTGGCGGGTGCGCAGCAGCTCGGCCAGTTCGGGGATGGTGCAGTAGGCCAGATCCGCCGCCTGCGCCGGCTTTTTAAAGCCCTTGGGCCGGGGAATTGCGATGGAGCTTTTTCCCGCCGGCAGGCTAAAGCCGGCGGGAAGCGGATTGAAGAGCAGGGCCGGGGAGATGCTGTTGTCGAGTGAATAGGCGCGGATGGCTTCGAAGGCGGCGAGCTGGCCGGCGAGGCCGGAGAGCATCGAGTCTCGCTCGGCCGGGGTGAAGGAAAGGCCCTGGAGCCGTTCCGCCTCGGCTATCATATTGACGGTAATCGAATCCGTCACGGCCGTAGGTTGGGCCCCCGCCCCAGCAGCGAAAAGAAGGAGCATTGTGATGTGCAAAAGCTTCATCATCCGCCTCCTCATATGGCCTAAAAAACTTGCCTCTCACAAAGTCACCAAGCCACAAAGAAACAAGTTATTATGCTCTTCTTTGTGCCTCTGTGGCTCTGTGAGAGATGCATTACGTTGGTCATTTTTTCGGATAGGCCGGGCGCTCGGGGAAGCTCCACGGCTTTTCCACGATCTGCTTCTGGAGCACCTCGATGGCGGTCTCGAGTTGTTTGTCTTTTCCGGCCATGAGCGAGGCGGGATCGTTCTCGACCAGGATGTCGGGATCGGCGCCGTGATTCTCGACCAGCCACTTGCCCTCAGTCCCCCAGAAGGCGTTGTTGGACTGGTTGACGCTGCCGTTATCGATGGTCTTCTGGGCGTTGATGATGCCGACCAGGCCGCCCCAGCTCGGGACGCCGATCACGGTGCCGAGCTTGTTGTGTTTGAAATCCTCGATAAAGGCCTCGCCATCCGAGCCGTTGGCCTCATTGGTCAACACGGCGAAGTGGGCGCGTGAGGCACTGTTGGGATAGCGGTAGGGCTCCATCCCCTGCATGACGTTGTAGGAGGTTTGTTTGCGCTCGAGCTTGTCAATGAGGAAATACTCGGTCCAGCCGCCGCCGTTGCCGCGTACGTCGATGATCAGCCCCTTCTTGTAGCGGAAAGCGCGCCAGAATTTATCGAACTCGCCGAGATTCCGCACCCCCATGGCCGTGATGTGCATATAGCCGATCTCGCCGCTGCTCGCCTTGAGCACCTGGTTCATGTTGTCCTCGACCCAGCGGAAATAGCGCTGCTGGTATTCCGAGCGCAGCGGGGTGATCGAGTAGGTTCTGGCTCCGGCCGTGCCCGCCTGGCTGTTGAAAGTCAGCTTGACCTTCTCGTCGTTGCTGACCTGGAGGTACCTGAAGGGATTCTCGGGGTATTTGACCTCTTTGCCGTTGATGGCGATGAGATAGTCACCCTCCTTAACCTGCACATCCGGGCGGACCAGCGGGCCCTCGAGGCTGCGATTGAAATCGCTGGGGCCGTAGATTTTGGCCAGCTTGTACCAGCCGCCCTCGCCCGGAACCAGGTCGGCTCCGAGCAGGCCGGTGAAGGTGGAACGCTCGGGGCGCTGAGCCGGTCCACGATCGCCGCCGCCAACGTAGGTGTGCGAGACGCAGAGCTCGCCCACCATTTGGGAGAGCAGCCAGTTGAGATCCTCGCGCGAATTGAGCTGGGGGATGTAGCTGCGGTAGGTTTCGCCCATCTTTTTCCAGTCGCGGCCGTGCATATCCTTGTCGTAGAAAAAGTCGCGGTACCAGCGCCAGGTGTCGCTGAAGATCTGGTTCCATTCGGGCTGCGCCTGCACGGTATAGAGCATGCCGCCGAGATCGAGCTTTTCGCCGAGGCCCTTGCCGTTCATTTTGGCAAGGCCGCTGGTATAATAATCATCGCGCTTTTTGATGAGGATATTTTCACCGTCGGCCGAGATACGCCAGTCCGATATTTTTTGCTCGAGCACAGTCTCCTGCTGCTCCGCAACATCGTAGACATGCAGCTCCCACTTGTCGCGGCCGCCGGGAGTGAAGAGCTCCTCGTATTCATCGTCGCCGAACTCATCCACGGAGGCGAAGGTGACCCTGCCCTTGCCCGCCCTGGCGTAGAAATAGTTACCCGCCTTGACCGGCACGACAAGGTGGCGATCCTGGATGCCGGCGAGGTCGACGCGGAAAGGTGCGGTGGTTTCGGGTTTACCCGTCTCCCCGGCACGGGCTGGCCGCGCCGAAGGGGGATGGCCTTCCTGCATTTCCTCGCTCATGCCGCCGGGTCTGCGGCCCATGGCCGGCCGGGGTGCATCCGCAAAGGGCGGAGTCTGGCCCGCCTTGAGCTGCACCAGCATCACCTGCACCGGCCGCGGCAGGATGTGGTTGTCTTCATAGACATCCATCTGGATATCATTATAGTTGCGATAGGAGAGGTAATAGAGATAATCGCCGTTGGCGTCGAACGTGGGATAGAGATTGTCGTAAAAATCGCCGGTGATGGCAAAACTTTTCGCCTGTTCCAGGCTGTAAAGATAGATGATCGAGTTGCGGTTCTCCTGGACGAAGGTGTAGGCGATCCATTTGCTGTCCGGGCCCCAGGTATAGTCGCTGATCTCCCA
>JAKPUX010000265.1 GCA_029554865.1 bacterium | reverse complement strand
ATCGAGTTCGGCGCGGTGGCGCGCCAGGTCGGCCACCCGGGGCGAAGCGGTCTCACGCGATTTTGGAAAAGTGTGGGCGGCGAGAAAGAGCCCCGCAGCCCCGTCGCGCAGCAGGAAATGGGCCTCCGATTTTTTGCATTTAAGTTCCGGCATCGGTACGGGATCACTCTTGGGCGGGGCCGCCTGCCCCCCGCGCAGCAGTTTGCGGGTGTTCTTGCACTCGGGATAGCGGCTGCAGCCGAAATACTTGCCGAAGCGGCCGCTCTTGAGCTGCATCTCCGCCCCGCACTTGTCGCAGACCAGACTCGGGCCGTCATAGCCCTTGAGCTTGAAGGTTCCCTCCTCGATGACCCAACCGTCGCAGTCGGGGCTGCTGCCGCAGACGTAGAGTTTGCGGCGGGCGTCTAGCAGCCAACTGTCCATCGCCGCTCCGCACTTGTCGCAGCGGCGGCGGGCGAGCAGTTCTTCGGCATCGCCCTCCTCCTCCCCTTCCAGGGACTCCTTCACCGATTTGGCCGGGGCGGCCTCGTCGCCGGGGATGAGGTTAACGGTGCTCTTGCAGCGCTCCTTTGGCGGCAGCTCGTAGCCGGAGCAGCTCAGAAAGACCCCGGTCGCGGCGGTGCGGATCACCATCGGCCGGCCGCAGGCGGCGCAGGGGATATCGGTCGCCACCGGCTCGTTGCGGCGCATGCTGCCGGCCGCAGCCTCCAGCTGGGCCTTGAAGTGGCCGTAAAAGGCATCGAGGATTTTTTTCCATTCCACCTCACCGGCGGCGATGGCGTCAAGCTTTTCCTCCATGGCCGCGGTGAAGCCATAATCCATGAGGTCGTCAAAACTTTCGATGAGCCGGCCGGTGACGATTTCACCAATCTTGAGGGCGTAGAAGCGCCGGCTGATGAGTTTGACGTAGCCGCGCTCCTGGATGGTGGTGATGATTGAGGCGTAGGTGGAGGGGCGCCCGATGCCGCGCTTCTCCAGTTCGCGCACCAGGCTGGCCTCGCTGTAGCGGGCCGGGGGCTTGGTGAAATGCTGGGAAGGATCGAGGCGGATCAGCTTGAGCAGGTCGCCCACCCTGAGGTCGGGCATCTCGGTCTCGTCCTCCCTTTTGGCCGGGGGCAGGGCACGCATCCAGCCGTCGAAGCGCATCACCCGGCCGCGGGCGCGCAGTTCATAGTCGCCGGCCGCGATGGTGATGGCGGTGGTGTCGAATTCGGCCGGTTTCATCTGGGAAGCGATGAACTGGCGCCAGATCAGGTCGTAGAGGCGCTCAGCGTCGCGCTCGAGTCCGGGGATGGAGCCGGGATGGGCCTCAGCGCGGGTCGGACGGATGGCCTCGTGAGCCTCCTGGGCCCCCGCCTTGCTGGCGTAGAAATTGGGCTTCTCGGGCAGGTATTTTGCTCCATACTCGGCCTGGATCAGATGGCGGGCGGCGGAGAGGGCCTCAGGGGCGAGATGAAACGAGTCGGTGCGCATGTAGGTGATGTGGCCAGCCTCATAGAGGCGTTGGGCCAGGAGCATGGTCTTTTTGACCCCGAAGCCGAGGCGAACGCTGGCGGCCTGCTGCATCGTTGTGGTGATGAAGGGGGGATAGGGACGGGAGAGGGTCGGGGCGTCCTTGCGCTCGGTGATCTCGTAGACCGCCTTTTCGAGTTCGGCCATAGCAAGATCGGTTTCGATCTTGTTGACCGGCTTGAAGGTTTTACCCTGGCGCTTGACCACCTGGGCGCGCACCGGATTCTTGCCCTCGAGGTCAGCCCAGAGCTCCCAGTACTCCTCGGGGACGAAGGCGCGGATCTCACGCTCGCGCTCGACGATGAGGCGCACGGCCACCGACTGGACCCGCCCGGCCGAGAGCCCGCGGGCGATCTTTTGCCAGAGCAGGGGAGAAACCATATAGCCGACCACGCGATCGAGGAAGCGCCGCGCCTGCTGGGCGTTGACCCGGTCCATGTTAATCTGCCCGGGCGCGCCGAAGGCCTTTTGCAGGGCGCTCCTGGTGATCTCACTGAAGGTCACCCGGCGGTAGCGCGCCGGATCGCCGCCAATCGCCTCGCGCAGGTGCCAGGCGATCGCCTCTCCCTCGCGGTCGAGGTCGGTGGCGAGATAGATGGCTTCGGCCGCGGCGGCCGCCTGCTTGAGCTCGCGCAGCACCCGGGTTTTTCCCGGCAGGATCACATAATGGGCCTTCCAGCCGCCCTCGGGATCGATGCCCATCACCCGTACCAGGTTGCGCTGCTTACGCTCGCCGGGGCTCAGTTTTGCGCCTCCCTCCTCCCTGACCGCCTCGCCAGCCTGGGCGGCGCTCGGGGGCAGATCGCGGATATGGCCGACGGAGGATTTGACGATGTAATCGCCGCCGATATATTTGTTGATGGTTTTCGCCTTGGCAGGCGATTCGACGATGACGAGGATTTTAGGCATGA
>JAKPUX010000261.1 GCA_029554865.1 bacterium | reverse complement strand
CGTCCCCGCGCAGCCAGTTGATCAGCTGCGGCAGCTCGTCCAGCCAGAACTTGCGGAAGAGCCGTCCCCAGGTGGTGACGCGGAAATCGTCCCTGAACTTGCCGCTATCGTCCAGATCGTTGTGCTTGTGCACATAATCCTGGATGAACTCGGAGTAGGGATGCATGGTGCGCAGCTTGTAGAGGGTAAAGGGCCGGCCCTGGTAGCCGATGCGCTTCAGCTTGACCAGCGGACCGTACGAGGGATTGGGATTGTCGCTGGGGCTCTTGTCCTTCTGGGCGATATATAACAGCTGCGTGCCGATCGGCAGGGCGGCGAGGACGCGAAAGCCGCAGAAATAGAGCCGGCCGAGGAGTTCGGCGTTGGAGAGGGCGCGGCTGCGGCCGCGGGAGAGGGTGAAATAGACCTTCTCCAGGACAGGAAGTTTGGGCATCACCCGGCGCACGAGAAAATCGAGCAGATAGATCATCTGCGCCATGTACTTGGGATATTTCCGGTTGAGAGAATTATAGCGTCCCTCATAGGTATCCATCAGGCCGGCGAAATAGCCGCCCTGGACCAGCTTTTGGTGCACGGTGAGGAAATAGCGGTTGAGATAGCGGAAATCATTGACGCGGTGGAGATTGATAAAGAGCTGCCGGGAGAGCGGCTCGAGTATCTCAATGTTAAAAGAGGTGTGGGTATCCAGCACCGAGACGGCGGAGAGTTCCACGGCGTCGAGATCGCAGCGGCTGTCGAGCAGCCTGAAAATGGCGGGGTGTTCCGCCAGAAAGTGGTTTTCCAGCCGGTGCCGCGCCGCCTCTTTCAATTCGCCCGCCGGCGCCAGCGGCAGTTCCTTCTCCTCCAGCAGCAGGCTGACGGCCGCCGCGTCTTCCACGTCCCGCTCCTCCGCCTTGACCGAACGGATGCGCAGCCAGACCAGCGCCAGGGGCGCCTCGGCCGCCGCCAGCAGCAGGACCGGAGCCAAAAGCAGGGTGCGCGAGTAGGCGAAGAGCTGAAAGGCCCAGATCAGCACCGCCGCCGAAGCGGTCATGATAAAGGCCGCCTTGATAAAGGGCTCGAAGAGATAGTAGAAATTGGGATGCGGGTGTTTGATAAATTTGCCGGTCCACTCGGCGCTGAGCAGCCACATCCCCGCCATGATACCGAGCATCATTGAGCTGCGTGAATCCAGTTCGGCCGTGCCATACTTGAGCTGATGCACAGCGGCAAAGAAAAGGATGAAGAGCAGCAGATCGGCCAGCGCGAAGGGAATGGACTGCCGGGTCGACCTCCACCGGGAGGTTATGGCCGATGCCGCCATCTGCTGGCGCAGGTTCGGGTAGATCAGCCCGGCGATGAGGATCTCGGCCAGCAGCAGCAGGGAGAAAGTGCCGAGGATGTGGAGGCGGGCGAAATCGCGCAGGTCCCAGATGACCAGGGTCAGCGAGGTGGCGAAAAGCATCAGCAGGCTGGTGCGCCCCAGCATCAGCAAAATATCGCCAAAACCG
>JAKPUX010000238.1 GCA_029554865.1 bacterium | reverse complement strand
ACGCATCAACCTCGATCTGCCGCAGATCAAGATCACCCCCAATTTTGACTCGTCGGTCTTTATCAAGCAGTCGATCAACTCGGTCGCCAACAGCACTCTCTTCGGCGGCCTGCTGGCGATCGTCATCCTGCTCCTCTTCCTACGCAACCTCTCCAGCACCTCGATCATCGCCACGGCCATCCCGATCTCGATCGTGGCCACCTTCGGGCTGATGTATTTCAACGGCTTTACCCTCAACAGCATCACCTTTGGCGGGCTCGCCCTCGGCATCGGCATGCTGGTCGACAATGCCATCGTCGTGCTCGAGAACATCTACCGCTATCGGGAAAACGGGCTCAAGGCGATCGAAGCTGCGCGCAAGGGAGCCGGAGAGGTCACCGGCGCCATTGTCGCCAGCACCCTGACCACCGTCGTCGTATTCTTTCCAGTGATTTTCATCCGCGGCATGTCCGGCATCATGTATCAACAGATGGCCTATGTCGTGGTCTTTTCCCTGCTCTGTTCCCTGCTGGTGGCTCTGACCCTGGTGCCGATGCTCTCCTCCCGTTTTCTCCGCTACCACCCGGTTCAGCATGGTCAGAAAATCAGCCGCATTGAGAAGATCTACACAGTCAGCCAGGAACTCTTTGAAAAGCTGGAGCGCAGCTATTCCGGGCTGCTGAGGAAGGCCCTGGACCGGCGCAAGCTGGTGGTCTGGTCCGCACTCGGGCTCTTCCTCTTTTCAGTGCTGCTGGTGCGTTTCATCGGGGTGGAGTTGATGCCGCAGACTGATGAGGGTGAGGTGAGTGTCAGCCTTGAGGCCGAAATCGGTTCGCGACTGGAGGTGGTGGACCGCATCGCCCTGCAGGTTGAGGAGATCGTGCGCCGCGAGGTGCCGGAGATGACCACAATGATGGCGCGGGTGGGGGATGGCAATAACGCTGACGTGCGCATCACCCTGGTCCCCAAGGACAAGCGCAAACGCAGCAGCGAGGAGGTGGCCAACGCCCTGCGCAAGGCTACTGCGGAGATTCCGGGCGTGATCATCCGCACCCGGCAGAGCCAGAATTTCATGACGCGGCGGATGGGGCAGGGGGGCAGCAACGCCGTCAGCCTCGAGGTGCGCGGCTACGATCTGGCCACCGCCCAGGATCTGGCGCGCCAGATGGACGGCATCGTCCAGAAGGTGCCGGGCATCACCGACACCGAAATCAGCCGCAAGGAGGGGAGCCCGGAGCAGGTTCTGCGCATAGACCGGCAAAAGGCGGCCGACCTCGGGCTGACCATCTCCATGATCGGCGACGCCCTGCAGACCGCTGTGGGCGGAACCTACGCCTCCTATTATCGCGAGGGGGGCAAGGAGTACCGCATCCTGGTGCGCTTGAGCGAAGAGGACCGCAGCAGCCTTTCTGATCTTCTCGACCTGACCATCCTCAACAGCCGCGGACTGCCGGTGATGCTGCGCAACGTGGTCGTCACCGAAGCCCAGGAGGGCCCCTCCAGCATCGAACGCAAGGATCAGGAGCGCATTATCTACATCAGCGCCCATTATACCGGCCGCGACATGGGCTCGATCATCTCCGACATCCGGTCGCAAATCCGCAGGCTGCCGATGCCCAAGGATTTCGCCGTCCTCTTCGGGGGGGATTACGAGGAGCAGCAGGAAGCCTTCCGCGAGCTGACGGTGGCGATGATCCTCGCCATCCTGCTGGTCTTTCTGGTCATGGCCGGACAATTCGAGTCCTGGCGTGACCCCCTGATCGTCCTCTTTTCCATCCCGATGGCGGTGATCGGCGTGACTCTCACCATGGTCCTGACCGGCACCATCTTCAGCCTGCAGGCCTTCATAGGCTGCATCATGCTCGCCGGCATCGTCGTCAACAACGCCATTCTTCTGGTCGATCATACCAACCAGCTGCGCCGGCAGGAGGGCAAGGAGCTGATGGAGGCGGTCGCCACAGCCGGATTGCACCGGCTGCGGCCGATCCTCATGACCACTCTCACCACCGTGCTCGGCCTGCTCCCCCTCTCCTTTGGATTGGGCGAGGGCGGCGAGACCC
>JAKPUX010000237.1 GCA_029554865.1 bacterium | reverse complement strand
ACGCATCAACCTCGATCTGCCGCAGATCAAGATCACCCCCAATTTTGACTCGTCGGTCTTTATCAAGCAGTCGATCAACTCGGTCGCCAACAGCACTCTCTTCGGCGGCCTGCTGGCGATCGTCATCCTGCTCCTCTTCCTGCGCAACCTCTCCAGCACCTCGATCATCGCCACGGCCATCCCGATCTCGATCGTGGCTACCTTTGGACTGATGTATTTTAACGGTTTCACCCTCAACAGCATCACCTTTGGGGGTCTCGCCCTCGGCATCGGTATGCTGGTCGACAACGCCATCGTCGTGCTCGAAAACATCTATCGCTACCGGGAAAACGGCCTCAAAGCGATCGAGGCTGCGCGCAAGGGGGCCGGAGAGGTCAGCGGCGCCATCATCGCCAGCACCCTGACCACCATCGTCGTCTTTTTTCCGGTAATCTTCATCCGCGGCATGTCCGGCATCATGTATCAGCAGATGGCCTATGTTGTGGTCTTTTCCCTGCTCTGCTCCCTGCTGGTGGCGCTGACCCTGGTGCCGATGCTCTCTTCACGTTTCCTCCGCTACCACCCGGTGCAGCACGGCAAAAAGATCAGCCGCATCGAGAAGATCTATACGGTGAGCCAGGAACTCTTTGAAAAGCTGGAGCGCGCCTATTCCGGGCTGCTGAGGAAGGCCCTTGGCCGGCGCAAGCTGGTGATCTGGCTCGCCCTGGGGCTCTTTGCCTTTTCCGTGCTGCTGGTCCGTTTCATCGGCGTGGAGCTGATGCCGCAGACCGATGAGGGTGAGGTGAGTGTCAACCTCGAGACCGAGATCGGTTCGCGGCTGGAGGTAGTGGATCGCATCGCCTTGCAGGTTGAGGAGATCGTGCGCCGCGAGGTGCCGGAGATGACCACGATGATGGCGCGGGTGGGGGAAGGCAATAGCGCCGACATCCGTCTCAGCCTGGTCCCGAAAGACCAGCGCAAGCGCAGCAGCGAGGAGGTGGCCAACGCCCTGCGCAAGGCTACTGCGGAAATCCCGGGCGTGATCATCCGCACCCGGCAGAGTCAGAATTTCATGACACGGCGGATGGGGCAGGGGGGCAGCAACGCCGTCAGCCTCGAGGTGCGCGGTTATGACCTGACGACCGCCCAGACCCTGGCGCGCCAGGTGGACGGCATCGTCCAGAAGGTGCCCGGCATCACTGACACCGAAATCAGCCGCAAGGAGGGGAGCCCGGAGCAGGTTCTGCGCATCGACCGGCAAAAGGCGGCCGACCTCGGGCTGACCGTCGCCATGATCGGCGACGCCCTGCAAACCGCTGTGGGTGGAACCTACGCCTCCTACTACCGCGAAGGCGGCAAGGAGTACCGCATCCTGGTACGGTTGAGTGAAGAAGACCGCAGCAATCTCTCCGATCTGCTCGACCTGTCCATTCTCAACAGCCGCGGGCAGCCGGTGATGCTGCGCAATGTGGTTTCCACCGATGCCCAGGAGGGTCCCTCCAGTCTCGAACGCAAGGACCAGGAGCGCATCATCTACATCAGCGCCCACTACACCGGCCGCGACATGGGCTCGATCATCTCCGACATCCGGGCGCAGATCCGCAGGCTGCCGATGCCCAAGGATTTCGCTGTCCTTTTCGGGGGGGACTATGAGGAGCAGCAGGAGGCTTTCCGCGAGCTGGCAGTAGCGATGATCCTCGCCATCCTGCTGGTCTTTCTGGTCATGGCCGGACAATTCGAATCGTGGCGCGATCCCTTCATCGTCCTCTTTTCCATCCCGATGGCGGTGATCGGCGTGACTCTCACCATGGTCCTGACCGGCACCATCTTCAGCCTGCAGGCCTTCATCGGCTGCATCATGCTCGCCGGCATCGTCGTCAACAACGCCATTCTTCTGGTCGATCATACCAACCAGCTGCGCCGGCAGGAGGGCATGGAGCTGATGGAGGCGGTCGCCACAGCCGGATTGCACCGGCTGCGGCCGATCCTCATGACCACTCTCACCACCGTGCTCGGCCTGCTCCCCCTCTCCTTTGGATTGGGCGAGGGCGGCGAGACCCAGGCCCCGATGGCGAGGGTGGTGATCGGCGGGCTGACCAGCTCGACCCTGGTAACGCTCGTGCTGGTGCCGGTGGTCTATTCCCTCTTTGAGCAGAAGATGATCTCCAAAAAGATCCGGGCCGTACTGGGCCGGATCATCAAGTAATGCGGCACAAGCGGAAATATAGCGCTCTCCCTGGGTGTTCTATTCGGCATAGACAAGCACGGCAGTGAAAAACATCCAAAGAGAGGATAGATGATATGAGATGTAATGTCGGCAAGACGGATCGCTGGATCCGCATCATTGTGGGTCTGCTGCTGGTCGGCGGCAATCTTTTCAATTATTATGTTCTGCACAATCCTTATCAGGTCTGGGCCAATATCGGCTGGATCCCCCTCCTGACCGGGCTCTTCCGTTTCTGCCCGCTCTATCTGCCCTTCAAGATCTCGACGGTCGAGAAGGCCAGGTAAATCAAAAAGCCCGGATCAATC
The DNA here is from genome assembly GCA_029554865.1 of bacterium. Classification (GTDB taxonomy): domain Bacteria; phylum Zhuqueibacterota; class Zhuqueibacteria; order Residuimicrobiales; family Residuimicrobiaceae; genus JAKPUX01. Next base: position 15,947 of record JAKPUX010000237.1, on the reverse strand, counting down.
ACAGCCTGATCCGGGCTTTTTCTCTTCCAGCCTGCAACCATCACGGCATTCCGCTCGCCGCGGATGCGCGGGCGTTCTCGAACCAGAGCACATAGTCCCTGGTCGTGCAGCAGCCGTCCAGATTGAGGTCAGCCGCGGCATATCCCGCCGTGCCGGTGCGGGCGGCGCTCTGCCAGAGCGAAAAATCCGCCGCAGTGACCGCCTTGTCCCCGTTGATATCCCCCGCCTGCAGGGCCCAAACGCCCGCCTCCATCTGCACCGCCCCTTTTCCCCCATAATAACTCGCCGTTCCGGTCGTGAAATCGCAGTTCGACTCATTCAGGCCGTCAAAGACCAGGGCAGTGGCGGACATGGCCGCCAGATGGTTGCGGGTCTGGACGGTGACATAGTAGCTGCCGGTGACCGCAGCCAGGGTCACGGTGGTGCCGGCAGTGGCCGGATCGATGAGGCGGCCGTCGCTGCGCAGCCAGAGGCTGCTCTGGACCACCGGTGCCCCGGTGGGGGTGCTGCGCAGCCCGACCAGCACCCAGTCGACGATGCCGGCCGGAACGGTGGAGGCTGCGTAGGGCGCCTGGGGAAAGGGAGACTGCAGCGGCACCGCCGCGCCGGCGGCCGGTGTGCGCATGGCATGGCTGCCCACCTCGTAGGCGCCCTGGAGCAAGAGCCGGCCGCTGAGCTGCACCGGTGAGCTTTGCGGGCCGTAGATGCGCACATTAGAAAAGATCACCCCGGGCTGGGCGCCATAGCCCCAGATCAGATTGTCGCGGCCGATGAGCAGATAGCGGAAGGGCTCGATCTGCCCCGCAAAGGGCAGCCGCGACATCAAGCTCCCGTCGAGATAACAGTAAATGTATGTAGCCGTCCAGATGATCTTGAACTCATAGGTACGGGTCAGGCTCCAGGTGTGGTCCTCGATGCAGCGCTCCTCATCGCGGGTGTCGATACCGCGCGCGGCGGCGAGGAACTTGAATCCCGCCACGCCCTCGCCGGTCGAATAGCCCACGCCCGTGCGGATATTGCACCAGGAGCCGTCGGTCTCGAAAATATCCTTGTTGTTGTCGTAGATGCGCGAATAGAGATTGATGATGTGCTGTTTGATATCATCGGGCAAATTCTGCGAGACCGGGTCGAAGTTGGTAACGTTGATGATGAAGGTGCCTTCAAAGGGGAGGGCTGAGGCCAGGGTGATGCGCAGCTGACTGTTTTCCGTCGTAGCCTGCCAGCCTTTGCCGGCGACAAAGCCCCCGCCGCTGTTGACAATGCTCTCGCCTGCGCCCGGGGTGGCGTTGAGCAGGCTGTGGCTGTAGATCAGACGGGCATGAGCAGGTTGAGAGCAGAGCCGCACAGCGGGTAAAAGCAGAGAAAGCAGGAGCACCAGAAACCGGCTCCATGCGGCCGGTTTCCGTCCAGTCGGGGTATTCCTCACGATGCCGTCCTCAGTTGCTAAGAGTCTGATAATGCTTTTGATGGCAGAAATTGCAGAGGCTGCCGGGCAGGTTCGTGCAAGAAGCATACCAGGGCGGGAGGAGGGATTGACATCTGCTGCTCTTTCAGGTGCCGAAATAGCGGTCGCCGAAATCCCCCAAACCAGGTACGATATATTTTGCTTCATTGAGATGGCTGTCGAGAGCGGCGGTATGGATGGCGACCTCTGGGTAGTGTTTGTGCAGGGCCCTGACCCCCTCCGGGGCGATGACGATGCAGGCGGCGCAGATATCCCGTGCGCCCCGGTCGCGCAGGCGGGCGAGGGTGTCGATGAGGGAGCCTCCGGTGGCGAGCATGGGATCGAGGACGATGATGCGTTTGTTTTCGAGATCGATGGGAAATTTCTGGTAATAAGCGCGCGCCAGGGCGGTTCTCTCATCGCGCTCGAGGCCGATAAAGCCGACCGGGGTTTGCGGCAGGATCTCCAGGGCCGGTTCGAGCATGGAGAGCCCGGCGCGCAGCACCGGCACCAGAACCAGCTCTTCCGCAAGCTGCTTACCCCGGGCTGAGGTGAGCGGCGTGGGCACGGTGCGGCTGCGCACCCGCAGGCTGCGGGTGGCTTCGAGCAGCACGATCTGGGCTACGATCGCAGCGTGGCGCCGGAACTCCCCGGTGCCGGTACGGCGGTCGCGCAGGATGGTGAGGGAATGGTCCAGAAGGGGATGCGAGACGAGATGCACATTATCCATGGATGGGGGTTCCTTCTTTGGATTGATTGGCGCCGTACACTGGTGGGCGGCCAGCTTTGCCCAGCCGGCAGATTGCCTCCTTCTGCCGGCTCTCGGCTATATGGATTGCTCCGTCTTTATTTGAAAATGAGTCCGTCCAGGATCATCCAGTCGATCGACTCGAGGTATTGGCGCGTCCGGCTGCTGTCGCCCTGGGCCCGGACAACCAGGCTGTAGGTGCGGGTGGAGGGCAGCCCCACCGGTTCGTCCGCCTGCCAACGCGCCGGGGAATCGCCGCTCAGCCGCCAGTTGCGGCCGAGCAAAACCATAGTCGCCCCCTCCTGCCACTCCCCCTCGCTGCTGAATCCTCCTGGGCAGCGATAGCTGCCGGCTTGAACCGGCAGGGTGATTCGTTCGGGAACAAGCTCCCCCCAGTTGAGCGCAAAGAGATTGATGTCGAGGGATATGCGCAGCGTGGTGCCGCGCATTCCCTCATTTTTCAGTCTCTTTCTCATCTGTTCTTCCTCTTCCCCGGGCCAGCTGTTTTTTTTGTCGAGCTGCACCCTGAGATTCTCGATCTCCCGGTCAAGTCCCTGCGCCGCTGCCATATCCCGGCCCTGCAGGGCATCCTCTCTTTCGCTCTCCAGCACGCGGAGCTTTTGTTCCACCTCCTCAAGTGCGCGCTCCTCTTCGGCCTTCTCCAGCTTCTCGATCGATCGCTTCTCATCCAGGGCCGCCAGTTTTTTGCGCTGGGGATCGGCCCAGACGACCTCGTAATGGACGATGAAGGGGCGCCAGGCGGCATCCGCCGCGACCAGCTCCGGCGCCGCCGCGCCGATGCGCTCCTCAAGCTGCCAACCCAGTGGGCCTCCGGGCAGGGCCTTCTCAATGGCAGCCACCAACTGGTTATGGAAGTCGATTTCGCGTCCGGTCGGTTTGCGCAGCTCTCCGCCGGGAATTGTGCCGGGTCCGGTCAGCAAAAAAATGACCAGCCAGGGGATGACTCTGCTTTGCTTCATGTGTAGGCCTTTCACTCCGCCTCTCACATCCTGCCTGCCGGCCTGCAACGAGTGCACGCCGCCGTGGCCAGGCGGCAGGAGGATTCACGTCAGCACTCCTTGTGCGGCGCAAGGGTTCAGATGGGACCCGGATTCAGGGGAGCATTCTGCTGAACCAAATACCATTGCGCATTTGCGGTTTTTTTGCTATTTTGAGGCGAATCCAAATGATCCCAACGCGAGGAGCCCATGAAAGAATTCACCATCACCCTGCTCTGCCTGGCCATCGGCGTCGGCGCCGTACTGGCCCAGGACAATCCCCTGCTCAAGGAGTTCAAGACCCCCTTCGGTGTCCCGCCTTTCAGCAAGATCAAGAACGAGCACTACCTCCCGGCCATTCAGGAGGGCATCCGCCAGCACAAACTTGAGATTGCGGCTATCGCCTCCAATCCCCAGCCGGCCACTTTTACCAATACCATCGACGCCCTCGAGCTCAGCGGCCAGCAGCTGACCCGCGTGACCAGCGTCTTTTTCAACATGACCTCCGCCCTCACCAGCGATGTCCTGCAGCAGATCGCCCAGGAGGCGGCGCCTCTGCTCTCCAGCCACAGCGACGACATCAGCCTCAACACCGCCCTCTTTGCGCGCATCAAGGCGGTTTATGAGCAGCGCGCCGCACTCGGTCTGAGCCCTGAGCAGGAGATGGTGCTCACCCAGTACTATCGCGACTTTATCCGCGGCGGGGCCAATCTCGATGAGGCCCAAAAGGAGCAGCTGCGCGCCATCAATCAGGAGCTGGCGGTGCTGACCCTGAAATTCGGCGACAATGTGCTCAAGGAGACCAACGAATACGCCCTCTTCGTCGCCGATGCCGCCGATCTGGCGGGCCTACCCCCGGCCGTCATCTCCGCCGCCGCCGAGGCCGCTGCCGAACGCGGCCAGCCCGGCAAATGGGCCTTCACCCTGCACAATCCGAGCATTTTCCCCTTTCTGCAGTATGCGCAGAACCGCGATCTGCGCCGCCAGATCTATCAGGCCTACATCCGCCGCGGTGATAATAACAATGCCCTCGACAACAAGGCCATTCTGAGCAAGATCGCCGCCCTGCGCGTGCGCAAGGCCAACCTCCTCGGCTACCCGAGCCACGCAAATTACATCCTTGAGGAGAACATGGCGAAAAAGCCGGAGAAGGTCTACGCCCTGCTCGATCAGCTCTGGCGCCCCGCCCTGGCGCGGGCGAGGGCTGAAGCAGCCGACATGCAGGCGATCATCGACCAGGAAAAGGGCGGCTTTGAGCTCGCCGCCTGGGACTGGTGGTACTATGCCGAAAAGGTGAAAAAGGCTAAATATGACCTCGACGAGGAGGCCCTGCGCCCTTACTTCAAGCTCGAAAACGTCCGCAGCGGGGTCTTTGGCGTGGCGCAAAAACTCTACGGCATCACCTTCACCGAACGCAAGGATATCCCGGTCTACCATCCCGACGTCCGTGCCTTTGAGGTCAAGGAGGCGGACGGCCGCCACATCGGCATCCTCATGGTCGACTATTTCCCGCGCGCCAGCAAGCGCGGCGGGGCCTGGATGAGCGATTATCGCGGCCAGCAAAAGCTCGGCAAGGTGCAAACCCCGGTGATCTGCAATGTCGGCAATTTCTCAAAACCGACCGCCGACCGGCCCGCCCTGCTCAGCATGGATGAGGTCGAGACCATGTTCCACGAGTTCGGCCATGCCCTGCACGGCCTGCTCAGCGACGTCACCTATCCCAAGATCGCCGGCACCTCGGTGGCGCGCGATTTCGTCGAACTGCCCTCGCAGATTATGGAACACTGGGCCTTCGAGCCGGAGGTGCTCAGAAGTTATGCCCGCCACTTCCAGACCGGCGAAGTCATACCCGATGAGCTGATCACCAAAATCGAGAAATCGGGCCATTTCAACCAGGGTTTCGCCACGGTCGAGTATCTGGCCGCCTCCTATCTCGACATGGACTGGCACACCCTGCGCGAACCCATCGAGCACGATGCCAACCTCTTTGAGGAACAAGCCCTGGCGCGCATCGACCTGATGCCCGAGATCGCCTCGCGCTACCGCAGCCCCTATTTCCGCCATATCTTCTCCGGCGGCTACTCGGCGGGCTATTACGCCTACATCTGGGCCGAGGTGCTCGATGCGGACGCCTTCGAGGCCTTCAGGGAGAGCTCGCTCTTTGACCAGAAGAGCGCCAGTGCCTTCCGCAAATACATCCTCTCGGCCGGCGGCAGCGAGGAGCCGATGGCCCTCTATGTCAAATTCCGCGGTCGCGAGCCCGGCATCGAACCGCTGCTCAAGAACCGCGGATTGACCGGCAACTGATGATGCTCCGGATCATTCGATCCGGAGTTCACCGCCTGTGGTTCGGCCATAGACCTCAGGTTTGTACATCTCCTCGGCCCGCGCCGGCGGCAGGGTGAAGGTGCCCGGGGTCGTCGCCCGCATCAGATAGCTGTAGCTGTGCGCCCCCTCGGGGAGCCAGTCGGCGAAGAGCAGCACACGGTCGTCGCGCTTTTCGATATGGGTGAACCCGTACCACCAGGCCTCTTCCGACTCCTCCCCCTCCCCCAGCATCGCGGTCGCGGCGCTGGTAGTGGCGAAGGTGGCATTGACCGCTTCCATCCCGGCCGGCAGGGGATCGTCCACCACCACATAGTGGCGCGCCTGCGGCACAATCACCGTCAGGGTCACCTTGACCACCTCCCCGGCCGGAATTTTTTCCCCGGCGCTCCGGCCGGAGGTCAAGGGCTCCATCACCTTGACCAGGGTGATCCCCTCCTCGCGGGCGTCATCATAATCACGGGGAAAATAATTCATGCGCAAGCCGTAGTAGAGGGTACCCGGTCCCTCCTTGGCGATCTCCGCCTGCACCTTTTTCTCCTGGTAATCCGTCAGAGAAATCACCCTGCGCTCCACCCCGGCTGTGCGACCGGAGAAGAGCTTGCTCATCACCTCCCGGCCAGCTAGGCGCACCCGTGCGGTGAACTGCGGGGTCTCGGTCTCATATTTCCGGAAATACTCGGAGAGGGCGTAGAGGACGAAAAAGTTCTCCTGGGTGTTGGACCAGCGGCCCTGGCGGCGTTCGGTCATCAGCCACTCCACCGCCTGCTCGGCCTGGGGAAAGGCCGCCCCGGTCTCGAGCAGGGCCTGCAGCACCACTGCTGTCGTGCGCACATCCGAATCGTAAATCCAGGGGGAATTATTCTCTGACGTGAAATGGACCTCGGTGGGGGTGACCCTGATCTTGTTGAGCAGAGCCTGCGAGAGCTTTGCCGCGCTGCCATCCTTGCGTTTGAGGTGGTTAACGGTCTTGAGCAGCCAGGCCTGGCCGGTGACGGTCATCGGGGCCTTGGCGCTGATGAGGCGATCAAGAGCCCCGGCATCAGCCTGGCCGTTGAGGGCGAGAACGTAGAGCATAAGGGCGCGGGTGGTCTGCCAGGAGGTCTCGTCATAGGGCGAGGCCCCGTAGAACTGACCGTCAATGAGGTTCTTCATATAGGCCAGGGCCTCTTCGAAGAGGGTCTCATCGACCTCATAGCCCCCAGCCCGTTTGGCGAGGGTCACGGCCCAGGCGGCGTAAGCGGTGACGTAGGGCGAGCTGTAGTTCGAACCCTGCCAGAGGGCAAAGCCCCCCTCGTCGGTGCGGAATCGGCCCAGATCGGCCAGAACCCCCTGCACGATCGTCCGGTAATCGCGGACGCCCTTGACCTGCAGACCGAAGGCCTCGACCAGATCGCCCGAGACCAGCACCGGCAGGGCGCGAGAGAGGCGCTGCTCCAGACACTCATAGGGATAGTAGGCCAGGTACTCAAAGGGCCCGGAGAGTTCGGAAAGGGCCGTCGAGGCCAGGGTAAGCTCGAGGGTGGAGAGCTCTTTCCAGGCCTCCTGCGGAATTTCGAGGGACTGCTGCGCCGGGCCGTCGGCGCGCTGGTAGAGGGCCACGCTCTCGCGCACTCCCGGGGTCTGGACCGGGATCGTGCGCTCGAGGCCATCGCTGAATCCGCCCATCTGGCAGCGGAACTGGAAGATCGCCTTGCCCTCCTGCACAGCCTTGAATTTGAAGCGCACCTCCCGGCTGCCTCCCTGGGGCACGGTGACGGTCGCGCTGGCGGGTCCCTGCAGCTCGAGGCCGCTGACCTGCAGGTTCAGGGTCGCCTCGCCGCTCCGGCCTGAATAGTTATGGATGACAGCGCCCGCCTCGAAGAGATCGCCGATGCGGGCGAAACGGGGCAGCGAGGCCAGCAGCATCACCGGCTGGTTGACCTTGAGTTCGCTGCTGCCATACCCGAATTCGGAGGCGATCGAATTAGCCACCACCATGATCTTGAAGGTGGTCAGATTGTCAGGCAGTTTAAAAGTCACTTTGGCGCGCCCGCTGGCATCGACGTCGAGGGCCGGATTCCAGTAAGCGGTGGCCTTGAAGTTCTTGCGCAGGTCGGCCGAACTGCCAAATCCCTCAGCCCCGCCGCCGCCGCGTTTCTCGCCCTTCTCCCCGTAATTGCGCTGTTCGACCACATGGAGGCGGGTCTCGGAACTCTGCACCGAGAGCGGGCGCTGCCCATAGAAAATGTCGAAGGGATCGGGCAGTTCATAATTGATCAGGTTGAGGACGCCGCGGTCGACCACCGCCAGGGTGACCTCCGCGGCTGAGGGCTCGCCCGCCGAATCCCGGACATCGATATCAAGGGTCACACTCTCTCCGGGCAGATAATCGGCTTTGTCCGGTTTGACCGCCACCTTGAGGTGGCGGTTGCCGGGATCGACCGGCAGATTGACATAGCCGATCTTGAAGGCCGGGCGGCCGAGATCCTCGCCCTCCTCGGAATAGAGATGATCGCTCGAACGCCCGCGCAGCAGGATGACCGACATGAAGACATTGGGCAGATGCTTGTGCGTCAGGGGCACCTCGATGGTCGGGGTGCTGCCGGTGAGGGTCAGCACCTGCTGGCTCATCACCCCCTCGCGCTCGAGGGTCACCAGGGCCCGGGCGCTTTCGAAAGGCGATTTGACCATCACCCTGGCCGTCTGCCCCGGCTTGTAGCCGGAGCGGTCGGCGACCAGCTCGATGCGGTCATCATCCTCGCGCTCCCAGGCGACGTAACCCTTTCCGGTCACATAAAGATAGGCCTCGGTCCGGGTCGTCCGCCCGCCGGCCTCGCGGCCCACGGCCTCGAGGAAATAGACCCCCGCCTCCCGGGGTGTGAAGCTTTTCGTGACAGCGGCGGCGCCGGTCGTCACCGCGAAGGAATCGATCGGGGTATCGACCGCCTTGCTCAGCCATTCATAGCGGCCGCCGCTGCCGGCCTTGCGCACCGAGTGCCATTGGCGCTTGACCAACCGCACCTTGAGGCTCTTGCCCGGCGCAGCCGCTCCCTCGGGCGTCACCGTCGTCAGCTCAAAAAGCAGCGGCTTCATCGCCTCGGCAAACGAGGTGGAGGGCTTGAGGCCGATGTAATAGGAGGCGGGATGGATGATGATCTTTTCACTCGCCCCGATCACCTGCCGGCCGGGACTGGTGACATCGGCGCTGACCGTCAGGGAGAGAGGAAAATCCACTCCTGCGGCCAGGACCGGGGCGGCAAAACGGGCCCCTCCCTGCTCGTCGAGAAGTGCACGCGACTGGGAGAGGACGCGGCCGGAGAAACGCTCGGTCTCCTCCTCGTACCATTCCGGAACCCCGAACTGAAAACCCTCAAATCCCTCAGGCTGGAAGACGTCGCGGTCGAGATAGGCGTTCCAGGCGACCTTCTGCCCGGCCAGAGGCGCGCCGAAAAGATAATTGGCTGAGACAAAAGCCGCGGCGCTGTCGCCGAGCAGGAACGAGGGAGCTGCAGCGCGCACCCGCACCGAGAATTCGGCGGGGCGGTAGGCCTCCACCCGGAAGGAGGTGTACATGTAGCTCTCGCCCTCCATGCCGCTGCTGTCGGGCGGATCGCTCAGATTGGCATAATAATAGCCCAGAGGCGCACTCTCCGGCAGCTTGAGATCATGGTCGAAAGAGCCGAACTCGGAGAGGGTGATCTGCTGGTTGACCATTTCGTTGCCGCGGCTGTCGCTGAGACGGAACAAATAGCTCTTCTTGCCGGGGGGGGCCCAGTCGTGGAAGCGTTTCTCGCGCAGCATGCCCTTGAGGTGGACGGTCTCGCCGGCGCGGTAGAGACCCCGCTCCGTGAAGAGCAGTCCGGCGTACTTGACCGGCTCGGGATTCCATTCATATTCAATGCCGAAACGGTAGGGGAAAATGCCGGTTCCCCAGTCCGAGGCGTTGTAGGCAAAGTCCTGATCCTTGTAGACGAATACCCACTGCCGCGGTTTTTCCCAGCGATTGGACGAAGCAATACCCAGCTCGCGCCAGCCCGGGGTTTCACACAGCCCCTGGGGCCCGGTGACGCCGCTCCAGAGCACCTTGTTGCGGTCATCACGGATCTCGACCCTGGCGCCGGCCACAGGCGCGGCATCCTTGAGGTTGGTCACCCAGACCAGATTGTTGAGGGGCGAGAATTTGGCCGAAACCCCAAGGTCGGTCACCTGCAGGAGGATGCGGTTGTAGCGCACCGGGATCTCCGGATCGGTCGAAAGGTCATCCAGCTCCGAAAGCACCACGCCGGTCTTGCGTCCGCCGAGGAGCCAATCCACCTTGAGGGGCTGCGCCGCCTTGACATTGCGCGCCTGCTTGATCTCCCAGATCCGGTCGATCATGAAAAGCGAGTCGGGCAGGGGTTTGGCGCGGCCGTAGAGGTCGTCAGTGGAGAGCAGCAGGGGAATGAGCCGCTCCGGCGCGACCAGGCCGAGGCGCAGCTTGACTTTCTCCTTGTTGACGAAAAAAACCGGATAGCTGCGGTCTCCGTAGGCCTCGAGCACCCCCGGGCCGGTGTTCATCGAGACCCGGGCGGGATAGGCCGCCGTGCGGAATGAGTCGGTCACAGCGCTGCGAATGCGGCTGCCGTAAACGTCCTGAAGCTCGCCGTCGATGGTGAAGCGGTAGCGGGTCTCGGGCAGGAAATCCAGATTGAGACGGAGCTCACCGACTCCCCAGGTGCGCTCGGCGTAATAGTCGGGGATGGCCACCTCCGGCTGGAATTTGAGATGCTTGATCAGTTCGGCAGGGGCGACCCGGTTGCTGAAATTGAACTGGATGCCGCTCACCGGAGTGATCACCTTCGGCGCATCGCCACTTCCGGAGGAGAAGCCCCTGTAGACGAGATCGCCGATGGTGACGAAGGTGATGGTGCGCTCTTCAGCCAGGCCGAGCGCCCCCATTTTGGCTGTCAGGCCCGGCTGCAGCTTGAGGGTATAGTTCTTGTTACGCGCAAGAGGTGCGGCGGGCGTGGCGGCAATAACGCGGGAGGAGTCATCGCCGAGGCGCCAATGGCGATGCAGCTCTTCGAAGGTGGCATGGCGGAAGCGCAGCGGCACGGTGCGGGCGCCGTCGCTCAGGCTGATGCGGCCGCTGACGGTGGCGGGATCCATCTCGAGGTTGAAGCAGAGGAAAAAGGAAGCGCGGGGATCGAACCCCCCCTCGCCGCTCTCCGGCGCCGTATAGAGCAGCACCGGGCGCAGAGTCTCGAAACTCCAAACATAGGGGGCCTTCAGGACGGCGCCGCTAAGGGCCTTGGTCCCCGCCGGGATGGTCATCTCGAAGCGGGTCGCCGTGGGCAGGGTGTCCAGCGGGGTAAAGACCAGGGTGCGGGTGCCCATCCAGCGATACTTGCCCTTGACGGCCGGAGAGATCCTTAACGGCCCGGAGGCGAGACCCTCCGGCGTCGCCTTGAGCGGGACCATGGGCTCACTGAAGGTGACGACGATGCTGAGGGCATCGGTGACCGCCCCGACCGGGCCTTTGGGGGTGACGGATTGGACCTGCAGATCTCCGGCCAGGGTGACACCGGTGAGGGCCAGCATCAGAAAAACGAGACTCCATCCTTTCATCAAAACCTCCACTCGATTTCAAATCCCACCCCGGACGCAGAACTGACCGCCTGGCCGCGTTGGGAGGAAGGCCAGGCGCGATAAGGCTTTTTCTGAGTTTAGCAAGATTTCCAGCCATTTGCAAGCATTTGTTGACTGGTTTTCCAGGCGCCGCCTATTACCTCGAGAACAGGATTTTTCAGACCGCACCGCTGTGGTGCATTCTTATGCTTTCAATCCGTTTCAATACCGGAGGATGGGAATGGTGAAGAAAAACCTGGAAGGGATGAGGGGTGAGATGGGATAGATTGTCCCGGGAGAGCTTTTTCAGCGCCGTGATCAGCGCCTCGCCCAGTCCCGAGGTCCCGGCTGCAAAACGGTCGGCCTCGAACTCGTGGCGGCGCGAGAGGAGATTCATCAGCGGTCCGAGGAGCATCTCGACCGGCGAGTAGAGCAGTCCAAAAAAGAGCAGACCGGCGTAAAGCGAGATCTGCTCCATGCCGAAAGCCTCGTGCAGTCCGGCGAGGCGAATGAAGAGCGACAACAGAAAAAAGATGATCCCCATGTGCGCGATGCTGATCAGCATCCCGGTCAGGATGTGCCTCTTCTTGTAGTGGCCGATTTCGTGCGCCAGCACCGCGACCAGCTCATCGGTGGCATGCTTTTCGATCAGGGTATCGAAGAGGGCGATACGCTTGTTGCGGCCGAAGCCGGTGAAAAAGGCGTTCGACTTGTTCGAACGCTTCGATCCGTCCATGACAAAGACCCCCTTGAGGGGAAATCGCACCTTCTCTGCATAGGCCAGGATCGCGCTTTTGAGTTCACCCTCTGCCAGGGGGGTGAACTTGTTGAAGAGGGGCATGATCCAGGCGGGGGCGACAAAGCTCACCAGCAGTGAATAGCCCGCAGTAACCAGCCATGCATAAAACCAGGCCCACTCCCCCGCATGACCAAAAAAGGCCAGCAATCCTGCCAGCAGCGGACCGCCGAGCAGCACGGAGAGCGCCAGCCCCTTGAGCAGGTCGAGCACGAAGGTCCTGACCGTGGTGCGATTGAAGCCGAAACGCTCCTCGATGACAAAGGTGTCATAGATGGAAAAAGGGAGGGAGAGCAGGCTGGAGCCCAGCAGAAGCAGGCCGATGTAGAGCAGACCGCTGACCAGAGGGGAAAAGCCCCAGCCGCGCACAAGCAGATCGAGCCAGTTGAACCCCCCGGCGAACCAGAAGAGCAGCAGCACCGCCAGATCGAAGGTGGCGGTGATGAAGCCGAACCTGGTGTTGGCGCGGGTGTATTCCTGCATGCGGGCATAATCCCGGGCGTCATAGACCCCCTCAAATTCAGCCGGCAGGGGGTCGCCGAGGGTGCGAAGATTCAGCACCCTGGCGAGAATGTTGAGGGCATAGCTGATCAGCAGCGCGCCCAGGATGACCAGGCCATATATATTCATCGTCCCGAAAACCTTTCCATGACCTCCACTGCCTCTGCTCCCGGCCTTGCACGGTCGGGAGCGATCCCTCCGGCCGACAGCTGCTGGCCGAATCAAAGCTCCCGGCGCAGGAAGCGGCCGGTGTAGGAGGAGTCCACCTCCGCCACCTCCTCGGGTGTGCCGGTGGCGACCACATATCCCCCCTTGTCGCCGCCGTCCGGTCCGAGGTCGATGATATGATCGGCGGTCTTGATGACATCCATCTGATGCTCGATCACCAGCACGGTATTGCCCTTGTCGACCAGCCGATTGAGGACGCGCAGGAGCATGTTGCAGTCCTCGAAATGGAGGCCGGTGGTGGGTTCATCGAGGATATAGATGGTGCGCCCGGTGCCGATTTTGCTCAGTTCGGTGGCGAGCTTGACGCGCTGGGCCTCGCCGCCGGAGAGGGTGGTTCCGGACTGGCCGAGGCGGATGTAACCCAGGCCGACATCCTGCAGGGTCTTGAGCTTGCGCCTGATCGCCGGGAAATTATCGAAAAACTCGAGGGCGTGATCCACCGTCATGTCGAGGATGCCGGCGATCGACTCCCCCTTGTATTTGATCTCGAGGGTCTCGCGGTTGTAGCGCTTGCCCTTGCAGACCTCGCAGGTGACGTATACATCCGGCAGAAAATGCATCTCGATCTTCAAGATACCGTCGCCCTGGCAGGCCTCACAGCGTCCGCCCTTGACGTTAAAACTGAAGCGTCCGGGTTGGTAGCCGCGGATCTTGGCCTCCGGCAGCTGGGTGAAGAGATCCCGGATGGGTGTGAAGAGGCCGGTGTAGGTGGCGGGGTTGGAGCGCGGGGTGCGGCCGATCGGCGACTGGTCGATGGCGATCACCTTGTCGAGATGCTCCAGCCCCTCGATGGCGGCGTAGGGCAGCGGGGTCTCCTTGGAGCGGTAGAAATGCTTGTTGAGGAGATGGTAGAGGGTCTCGTTGATAAGGGTGCTCTTGCCGCTGCCCGAAACCCCGGTGATACAGACGAGGGTGCCGAGGGGGATTTCGACATCGATCTTTTTAAGATTATTGCCGCTCGCCCCTTTAAGAAGCAAATGCTTGCCGCTTCCCGCCCGCCGTTTTTTCGGCATGGGGATGACGCGCCGACCGGCCAGATAGTCCCCGGTGACGGAGGCTGGATTGGCCGCCACCTCCGCCGGCGTTCCCACGGCCACCACCTGGCCGCCGTGTTCGCCGGCGCCGGGGCCGAGATCGACGACGAAATCGGCTTTCTCAATGGTCTCCTTGTCATGCTCGACCACCACCACCGAATTGCCGAGGTCCCGCAGCCGCATCAGGGTGTCGATGAGGCGCTGGTTGTCGCGCTGATGCAGGCCGATCGAGGGCTCATCGAGGATATAGAGCACCCCCACCAGCTGCGAGCCGATCTGTGTGGCCAGGCGGATGCGCTGGGCCTCTCCTCCCGACAGGCTCCCCGCAGCGCGGTCGAGGGTGAGATAGTCAAGCCCGACATCGTCGAGAAAGGTGAGCCGCTCGCGGATCTCCTTGAGGATCTGCTGGGCGATCTGCTGGTCGCGGGTGTTTAGCTCGAGATGGGTGAAAAAGTGCTGCGCCCGGTCGATGGAGAATCCCACCAAATCGGTAATGGTGTGGTCGCCGATCCGCACCGCGCGTGCCTCTTTGCGCAGCCGCGCCCCCCGGCACTCGGGACAGGGGATGACGTCCATGAAGCTTTCGATCCATTCGCGGATGCCGCTTGACTCGGTCTGGTTGTAGCGCCGCTCCATATTTTTGATGATGCCTTCAAACTTGTTGCGGTAGGTGCCCTCCATGCGGCCGGTCGAGGAGCGGTAGTTGAACTCCATCTCCTCATCGGAGCCGTACAGCAGCACCTGCCGGCATTCCGGGGAGAGCTGGTCGAAGGGGGTCTCCATGGTATGGCCGTAACGCTCCACCACCCCGGCGGTGAGGCTGAGATACCAGCCGTCCTGCATCTTGCCCCAGGGGGCGATGGCGCCCTGATTGAGGGGTTTTGACTGGTCGGGCACGATCAGGTCGGGATCGATCTCCATTTTGGTGCCGAGGCCGCCGCAGGTCGGACAGGCGCCATAGGGGGTGTTGAAGGAGAACATGCGCGGGGCCAGCTCCTCATAGGAGATGCCGCAGTCGATGCAGGCATAATGCTCGCTGAAGAGCAGCTCTTCGCCGCCGACGACATCGATCAGGACGATGCCCGAAGCAAGGCTGAGGGCGGTCTCGACCGAATCGGTCAGCCGCGTGGCTATCCTCGGACCGACGATGAGGCGGTCGACCACCACCTCGATATTGTGCTTCTTGTTCTTGTCGGGATGGATCTCCTGGTCAAGCTCGAGGACCTCGCCATCGAGGCGGACGCGCACATAGCCGTCGCGGCGCGCTTCTTCAAAGATTTCGCGGTACTCACCCTTGCGGCCGCGCACCACCGGCGCGAGGACCTGGATTTTGGTCTCGGCCGGCAGGGCCAGGACCTGGTCGACGATCTGCTGGATGGTCTGGCGTTCAATCTTTTTTCCGCAGTTGTAGCAGTAGGGCACCCCGATGCGGGCGAAGAGCAGGCGCAGATAGTCATAGATCTCGGTCACGGTGCCTACCGTCGAACGGGGGTTGCGGCCGGTCGTGCGCTGCTCGATCGAGATCGCCGGCGAGAGCGCCTCGATGTAATCAACATCCGGTTTTTCCATCAGCCCGAGAAACTGCCGGGCGTAGGCGGAGAGGGACTCGACGTAGCGGCGCTGTCCCTCGGCATAAAGGGTGTCGAAGGCGAGGGAGGATTTGCCGCTCCCCGAGAGGCCGGTGATCACGACCAGCCGGTTGCGCGGGATTTCGAGATTGATATTCTTGAGATTGTGTTCGCGGGCGCCGCGAATGATGATATGCTCTTTTTCCATAGGCCTGCTTTTCCCTGATACGTATCCATAAATGTACAAAAACAATGACCAATATTAAAGCATTTTGTGTACAGGGTATCCACGAAATCTGGATCCTACCTGACACCGTGTGCCGCGTTCCCCCGAAATCTGGCTCCCACCTGACACCGTGTGCCGCGTTCCCCCGAAATCTGGCTCCCACCTGACGCCTTGTGCCGCGTTCCCCACTCCTTCTGTGCCATTCCCAGCATGCTCTCGGCCTCTGCCCTCGTCACGGGCAATTATTATACAAGGTGTTTCTGGCAGGTAAAATACTATTTTTTATTTAATTATCTTTGGGTGGGACCGAGAGTTTGGGGGGCAGCCAGTTTTGTACACTGCAGGCAAAGGGGAGAGAAAAAGATTGACATTGTGGCAAAAAAGCAGTAAAATAATGAATACAATTCAGTAATTTTACCCTGACATCCGGAGATCAACATGAAAAAAATCTGCTGCCTGCTTTCCGGCCTGCTTCTGCTGGCCCTGCCGC
>JAKPUX010000230.1 GCA_029554865.1 bacterium | reverse complement strand
CGGAAGCCCGGTCACCTTCATCGACCGCTTTGACGGCCTCCAGAATCATGCGGGCTCCTTCTTTTACTATGCCACCGCCTTCGACCGCTTCTGGAACGAATCCCTGCCCTCGCCCCTTGCCGAGGCCGGCCCGGTGCCTTCTTTCGCGCCCCAGGTGGTCGCCACCACCCCCGCTCCTGGCGAAACCGTCGCTGTCAGCCATGACCTGACCGTCGTTTTCAGCAAGGCCATGGATTCCACCAGCGTGGCGGCGGCGCTAGCCTTCGATCCCGCCGTCCTCATCAACCGGATGCGCTGGAGTGAAGGCTATACCCTGCTCTCCCTGGAACCGGCCGAGCCTCTGCGCTTCGGCACCTCTTATACCCTCACACTCAGCGAAGCGGCCGCCGATGTCAACGGCACGGCCCTGGACGGCGACTCCGACGGCATTCCGGGCGGGGTTTTCCAGATCCAGTTTGCGACCGACGCCCGGGATATCAGCGCTCCCGAACTGCTCGCCTTTTATCCCTCCGCGGAGCACCTGCTGCCGGTCGAGGGGGTGATCAATCTGCTCTTCGACGAGCGCATCGCCCCGGCCTCCATTACTGACACGACCTTCCTGCTGACCCGCGCAGGAGAGCCTGTGCAGGCGATGTGGGCCCATGTCCCGGCCGGCAGCCGTTCGGTTCTTTCGATCCAGCCCGCCAAAGCCCTGGAGATCAACACGGCATATCAGCTGCATGTCCGGCCGGCGATCGCCGACACCGCCGGCAATCTCCTCGCTGCCGCCATAGAGATTCCCGTACTTACTCGTGCGGAACGCACCCTCAAAGAGGTGACCATCGACAAGTTCTTCGGCGCCACCGCCTGGTGGGATCCCTCCCGCAGCGGATCCACAGTGGGTACCATCGCGGCCAAAACGCTGATCGAGATGGACCGGACAGTCTGGCTGCCCAACTCCTACGGATCGCAAAAATACTCTGCGGCCCTGCGCTATCAGTGGGATACCGGGGTGGCGGACCATCTCTGCCGCTATGTCCTCGAACCCGCCTCGACCCCGGGCGCGGTCTTTTTCGATACCACCTATACCCTGCAGATCCACGTCTTCGGCGACGGCAGCGGCACCCTGCTGCGTCTGGCCCTCGACGAGGTGGTCGCCAAAAACACCCTGCCGGAGGTGACGCAGTGGGTCAAGGTCGACTGGTATGGCTGGCGTCTGGTCGAGTGGAAGCTGAGCGATCCCGGCGTGGTCGGCGCCTGGCTGGCGACCAACAACCAGCTCGATGGCAACAAGCTGAGCATCGACAGCATCCAGCTCACCAAAAGCCCAGACTCCTCCGTCAGCGGGACGATCTATGTCGACAACCTGGTGGTGGTGACCAAGACCTCGGTGCCGACAGGGGTCGAGTCGCGGCCTGAATCACTGCCGGCGCGTTTCGCCCTGGAGCAGAACTATCCCAACCCCTTCAATCCGGTGACGACGATCGCCTTCGACCTGCCGGCGGCGGCGCAGATCCGGCTGGCGGTCTATGATCTGCTCGGGCGCGAAGTGGCCGTGCTCGCCGACGGCCTGCAGCCCGCCGGTCGCCACCGCATCGCGGTGGATGCCCGGTCCTGGGGTTCGGGCACCTATCTCTATCGCCTCACCCGCGACGGCCAGGCCCTGACCCGCAAGATGCTGCTCATCAAATAAAGACGCCAAGGCCAGGGAAAGAGCGATGCGCAGAATCGGTTTTCTTGTACTGGTTTTTCTCGGGCTGCTCCGCGGTGCTGCCGCCGCGGAGCTCCCCCCGAAACGGGAGTTTCGCGCCGCCTGGATCGCCACCGTCACCCGCATCGACTGGCCCAAAACCAATGGCAGCGAAGCGCAAAAAACCGAGCTGCTGCGCCTGCTCGATGACCTGAAAGCGGCGGGGATGAATGGTGTCATCTTTCAGGTCCGGCCGGAGTGTGATGCCCTTTATCAATCATCCCTTGAGCCATGGTCCTACCATCTCACCGGCGCCCAGGGCCGCGCACCGTCGCCCTTTTATGATCCCCTTGCCTTTCTGCTCGCCGAGGCGCACCGGCGCGGGATGGAGGTGCACGCCTGGTTCAATCCCTACCGGGCGCAGCGCAGCGTCAATGCCTACCCGTTGGCTGCCAACCATGTCATGAACACCCATCCCGCGTGGATCCTGAACAAGGGGAACTACCGCTATCTTGACCCCGGTCTGCCCCAGGTGCGGGAGTATGTCCTCTCCGTCATCCTTGACGTGGTGCGGCGCTACGACCTCGACGGCGTTCACTTTGATGACTATTTCTATCCCTACGAGGGAATCACCAACGAGGATGATGCCAGTTTTGCGGCCTATCCCCGCGGCTTTACCGAGCGCGGCGACTGGCGGCGGGACAATATCAACCTCTTTGTCCGCACCCTGCACGACAGCCTGATCGCCGTCAAACCGCACGTCAAGCTGGGCATCAGTCCCTTCGGCATCCGCAAGAACAGCGATGCCGGCACGGCCGGCATGGAATCCTATTACTCCATCTACTGCGATCCCCTGGCCTGGATTCGGGACAAAAGCATCGATTACCTCACCCCGCAGATCTACTGGTCCTTTGGCCTGCGCATCGCCGCCTACGGGGCGCTGGCGCCGTGGTGGGCCTCGGTGATGGAGGGCATCCATCTTTACATCGGCCAGGGCATTTACAAGATGACGGCCACTGCGGCCTTTCCCTCCGGGCAGTGGCCGGCCTCCGAGGTCTGCGATCAGGTGCGCTTCAATCGCGCCATCACCAGCATCGGCGGCAATGTCTTCTATTCCGCCCGCTTTGTGCAAAACAATACCAAAGGTCTTGGCGACAGCCTGCGCAGGGATCTCTACGCTTTTCCCGCCCTGCCTCCCGTGATGGCCTGGAAGGGAGTGCTGCCCCCCAATTCCCCCTTCAATCTCTGTTTTGACCAGTGGGAGGCGGGAAAGCCGGCCAAAATCCATTGGGACCCGCCCGCCATGGCCGCTGATGGAGATACGGCGGTGCGCTACGCCCTCTACCGCTTCAGATCGCTCGAACCGGGAGCAGCCGACCTGGCAGATGTGCGTAACCTGCTCCTGGTCACCGGCAGAACCGAAGCGGAGGTGGCGCCGGCCTCCCTGAATGGCGAGTATGCATTTGCGGTCACCGCACTCGACCGCAACGCCAATGAGGGCCCGCCAAGCAACATCGTCGTCGTCGCACCGCCGCCCCAGCCGCTGCTCGCCTGGCCGCTGCCGCACCGCGACGACGTCGGCGACAGCGTGACCCTGCGCTGGCAGGATCTGAATCTGGTCAGCCATTATGAGGTGCAGCTCGGCCTCGATTCTTCTTTCGCCGCGCCACTCGTCCTGCACCATCCGGCCGTCAGGGATACCTTTTTGGTGGTTGCCGGGCTGCGGCCGGGCCTGACCTATTACTGGCATGTGCGGGCCGCCAATCCGGCGGGCGCTGGACTCTTCTCAACAACCGGGCTTTTCCGCTGCAAGGAGAGCCAGACCACGGCCGTGGCGGAGTTGGCAACCGCCCCTGCTCTCTTTGAACTGCAGCAAAATTTTCCCAATCCCTTCAATCCGGTCACCCTGATTTCCTACCAGCTGCCGGGTGATGGCTGGGTGCGCCTGACGGTGCACGATCTGCTCGGACGTACTGTGGCCGAACTGGTGAACGGCCAGCGAGGAGCCGGCCGGCATGTGGTCTCTTTCAATGGCGCGGATCTGGCCAATGGCACCTATCTTTATCGCCTCCATTATGAGGGCCGGATACTCAATCGCAGGATGACGCTGTTGAAATGAGGGACCGATCATGAACAGGATCCCGGGCGACGAGATCAAGTCCGTGCTGGTGTCGCGGCTGCGCTTCATGGGCGATGTCATTCTGACCACGCCCCTGCTCGCCGCCCTGCGCAGAGGGTTCCCGGGGGTTCACATCGGCTATCTGGTCGAGGAACCCTATCATGCCCTGCTCGAGCATCATCCCGATGTGGATGAGCTCTACGCCTTCAAGCGCGGCAGCGACCGCGGCCAGCTTGACCTGGTGCGCGCCCTGCGGCGCCGGAAATGGGATGCGTCGATCGATCTCTTCGGCAATCCCCGTTCCGCCCTTTTACTCTATATGAGTGGGGCGCGCTGGCGCATCGGTGGCGATTTTCGCGGCCGCCGCCATCTCTACACCCATCGCATCCCGGACCACGGGGAGCGCATGACCGCCATCGCCTACCATCTGCGCTATCTCGCCCCCCTGGGGATCGAAGGCGGGGGGGATCCGCCCCGCATCGTGGTGACCGAGGCGGAGAAAGAGGAAGCGCGCCGCTATCTGCAGTCCAAGGGATACGATCCCGGCCGGCCGGTCATCGGGCTGCATCCCGGCGCAACCTGGCCGGCAAAACGCTGGTTTCCCGAGCGCTTTGCCGCCCTCGCCGCCCGCCTGCTCAACGAGAAGCGGCAGGTTCTCTTCACCATGGGGCCCGGGGAGGAGGAGATCGTCGCAGGTGTGCTCGGCCTGCTGCCGGCCGGGCTGCCGCCTCCGGAAATACTGCCCCTGCGCCGCCTGGCCGCACTGCTCAGCCAGCTCGCCCTCTTTGTCAGCAATGACTGCGGACCGCTCCATCTCGCACCGGCGGTGGGGACCAGGACGGTGGGAATCTTCGGCCCGGGCGAGCCCGATATCTGGTTCCCCTATGCTGCGGCCGCGGGCCACCGCCTCGCCTATCACTCCCTCGACTGCAGCCACTGCCATCGCGATCACTGCAGCTCCATGGCCTGCATGCGAGCGATCTCGGTGGAGCAGCTTCTCGCTCTGATCCACTCAGCGCTGGCGGAGTAGGAGATGGGGAGCGACCGTCAGAATCTGCCGCGCGCCCAGCGCCGGCTCCTGCGCCGGCGTAGATGGACAGTTGCGGCTGTGGTCGGCATGACCTTTTTTTTTCTCCTTTTTTACAATCTCGCCTCCTACTTCTTCCTCAAGAGCATCGGCCGCCAGCTCGAGGAGTCCCTCGACCAGAGGCTGGCAGCGACAGCCGCGCTGACCGCTGAGCTGGTCGAACTCGGCCTGCACAGCTTTACCGATGCAGGGGAGGCGAAACTTTTACGCGGCACGCTCAACCGCATCCGTCTCGACCACGAGCTGGAGGCCGCCTATCTGGTGGGCGAGGACGGCGGCATTCTGCTGGATGCCCGCCCTGAGCTGGAGAAGAGCGTCGGCCGCCCCTACCTGATGGAGGACAGCCTGGCGATCAGGGCGGCCTTCGCCGGCAGGGTGCAGGCCTCGCGGCTGCATACCGTCGCCGGCAACCACTTCAAGAGTGTTTACGCCCCGGTGAGCGACGTCTACGGACGCGGCGCCGTGCTCGCCCTGGAGGCGAATGCCGGCTTTTTGCAAACGATGGACCGGTTTTACCGGGCCCTCTACATCGGCGTTATCATCAGCGTGCTGCTGCTCGCTGCTCTGGCCCTTTTTCTCATCCTGGCCATGCTGCAGTTCCTGCGTACGGAGACCCGTCTCTACCAATCCGAGCGCCTCGCCAGTCTCGGGCAGATGGCAGCGACCGTGGCCCATGAGATCCGCAATCCCCTGGCCATCATCAAGAGCACAGCCGATGTTCTGCGCGAGAAGCAAACGCAGCCGGAAAAGAGCGCCGAGTTCTTCGATTATATCGACGAGGAGATCGCCCGCCTCAACCGGATCGTCGGCGATTTTCTTGCCTATTCCCGCGAGCCCCGGCTGGAGATGGCCCGGCATGATCTCGTTCCCCTCCTGAACGAGCTGGCGGCAGGTTTTTCGCGCCAGGGCAGGCGGGTGGACTGTCAGTGTACTGAACAGCAGCTCTTTTTCCGCTGCGATGCGGATCAGATCGGACAGATGCTCCTCAATCTGCTACTCAACGCCCAGCAGGCGATGGAGAACAGCGGGGAGGGCGACATCATTCTTCGCCTGCGCAAGCAGAGTATTCTGGGCAGGAGCCAGGTGGTCATCGAGGTGCAGGATCACGGACCCGGTTTGCAGGGCCGCGGACGGGAAATATTCGAGCCCTTTTTTACCACCAGGAGCAGCGGCACCGGCCTGGGACTGGCGGTGTGCAAGAGGATCGTCGAGGGACACGGCGGCGAGATCATGGCCCTTGAACCCGGCGAGGGCGGCACCCTGATGAGGATCATTTTCCCCGGACACGGGGGGCAAGGTGAGTGATGGAGAGCACAACTGCGAAACTGTTGATCGTCGATGATGAAAAGCGCATGTGCGCCATCCTGCGCGAGGCCCTGGTCACGCCCCGGCTGGCGGTGACCACCGCCGAGAGCGGAGAAGCCGCCTGGGCCGCCCTCACCCTAGAGCGCTTCGACGTCATCATCAGCGATATCAAGATGGCAGGCATAAGCGGAGTGGAGCTGCTCAAGAGGGTCAAGGCCAGCTGGCCCGAGACCGAGGTGCTGCTCATGACCGCCTATGCCGATGCCCGCACCGCCGTGGAGGCGATGAAGAGCGGGGCCTTTGACTATATCATCAAACCCTTCGAGATCGACGAGCTCCGCCTCAAGGTGCGCAACATTCTTGAAAAACGCCAGCTCCGCATCGAGAACCTCGACCTGCGCGTGCAGCTCAAGGAGCGTTTCTCCCTCGAGAACATGGTCGGCCAGAGCGGAGCAATGCAAAAAGTCTACGAGCTGGTTGAAAAGGTGGCTCCGACCGATGCGACGGTGATCATCCGCGGGGAGAGCGGCACCGGGAAGGAACTGGTGGCGCGGGCGATTCATCAGCGCAGCCGCCGCGCCGATCAGCCCTTCATCGCCGTGAACTGCAGCGCCCTGCCCGAGACCCTGCTCGAGAGCGAGCTTTTCGGCCATGAAAAGGGGGCTTTCACCGGCGCGGAACGGCAGAAACCGGGACGTTTCGAGCTGGCCGGGATTGGAACCATATTCCTCGACGAGATCGGGGAACTGACCCCCGCCACCCAGATCAAGCTCCTGAGGGTGCTGCAGCAGCGCGAGTTCGTCCGCCTCGGCGGCACCGAGACCATCACCATGCAGGCGCGCATTCTCACCGCCACCAACCGCGATCTGGAAGAGGCGGTGCGCAGCAATACCTTCCGGGAGGATCTCTATTACCGGGTCAATGTCTTTCCGATCATGCTGCCGCCCCTGCGCGACCGGGTGGAGGACATCCCGGCGCTGGCGGATCATTTCCTGGCCAAACAAAACAGCCAAACGGCGGGGATCGATGCCGGAGCCCTGCACTCTCTGATGGAGTACAACTGGCCCGGCAATGTGCGCGAACTGGAGAACATCATCGAGCGCGCCCTGATCATGTCGGGGGGGAAGCAGATCACCGCCGAGGATCTGCCCGTTCACCTGCGCCACAGCGGGGAGAACGCTCCGGCACCGGCGCGAGGAGTCGGTGAGATCCCGACCCTGGAGGAAATGGAACGCCGCCTCATCGACAAGGCCCTGGAAAAGGCGGAGGGCAATAAAAGCCTTGCCGCCAGACTGCTCGGGATCACCCGCCGCCAACTCTATTCGCGCATGGAGCGCTGGGGAGAGGGGGGAGAAGATGAAAATAATGAACCGGAAGAATGAACTTTTGCCGGTTATCGGCGTTATACTGAGGCAAAATGTACCGATCAGTTATGCTGATAAATTTTATTATTGCAATTCTCATCCCTTTTTGGTTAACTTTAGGTGTTGTCAGTACAGCCGTTATTATCACACCGGAGGAAAAAAATGAAAAAAAGCCTGTGGATGGTCGGACTTGTCTTCGTTCTGGCCCTGGTTTTCAGTATGAATCTCTTCGCTCAGACCGAGAAAGCCCAGTATATTGGCGCCGCCAAGTGCAAGATGTGCCACACGGCCAAGGCCAAGGGCGAGGCCCATCCGATCTGGTCCAAGTCCAAGCATGCCAGCGCCTACGCCACCCTGGGCACCGAAGAGGCCAAAGCTGTCGGCAAAAAGGCCGGCATCGATGATCCCCAGAAATCATCCAAGTGCCTGAAGTGCCACGTCACGGCCTACGACGCCCCTGCGACCGCCAAGGCGGCGACCTACAAAATGGAAGACGGCGTGACCTGTGAAACCTGCCATGGCCCCGGTTCGCTCTACCAGTCCATGAAGGTCATGAAGGCCCTGGCTGCGGGCACCCAGGACCATGCTGCAGTCTCCTACAATCCCGGTGATCTCAAGTCCTGCGTCAAGTGCCACAATCAGGAGAGCCCAACCTACAAGCCCTTCAAGGCGGAGCAGGACTGGAAGCAGATTGCGCATCCCACCCCCAAGGGTTGATAGAGACCCAGGCGGCTGAAGGCAGTCCGTTGTTCTCCCCGTCCTGGCGGCCTTAAGCCGGAGGGACGGCCCGAGCCGCAGCAAATGAGCAATAAAAAAAAGGCCGGATGGTATACCATCCGGCCTTTTTTTATTGTCCGTCCGCAGACTTGTGCTGCCGCAAGGATGTCCGTCAGCCACTCCCTGCGGATCCCAGTAATAACTCTCCGCACACTACTTTTTGCGGCGTGTCAGGGAAAGCCCGCCGAAGCCTGAGATCACAGCGATGTAAAAGCCGAGATCATACCACCAGCCTTTATTGAAAGGCTCATAGATGCGCACGCCATCGTTGAAGAGGCCGACGATGAGGGTGACCGGGGCGATCCAGCCGTGCCAGATGCCGTCCAGAAATCCCGCCGGCCCGGCGGCGGTGTAGCGGCCGGTGCCAGGAGCGCAGCCCGCCAGCAGGAGCAGAGCGGCGAGCATGAGGAGCAGTAAAAGATGGTGAATACGTTTCATGAAAGCATCTCCTAGACGTGAACTTAACGGACCAGAAACATGCGTCGGGAGAGCGAAAAATCCTCCCCGGATAATTTGTAGAAATAGAGACCCGAAGCGACCACCCTTCCCGCCTCATCGCATCCGTCCCAGGTCACCGTATGTTCCCCCGCCATCCGGATTTCCCGGCTGAGGGTGCGCACCCTGCGGCCTTGCAGATCGTAGATTTCTAGATGCACCCCGGCCGCAGCCGGGAGTGAATAGCAAATGGTTGTGGAAGCATTGAAGGGATTGGGATAGTTGGGCAGCAGCCGGACCTCACCGGGAAGCACGCCGCTCTCCGTGCGGGCCAGGCCGGTGCTTTCGCCCTGCAGGATGAAGCGCACGGCGTCGGCCCTGAGCACAGCGCCGGCGGTCTGGCCGCCGGCATGGATGACCTGAACGAGAACAGGTCTTCCTGCCATGAGGTCGTAGCGGCCGAGTTCGACCCATCCACCGCTGCCGGCGTTCTGATCGATATAGAGCGAATCGAGGGTCTGGCCGCGGGCGAGGATTTTGTAAAGGGCATGGTTGGTGGCATTTTCCGTTTTGGGAAGAATGATCGAAATGGCATAGGTGCCGCTGCGCGGCGGGGTGGCCATGAACTGCGCCCATGCCCCGAGATGGCCGCTGAGGGAAATGTAGCGGCTGCTCGCGCCGGAGGCCTCGACGGAGGAGTTGAACCAGACGCCGTACTCGAAATAGCTGACAGGATCGTCATTATCGGCAGTAATGAAGAAGGCGCTGGCCTCGACCGTGAGTGGCAGCACGTGGCGTGGCTGGACGGGATCATCACTGGCGATGACCAGGGTATCGGTCGCCATTACAGCATGGTCGGACTCAAAGGCCACCGCGAGAGTGTCGCTGCTGAAAGGGGGGATGGTCAGGGGCCCCGCCGTGCTGAGCTGAAAGAGGCCCATCCGGGTGGAGATGGAGTGGATGGAGAGGGGGCCGCTGCCGGCGTTGTGGATGAGCAGGTTCTTTTCGACGCGGGTATAGAGGCTGGTCTCGCCAAAATGGAAAAGAGCCGGGCTGACCTCCAGCTTGCGATCGGGTATGATCGGGGTGATTCTCAGGGCGTCGAGGCTGAATTCGCGCAGCTCTGCACTGCGGTTGTGTGCGATCATGTACAGGGCCGGCGCGCCGGCGGGATCGAGTTCAGAGACGGTGACAAAGTGCCAGCGTTTGGCGGCTTTGGGTCCGGTGATTTCCTCCCGCCAGATGATGCGGCCGGACTGGGTGAGGATGGCGGTCAGGGTGTCAGCTGGATGGGCGGTCGGGGCGAACTGACAGAGGAGCTGGTAGGCCCGTTTTTCGCGCACGGGCAGCTCGAAGCGGACCACGGCCGAATCCCCGCCGGCGATGGTGGCGGCGCGGGCGTTGGTGCCCCAGGCGTAGTCGTCGATGGTTCTGAAGAGGGGAGTCTGTTCGCGATAGGCGCCCGATTCATTGTCCAGAAAAATATCCTCCGGCAGATAACGGATGAGCTGGAGGGCCTGGTTGCCGACCGTATCGCAAAGCGCCACCCCGGCCTTGACGAGGCGGTCGCGGCCGAGGGGGGATACCGCTTCCCAGGTAAATGCGCCGGTGCGGGTGCAGGGGAGAATCTGATAGCGGCTGTAGATATCCTTGATGGCGACGAAGGGCTGTCTCTGGAAGATGGGTTCGTCGGTCTCTATCGAAAAGACCGGCTGCTCTGCCGGGCCGTTATCTCGAAAGGTGAGGGTCGGGGCCTGCCGGTCGGCGGTCCTGAGCCAGGCCTGGTAGCCGTCGATAGCGGTCATGTAATGAAAACGGACCTTGGGATAGCGTTTGGCGGCCTCGACGATGAGCGTATGGGCTTTGGTGATCTGCTCAGGGAAATCGGCTTCGGGAAGGTGTGACCAGATGCAGGCGAGCTGGTCCACACCGGCGTTGGCCCCGGCGAACATGCCCTCGACAGCCGCGGCTTTGAGCCCGCCCATATATATGCAGCGTACGTTCCAGCCCCTCGAGCCGCCAGGGAGCTGATAATTATCCGGAGAGGGTTTGTAGGGCACCCATCTCGAGGTGGCTTGCGACCAGTCATAGATATTGTTGGTCGGCTCTTCCGAGGTCAGTTTTTTTGAGGGATAGGCGCTGTGGAGAGAAAAGGGGAGCAGCTCGTCGAGATAGGCCTGCCAGATGTTGTCCATATAGTGCCATCCACTTCTGAAGGAGACCGGAAAGATCTCCTCCTCGAGCAGATAGTGGCAGAGGGTGAGATCAAAATCCTCTCGGCACTGCTCAAAGCTGCGCGTTTGGTTCCAGCAGTAGATGCCGTCGCCGTTCTCGTCGGTCCAGTCCCAGGTGTGGTAATGCAAGGTCAGTTCGTCGCCCACCCTGGCAATGCGATCGCCGTGATAGCGCTTCATCAAATGGATGGCGATGGTGTTGGCAAGGGGGACATCACAGTTGTCGGCGTGGCGGAAGAGATTGCCGCTGTGCATCCACCAGGTGAAGGGCATTGGGCGGCCCTCGGAGTCGCGCAAACGGGCTCGAAAGCCTTCGTCAATGACCACAGCCGCATTGCTGGCCGGGGCGGAATAGGTGTCCGGCCGGTAATGGCTGACAAAGTTGGTCGTGCTCATGCCATCCCAGATGCTGGTGTCGGAGCCGAAAACCAGATAGAGGTCGCCTTGACCATAGAGGGGGAAGGCTAAGAGGAGGAGAACCAGGATGAGGATCATGCTGTTACCGTTTGCTCCAGTCCGGCCAGATCAGGGTTGCCCAGGTTCCATCAAGCGTTCACCCATTAGCCGGTTTTGAGTGGGTGGGCGGGCGGGAAGAGTGGGTGTTCCGGGCTGCCATGTGGTGCTCCTGGCAGCGGAATCAGAGTAGCGTAGATTAGCGGTTAGTCATTTTTCTTGTCGACGCGGATCTTGAGTTCGCCGATGCCTGTCGAAACGACCAGATAGAGCGACTCCTTTTTCTTGTTATAGTTGCGTGAATAGTAATAAGAGCCCTCCTGGGTGAACCAGTTGGGATAATCGACATTGGAGAGGAAGAGGAACTTGGAGACCTTGATCTTGACGCCGATTTTTTCGGGGACGACAATGGTGCTCTCGCCGATCTCGAGATCGATGCGGGCCATGGCCTGTTCGATTTTTTCGCCGTTGAAATCGATGAGCATGGAGCCGACGCTGCTGTTGATGTCGGCTTCGGCGAAATTGGCATTGCCGAGATTGTAGAGCTTGACCTCGCCGATCTTGAAATCAACGTCGAAGGTTTTCATCTCGCAGCGGTTGGGCTGGTCGAAATCGATGCTGGTCTTGCCGGCATAGCTGCGGAGTTCGAAGCTTTTAATGTGCAGGTCGCCCACTTTCATGTCGAGCTCGCCGGCCTTCATCTCCAGATTCAGCGCCAGATCAGCCTTGGGGGGCAGGCTGATGCGGATGCGGGCATATTTGGATTTGTCATCGACGCTTTTTTTGGTCATCGCCCAGTTGTCGTGATCGACAAAGAGTTCGAGCACATCGGTATCTTCATCAAGATTGACATCAGCCCGGCATCTCTCCCGGTCATATTCGATCAGGATATGGCAGTCGTTGTCCTCGCTGCGCAGGATCTCGACCTTGCCGCCGTCGACGCGCATGTCCAGTTCCATATCGCCGCGGATATGGTACTTTTTTTCCATCGAGACGATTTCGGCCTCAGCGCCGGCTGTCAGGGCGCACAGGAGCAGGGCGAGGAGAGGGACAATTTTCATGCTTGCCTCCGGGCTATGGGCATCGGTTTGTTCATTATACGCCGGTGCGGCGAAAAAGTTTGCATTATACCTCCGACTGGCTGCGCAGCTCCTCGAGAAGGGCCTGCATATCAGCGGGGATGGCGCACTCGAAGCGCTGCAATTCGCCGGTGACAGGGTGGGTGAAGGCGAGGGTGCGCGCATGAAGCATCTGCCGGTTGCAGCTTTTCAGCAGGTGCAGACCGAGCCGGGTATTTTCATGATTCAGGCCGGCCAGCTGTTTGGCGCGTCCCCCGTAGGTGGCATCGGCGAAGACGGGGTGGCCGAGGCTGCTCATGTGAACGCGGATCTGGTGAGTCCGGCCGGTTTCGAGGTTGAGCTGCATATAGCTCGTGAGTGGCAGCTCCTCCAGCACCTGATAATGGGTGACCGCCATCTTGCCCTCCGGGTGGATCATCATGCGCAGCCGGTCCTTGGGATTGCGCATCAGGGCGGCCCGGACGCAGCCCTGCTTGCGGGCGAGGTGGCCCCAGACGATGGCCCGGTATTCGCGCTCCATTTTGTGCTCGGAGAGCTGCCGGGCCAGTCCGACGTGGGTGAGGTCGTTTTTAGCGACGACGAGCAGGCCGGAGGTCTCCTTGTCGAGCCGGTGGACCAGCCCCGGACGGGCATCCCCGCCGATGCTGGAGAGGCTGCGGCAGTGGGCGAGCAGGGCGTTGACCAGGGTTCCGCTCAGATTGGCATAGGCAGGGTGCACCACCATGCCCGCCGCCTTGTTGACGACGAGGAGGTGTTCGTCCTCGTAGAGGATATCCAGGGGGATCTCCTCGGGCTCGACGCCTTTGGGCGCGGCGGCGGGGAAGGTGACCACGATGGTTTCTCCCGGGCGCACCAGATGGCCGGCCTTGGTGGGCCGGCCGTCCAGGGAGACGGCGCCATCATCGATCAGGCGCTTCAGCTTGGCCCGGGTGACCGCAGGCAGACGGGAGGCGAGGTAGAGGTCGAGCCGTTCCTTGCCCTGGGCCGGCGCGACGATAAATTCAAGGATTTGTTCTGCCATCGCCGGATCGGTCGGGGTTAGAGGGCCGGCTCGCCCCAGGTGGAGATAACCCTGGCCTTGAAATCGGCCTTCTCCGCCTCGAGCCTGGCCATGTCGAGTCCGATGTAGCGCTGCGCCTTGGCCTTGGTGGAGATGTCCGGCATCGCCACCGGCAGCTCCACGCCCAGCCGGCCCAGCAGTCCGGCCAGCTGGGTGCGAGCCTCGGCCGCCTTTTCGATGGCGTTGCCCATGATGCGCGCGCATTCGATCGGGGCGTGAAAGCTGCCCCCGTGGCTGGCCACGACAAAGTCCCAGCGCCACTGGGCCTGACGGATGAGCTGATAGACCGGCTTGATCTGTTCGGGGGTGGCGCCGCGATCGAGGGCCACGCGGGTTTCGATGTGGGCCCTGACCAAAAGATCCTCGGCCATGCCCGCCAGCTGGCGCACCTTCTCCTGGCGCTCCTGCACATTATCGATGAGGGCTTTCTCGCTCTCGCGATGGCAGACCTGGCAGGAACCGGCCACATTTTCAAGGGGGCTGGCGATCTTGTGGTTGGTGAACTTGACTCCGCCCTCGCTGCGGTAGGGCATGTGGCAGTCAGCGCAGGCGAGGCCGCGCTGGAAATGGATGCCCATCTGGAAGATCTCCCAGTCGGGGTGCTGCGCCTTGAGCATGGGGGCGCCGCTGATCTTGTGGACCCAGTCGACGTGCTCGACCTTGTCATAATAGGCCTGTATCTGCTCGGCGGTGGAACCCTCGTCCCAGGGGAAGGTAAGATATTTTTCCTGCTTGCCCTTGAAGTAGTACTCGACGTGGCACTGGGCGCAGACCTGCGAGCGCATCTGCTGGTGGGTCGACTCTTCGATCTTTTTGCCCTGGCGCTGGTAAGCCTCGATAAGGGCGGGCCGGGTGATGCGCAGGTTCATGGTCTTGGGATCGTGGCAGTCCTGGCAGCCGATGTTGTTGACGACCTCGGAGCCGAGGTCCTCCCATTTGGCCTTGTAGAATTCGGCGGCGCCCATTTTGTTGATCAGGCGCGGGACGTCGGTGCTCTTGCAGGACCAGCAGGTGCCCGGCTGCGGGACGTTTGTGCGCAGGGTGTTGCGGATATCCTCGACGGCGTGATAGTGGCCGCGCCCCTGCTTGTAGTCGCGGCTGAAGGCGTAGCCGGCCCAGAGGACGACGAGGCGGGGATAGCGCTCGAGGGCATCGATGGTGGCCGAACCTCCGTGCAGGGAGGCGAAGGTGGTCTCCGCCGTGGCGCGGTAGGTCTCATATTCACGGGGATAATTTTCGCCCCAGGCGGCATTGCTGGGCTCCCAGTCGGCGATGGGCTTGACCGGCTGCAGCAGCTGATAGGATTCGCTGCGGCGCTCGAGAACAGAGGCGCCGAAGAGACCAATCAGAAAAACCACGACCGCGGTGGCGATGAAGAGCATCCAGTAAAAGAGGGGTTTTTGCGTGAATTTGGTTTGGTCGCCAGACATGATGTTCTCCAGGCAGATTAAGGTTCAGGATCGACGGCGGCGCGATTGCGCGGCTGCATCAGCCATGCGGGAGCGGCCGGAGTAAGGCGAGGCACACGCACCATCGGGACCGAGGCCAGGCTGTTGACCCGGCCATGCGGGGTGCCGGCATGGCATTCCACACAGCTCTTGTCGGGCACACGGTGGCGTGGGCTGGCAGCGGCGAACTTGTACATCGGCAGCTGTTCAACGAGCTGGCGATGGCAGCGGATGCAGTTCTCGCGGACCACGCCGGCCCCGGCTGACTTGATGCGGATGACCTGGGGCTCGAGACGGAAAGTGAACATGAAAGCGTGGCGCAGTCCATCCTGCGCCTTGAAGGCATAGTGACGGATGAAGGAGTCGTGGGGCACATGGCAGTCGTTGCAGGTCGCCACGCGGGTGTGGCTACTGCGCTGCCAGGTCGCGAACTGCGAGCGCATGACATGGCAGTTGAGGCAGGTGAGCGGATCGTCCGAGAAATAGGAGGTCGCCCTGGCCAGATGGAGGGTCAGGCCGCCCAGCCCGGTGAGGAGGGCGAGCAGGAAGAGCACGGGGATCCGCCACTTCGGCGGCGGCGAGATTTGCCTGATCAGATGGCGAAGGTTGAGCTTCATGGGCGCTTTCCCTTGGGGTGAAAGATCTGCGTTGGGGGCAAGGTAACCAATCCGGCCGCTAAAATCAAGAAAAATGTCGGCCGCCGCGCCTCTGGGCATGACTGCCGTTAGTCGCCGGCGAGCTTTTTTATCTCCGCGTAGACCTTGTGGAATTCCTCCTCGTCGACCTTCTGGTCCTTGAGGGCTTGCTGGAAATTTTCGAGCAGGGTTTGCATCTGCATGATGTCCACCTTGCCCTCCTTGACCTTGACATCAATCCGGTCAAACACCGCCTTGACATCATCCCGGTTGACGTCGCCGGGCAGGTTCTCGAGCAGGGAGGTTTCGATGAGGGGAAGGCTCTTCTCGATGGCCACACGGGCGATCTTGTCCTTATTGAGGTAGAGATAGGCCAGACCGGCGATCAACAGGATCAGGATAGCGAGCAGGATTTTTTTTAACATGGTTCCTCCGGAGAAGGGGTGACCTACCAATCTGCGGTTCTGGAGCCGCCTAATATAGGATACATCAAAATCGCGAACAAAGCAATAAAAAAGCGCGGGGCTCTCCTGGCTTTAGCGGGAGGGCCGAGGCAAACAGGAAAAACTCCTTGCTTCTGTGGCTGTTTTTCCTTAAATTTGTAAATGGTACAAAAAAATACGATCAGGAAGGAGGTTGATTTCTGAATGCCAGGAGTTCGCATTCGTGAAAACGAACCCTTTGAAAGAGCTTTGAAGCGTTTTACCAAGGCTTGCGAAAAAGCAGGTCTGATGTCCGACATTAAAAAACATCAGCACTTTGAGAAACCGAGCGAAAGACGCAAACGTAAGCTCAATGCGGCGCGTCGCAAGATGCGCAAGCTGCAGATGATGGAGAGGTAAGGCCCGTTCACCGGCGTTTTGGTTTATTGGAGTGATCATGAGTCTTTTAGACCGGCTCACAGAGGATATGAAATCCGCCATGAAGGCGGGCGAAGCGGTCCGTCTGGGCACGATTCGCCTGCTGCGCGGTCAGATCAAGGACGCCGCCATCGACAAGCGGGCCGAGCTGACCGATGACGAGATGCTCGGCGTCCTCGCCAATGCCGCCAAAAAACGCCGTGAAGCCATCGAAGCGTACCGGAATGCCGGCCGCGTGGACCTCGCCGAAAAAGAGGAGGCGGAGCTGGCGGTGATTCAAGGCTATCTCCCCGCTGCACTCGATACCGCCGAAATCGAAACGATCATTGACCGGGCCATCGCGGAAGCGGGGGCCCAGACCATCAGGGATCTCGGCAAGGTGATGCCCCTGGTCATGAATGAGACCAAGGGCAGGGCGGACGGCAAAATGGTCAGCGAGATGGTGCGCCGTAAACTGAGTCTGTGACGATCGGTTTTCTGCAACGGAATTGAGTGAATAGAGCGTCGCAACCCCGGGCGCTTTATTCACTTTTTTTTATGGCGCAGTAAATCAGGATGAGAAAATGAGCCCTTTCGACTTGATCATCATCGCCGCCCTGGTCTGGTTCGTCTATACAGGGGCCAAAATCGGCCTGGCCAAGGAATTGGTCGGCCTGACGGGATGGCTCATCGCGGCCCTGGTGGCCCTCAAACTGGGCGGCAGAGCCGGCGCCATGGCGACAGGCTTTCTGCCCTCACTCAAGGCCCTGCCGGTCGAACTGACCGGTTTTCTCATTGCCCTCTTCGGCACCCATATCTTCTTCCGCGTCATCGGCTACCTTTTCAACAACATGCTCGGCGGCAACGGCCAAAGCACGCTCGACCGCATGGGCGGGGCCTTCATCGGCTTCGTCAAGGGGGCCTTCATCATCAGCGTCGTCGCCCTGGCCCTCAACAGCCTCTATCTGGGCGACAAACTTGAATCCTATCAAAACAACTCTTCCCTTTTTCCACATATGTCCAAATTCGCCCAAATGGTCGTCAATCAGGTGATCCGCGCAACACCCTCCGCGGGGGTTCGGGAAGCCACGCGCCCGGCGGAGGATTATCCTGAAGAATGATTTCCACGTTTCAAACCCTTGAATTCGACCGGGTGCGCGAAAAGCTGGCCGAGTGCGCCAGCTCGGAGCTGGGCCATGAGCGCGCCCTCGTGGTCGAACCCCTCAGTGACGAGAATCTCCTGGCCGAGCGCATGGCCCAGACCACCGAGATGCGCGATCTGCTCGACTATGACCAGGCTCTCCCCATTGACGGTATCCATGATCTCAGGCCCCAAGTCAGGAGCCTGCGCATCGGCGGCAGCTACCTCTCCCCCGAGGAACTCATGCCGGTGCTGCGCACCCTGGCAGCGGTCCGGCGGCTCCGGCTCTATTTCGTGTCACGCAGTGAAAAGATGCCCTGCCTCACCCGCATTGCCGAACAGCTCGAACCCAGGGAAGCCGTCGAGAAGGAGATCCGCCGCTGCATCGACGAAAACACCCTCGTTGTCAAGGACGAGGCTTCACCGGAACTGGCGGGGGTCCGCAAACAGCTGGCCCGGGCGCAGAGTCATGCCCGCCAGCGCATGGAGTCGATCCAGCGCACCCTGGCCGGGCAGGGCGTGCTCCAGGAGAATCTGATCACCGTGCGCAACGGCCGGCTGGTTCTGATGGTCAAGGAGGAGTACAAGCGCAAGGTGCGGGGACTGGTGCTCGACCAGTCGGCGAGCGGATCAAGCCTTTTCGTTGAACCGATCGAATCAGTAGAGGACAACAACCGCATCCGCGAACTCGAGGCCGAGGAGGCGAGGGAGGTGGAGCGGATCCTGCGCCATCTCGCCGATCTGCTGCGCGCGGCCCTGCCCGCCATCGAGGCCAATCTCGAACTGCTCGCCCGGCTCGATCTTCTTTACGCCCAGGGTTGCTTTTCCCGCCGCCTCAATGCCCATCCGCCCGAACTTGTCCCGGAGCCGCTGCTCCATATCGCCAGCGGCCGCCACCCCCTGCTGGTGCTGCGCATGGGGGAGAAGGAGGTCATCCCCCTCGATATCCTCCTCGGCGAAAACAGCCACACCATCATCATCAGCGGCCCTAACGCCGGCGGCAAAACCGTGGCTCTCAAAACAGTCGGACTGCTCACCCTGATGGCCCGCAGCGGCCTGCATATCCCCGCCCTGCCCCATTCGCGCATCGGCGCCATCAAAAGGGTCTACGCCAGCATCGGCGACCAGCAGTCGATTGACAACGATCTCTCCACTTTTTCCTCCCATCTGGCCGGACTCAAGGCCATCGCCGAGAGCGCCGGGGCCGGCAGCCTCGTGCTCATCGATGAGATCGGCGCCGGCACCGATCCTGAGGAGGGTTCAGCCCTGGCCATGGCCATCCTGGAAAAACTCACTGATCGCCGCGCCCTCTCCCTGGTCACCACCCATCAGAGTGCGCTCAAAGCCTTCGCCTATCGCACGGATGGGGTGGAGAACGGCTCCATGGCCTTCGATATCGATACCCTTCAGCCAACCTACCATTTCCGCGCCGGCATCCCCGGTTCCAGCTACGCCTTTGAGATCGCCGGCCGCATGGGCCTCGCCGCCGGCTTGATCAGCCGGGCTCAGGAGCTGGTTGGCGCGCAGAAAGACCGGCTGGAGGGGCTGATCCTGGAGCTGGAGGGCAAGATCCAGCATTATGACGAGATCGGCCGCCAGGCCGACCTGCGCGAGACCGAATACCGCGGCCTGCTCAAACTCTATCAGGAACGCAGCGAACAGCTGAGGCGCGAGGAGAAGGCCCTCAAGCGCAAGGCTGCTGAGGAAGCCGAAGAGATCCTCCGGCGGACCAACAGCACCGTCGAATCGGCGATCCGGGAGATCCGGGAGAAACAGGCGCAGACCGAGGCCATCCGTGCGGCCAAACAGGCCCTGGAGTCCCGCCGCCGGGAGGTCGCTCAGGAGCTGGAAAAGGTCAAGGCGGTCGAGCCCCCCCCCGCGGAGGAGAGCGCGGAGTCGGGTCCGATCCAGGTCGGCGATGCCGTGCGCTGGGAAAAGATGAGCAGTGTCGGGGAGGTGGTTACAGAGCCCGATCAGCAGGGCAGGGTGCTGATTCAGGTCGAGGGGGTGAAAATCAGGGCCCCGCTGGCCGAGCTGCGCAAGAGCAGCCGCAGGGAACTCCGCCGCAGGGGGGGCACCCGGATTCTTCTCGATGAGGAGGCTCCGGTGCGCAACGAGGTGGATTTGCG
Source organism: bacterium (assembly GCA_029554865.1). Lineage (GTDB taxonomy): Bacteria > Zhuqueibacterota > Zhuqueibacteria > Residuimicrobiales > Residuimicrobiaceae > JAKPUX01. Next base: position 12,764 of record JAKPUX010000230.1, on the reverse strand, counting down.
CGGGCTGCGCGCCGAGGAAGCGATCGAACGCGTGGAGGTCTATCTCGACGAGGCCATCATGGCCGGCTATTCCGAGGTGCGCATCATCCATGGCAAGGGGACCGGCGCCCTGCGCGCTTCGATCGGCCGCTTCCTGCGCGACCATCCCCGCGTCGCCAACGCACGCCTTGGCAACTGGAACGAAGGCAATGCCGGTGTGACGGTGGTCGAGCTGCGGCCCGACTGACTGCGTCCGTCCGCTGAGGATCACAGCACAGGAGGTCGGATCCATGCATCTGGTGAGAGAGGGGGAGGAGGCGGCCGCTGCGGCGCGCGCGGCCGGGCGTCTGCTTATGGACCATTTTGGCACCATCGAGCAGAAGGATGTCGACCGCAAGGGAGCAGCCGATTTTGTCACCTTTGTCGACAAGAGTTCGGAACGGCTGATCATCGAGCGGCTCGGCGCGGCCTTTCCGGACCACCGTTTCTACGCGGAAGAGTCGAGCCGTTCAGAGGCGGGCGGCTGGCGCTGGATTATCGATCCCCTGGACGGCACCACCAACTATATTCACGGCATCCCGGTTTTTTCGATCGCCCTCGCCCTGGAGCATGAGGGGGAGATCCTGTTCGGCCTGGTCTTCGACCCGGTCCACGATGAACTCTTCACCGCTGAGAAGGGCCATGGCGCACGGTGCAATGGCGAGCCTATCGGCGTCTCCCTCATCCGCGATCCCTCCCTGGCGCTGCTGGCCACCGGATTCCCCTTCAAGCAGAAGCATAATCTCGGCAGATTTCTCGCCTCGTTCGAGGAGATTTTTCTCCAGGTCAGCGGCATCCGGCGCATGGGTTCGGCGGCGCTGGATCTCTGCCATGTCGCCTGCGGCCGCTATGAGGGATTCTGGGAGCTGGGGCTTGCGCCCTGGGATGTTGCGGCCGCCTCGTTAATAATCACGGAAGCCGGCGGCCGGATCAGCGATTTCAGGGGCGGCGATGAGGCGATCTGGGGCGGCAATGTCGTGGCCTCCAATGGCCACCTGCACGAGCTCTTGCTGGCGGCTGCGCGCCGCCATCTTGCGGATCTGATGACGGCGGAGTGAGCGATGCAGCGCCCCCTCCGCATTACCCTGCTGACCCTCGTCCTGGCCGCCCTGATCTGGTATGGCCACAGCGCCAATCCGGCGGTCACCCTGCGCGACTGTCTCGCCGATCCGGGGCGCTATGAAGGCCGGCGCATCACCCTGGCCACCGAGGTGACAGTGGTGCAGACCTGGCCGGACAGCCTGATCGTCCACCAGGCGGGGCTGAAGGTGAAAGTGATCGGTCCACCCGGCGACGCCCGCCCCGGGGAGTATGTCAGCTTGATCGCCCGCTTCCGCTCTCCCGGCCGCCTGGAGCTGGAAGCCCTCCATCCGGCCAGGGGGCGTCGCGCCAAGATCGTCTGGTCGATCCTGCCCCTCCTGCTGCTTGCCTTTTTCTGGCTGGCCGCCTATCGCTTCGACTGCCGCCGCTTTTACTGGGAGGAGCGTCAGCGATGCCGGACCTCGTGACCCATGGCTTTGCGGCCTGGCTGCTGGTGCGGCCGCAGCGCTGGCGGAGAGTGCGGCTCCTCTTCTTTCTTGGCACCTTCCTGCCCGATATCATCTCTCGCCCCATCTACATCCTCTTTCCGCACTGGCAGGGCTATACCGTGGCGATGCACACCCCCCTCTTCGCCCTGCTCTGCGGTCTGCTGGCGGCGGAATTCATGACCCCCGATTTGCGCCGCTGCGCGCGCCTGGCCATCAGCGCGGGCATTCTGCTCCACTTCGGCCTCGACCTTATGCAGAGCCATCTCGGCGACGGCTATTACTGGTTTTTCCCTTTTTCATGGCGGAGTTATGAACTGGGATGGTTCTGGCCCGAGGCGACGGTGGTGTGGGTGCCCCTCTGGCTGGCCATCATCACGACGGCTGAGGCAGTGCTGGCCTGGCGCGGCCGCCATTCTGCCGCCTAATGGGCGGCCAGCCACTCCCGTGCCATCCGGATCTTGCTTTCAGCCCGCCCCCTCACCTCTTCGGCCACCCGGCAGTCCACCATCTCCTGGTAATAGCTCCGCGCCAGATCATTCTCGCCGATCCGCTCATGGCATTGGGCCATCTTCCAGAGAATGACCAGCTCGTTATAGCCGTTGTTATAGGGCGCCTCCCGTGTGCTGAGCAGCAGGTTGGAATAGCTGCCGATTGCTGCACTATAGTCACCCTTAAGAAATTGGGCTTCGGCGATCGGCCAGAGGAAGAATCGGCTGCCGGGGTAGCGCTCAAGCCCCGTGCGCGACCAGACGATAGCCCGGTCATATTCCTTCTCCCGGATGGAGATCCAGGCGAGATTGGACCAGGCCGAAGCCGGCGAGAGCTGCGCGCAGGCGGCGGCCCGGGTGATCATGGCGATCCCCTCGCGCCGGCGGTCTGGGAAGAAGGGCAGCCAGGAGAGCTTGATGGTGATGCGGCTGCGCCAGTACTGATAGGTGCCAACGCCGAGGAGGGCGTCGCACCAGGTCGAGTCCTCTTTCAGGAGGGGTTCCAGGTAGTCGAGGCTGCTCTGGATGGCGCGATAGGCGGGCCAGTATTTGCCGTCGCGGCTGAGCTGGGCGCTCTTGTAGGCATAGGCGGCGCCGGCGTAGAAACGGGCCTCGGCATCCTCCGGCTGGAGGCGGAGCTGCTGCAAGGCGCGGTGGATCGCCTCCTCGAGATCTGCGTAAAAGAGCTCCTGCCATTCGCCGCTCTCAAAGTCGAGCATCATCGATTGATGAATGGCGGCGCGATAAAAGGGGCCTTCAGGACGGCCTGGGTATTCAGTGCTGAGGCGGCCGAAGAGATCCAGGGCGGGTTCGTAATCATGGATGACGCCCAACTCCACGCCCTGCCGCAGCAGCGCGGCCGGGGGTTGACCGGAGAGAGGGGCGTGTGCAGCCAGCAGGAGAAGAGCAAGAAGAAGGGGACGAATGGAGCGGTTGATGGGCGTGGGCATAGGGCTCCGCGCAAAAAAAAAGCCTGTCGATTGGACAGGCTTTTGATGAATAAAACGGACTAGTCCAGAATGTAAGCGAATGGATCGACCGGTTTGCCATCCACAATCACCTCATAATGGAGATGGGGTCCGGTGGAGCGCCCGGTATCGCCGACGCGGCCGATGACCGTATAGCGGTTCACGACCTGACCCGGCTTTACACTGATTTGATCGAGATGGGCATAACGGGTCAGCCGCCCGAAGCCATGATTGATGAGCACATACTTGCCGTAATCATAGTTGGGGCGGTAATCATTGACTGTTTCGACCACTTTGCCGTCTGCGCTGGCATACACCTCGGTGCCGCGGGGGGCAGAAAAATCGACACCGGTATGATGCTTGAAGCGGTCGATGAACGGATCCAAACGATAGCCAAATTTGTCGGTTACTCTGCCTCCGCCCAATGGCCTGATTGAAGGAGTCTGCTTAAGCCTGCGCAGGTTGTCATAGTACTCCTTCATGATCTCCTGGCGGCTCTCAACGGCCAGCTCCGCACGCTGCGAGAGGTTATCCAGCAGGTCCTTCATCTGATAGGCCTGCTGATTCACATTGCCCGATCCATAGGCAAGATCGATCGCGGATGCGTTGACTTTGCCCCCGGTTCCCAGCTTTTTGATATCGCTGTCGATGGTGGGCATGTCAACAAACACGCGTAAGTCATCATCCTGCTGTTCAACGGATTTGAGTTTGGACTCGATGACCTGAACCTCTTTGCTCATGTCCGCGAGCAAGGATTGCAGCCGGTTGTTGCTGCGGCTCAAGTTGGCCACCTGATAATCGTTGACAAGAGCAGTAATCAATCCTACGCTTACCGAGACCAGCAGCACGATCGCAGCAATACCCAACACAATTATACCGACAATTTTTTTCCAGCCGAGGCTGATTTCCTTAAGTTCTGTACCCCCCAAAGAGAAATAGAGCAACTTCATCTGTTTGTTGCGCATTTCTATTTCCTTTGAGTTTAATGATAGGTTCTCCCGTCCTTGGACGCCACTTCACTTTGTTTGTCAATACATGGGGGATGAATGTGGAGGGCTAATGCACTAATTTACTAACCTTTCGGAAATTTGTCAAGAAAAAATTACTATCAAAAATGTAAGTCAATGTAAAATATAATGTTTGTCAGCCAAGATATTTTCTGAGCAGGTTGCTGCGGGAGTTATGGCGCAGGCGGCGCAGGGCTTTTTCCTTGATCTGGCGGACCCGTTCGCGCGTGAGGGTGAAGCGCTGGCCGATCTCCTCGAGGGTGAGGGGATGCTCCATGCCGAGTCCGAAGTAAAGGCGGATGACCTCGGCCTCGCGGGCTTCCAGCGAAGCCAGGGCGCGTTCGATCTCGATGCGCAGGGATTCGGCCTGCAGCTGGAAATCAGGCGCCGGCATCTCATAGTCCTCGATGACATCCATCAGCTTGTTCTCTTCCTCTTCATCGATGGGGGCGTCGAGTGAGAGCTGCTTGCTGGTGTTGCTCATCAGATCCGAGATATCAGCCGGACTCATATCCATCTCTTCGGCCAGTTCTTCCTTGGTCGGCTCGCGTTCGTATTCCTGCTCGAGCGACGAAAAGAGCTTTTCGATCTTGTTGAGGGCGCCGATGCGGTTGAGAGGGATGCGGACGATGCGGGATTGCTCGGCGAGGGCCTGGAGGATGGACTGGCGGATCCACCAGACGGCATAGGAGATAAATTTGAAGCCCCGGCTCTCATCAAAACGGGTGGCCGCCTTGAGCAAGCCCAGATTGCCCTCGTTGATGAGGTCGCCGAGGGAGAGGCCCTGATTCTGGTACTGTTTGGCAACGCTGACGACGAAGCGGAGATTGGACTTGGTGAGCATCTCCAGCGCATCCTGATCCCCGGCCCGGATGCGTTTGGCGAGGTCTATCTCCTCACTGGCCTGGAGCAGCGGAATCTCATTGATCTCCCGCAAATACCGGTCGAGGGAGTCTTCGATATTTGCGGTCTGGAATAGTATCCCGGTCCCTGCCAATCTATTTTCCCCTGGTTGTTAGCATCGGAACAGCTTGCCCCTGTCGGGCTAATATACTGAAAGCAGTTCTTTTTGTCAACATCTGATTTACGCAAGTTCATTTTTATATACATAAATAGGTTTAATTTGCATCCTCTGCAGAAAACAATTGACTTTGACGGAAATCTTTGTATATTAGTTACTAGAATATTCCGGGGTATCGATAATAAAGGCCGCATCATGACCAAACGTTCATTTTTATACATCGCATTCGCCCTGCTGGGACTCGGATCGCTGCTGCATGCCGGCGCCATCATCTCCTCCTTTCAGGGCGAGACTGGCTATAATCAGGTCGAGCTGCGGTGGATCGTCGCCGCGGAGAACAACCTCAAGGGCTACCAGGTTTTGCGCAGCCTGGACAGCCGTGATTATGAAACCCTGGTCACAATCGGGGTGAAGGACAAGGGGGAAGGGGAGAGGAGCTACAGCTACATCGACAAGAGCGTCTTCAAGCAGACCACCCACGAGTTCTATTACAAGCTGCGCATGGTCAATGAGGACGGCAGCTTTACGGATTATGACAAGGTGCTCCGCCTTTCGCCGCAGATCTCCTCAGCGCGGCAGACCTGGGGCAGCATCAAGGCGATGTTCCGCTGATCACCCCGCACTCTTTTCCAGGCCCGGATTCCGGGCCTTTTTTTTTGCCCGCGGCTGCGGCCGTCATCCCCCGATGCGTTTGCGCTTGCCGAGATACTCGAGCAAGGCGGTGTCGAAGGGCTGGGAGGTATCGATCAGGAGATAATCGATGCGGTTCTCGCGGCATTGGCGTCTGAGGGTTTCGATGTGTTCGGTCATCAGCCGGTGGTACTCGCCGCGGATGTGCCAGGGCTGGATTGTCATCCTGTCGCCGCTTTCAAGGTCGATGAAGAGGGCGTCCTGCCTGAAGTTGAAGGAGAGTTCGAGGGGATCAAGGAGGTGGAAGACGATCACCTCGTGGTTGTTGTGGCGGAAGTGTTTGAGGCCGGAAATGATTTTTTGGGGATCGTCGAGGAGGTCGGAGAAGAGGATCACCAGTCCGCGGCGGTGGATGCGTTCGGCCATCTGGTGGAGGGTTTGCGCCACATCGGTTGCCGCCGAGCTGGCGGTGTTTTGCATTTCCTGGAGCAGCAGGGTCAGATAGCTGAAAATCGAGCGCGGCGGCAGGTAGCGGCGGATCTTTTCGTCGAAGGTGACCAGTCCGACGGCGTCACGCTGGTGGATCATGAGGTAGGCCAGGGCTGCCGCCAGCCAGATGGCGTACTGCAGTTTGGTCACCGCGCCCGAGCCGTACCCCATCGATGCCGAGGCGTCGAGCAGAAGGTGAGCTTTGAGGTTGGTCTCCTCCTCGAACTCCTTGAGGTAATAACGGTTGGTCTTGGCATAGACCTTCCAGTCAATATGGCGGATATCATCCCCCGGCATGTAGGGGCGGTGTTCGGCAAACTCGACGCTAAAGCCGTGGTAGGGGGAGCGGTGAAGCCCGGTGATAAAGCCCTCCACCACCAGGCGGGCGATGAGGTCAAGGTTGGTCAGTTTGGAGACCACCGCGGGCTGGAGGAACTGCCTGTAGTCCGGCGCCTGCGAGGCCATGGCTTACCCCTCCTGCTCCGCAATGAGACGGTCGATAATCTGGCTGGTGGTGACCCCCTCGGCCTCGGCGTTAAAGTTGGCGACGAGGCGATGGCGCAGCACCGGTTTGGCGAGGGCGCGTACATCGGCGATATCGGGAGTCGGCCGGCCGTCGAGAATGGCGCGGGTCTTGGCCCCGAGGATGAGGTACTGCGAGGCGCGCGGTCCCGCCCCCCAGGTGATCCACTCCTTGATGAATTTAGGCGCGCTGTCATGGCCCGGGCGGGTCTTGCGCGCCAGCTGGACGGCGTAGGAGATCACATTCTCGGCCACCGGCACCCGGCGCACCAGATCCTGCAGGGCGATGATGTCGGCCGCCTTGAGGATCACCTTGAGGTCGGCATGGTAGGCGCTGGTGGTGGTGGTCACTATCTCAACCTCTTCGGCTTCGCTCGGATAGTCCACCCAGAGATTGAACATGAAGCGGTCGAGCTGGGCCTCGGGCAGGGGATAGGTGCCCTCCTGCTCGATAGGGTTCTGGGTGGCCAGGACGAAAAAGGGTTCGTCAAGTTTGTAGGTGACCCCGGCGGCGGAGACCTCATGCTCCTGCATCGCCTGCAGCAGGGCGGACTGGGTTTTCGGCGGGGTGCGGTTGATCTCGTCGGCGAGGACAATGTTGGCGAAGATCGGCCCCTTGACATACTTGAAGGCCTTGCGGCCGCCGCCGGTTTCCCCCTCGATCACCTCGGTGCCGGTGATGTCCGAAGGCATCAGGTCCGGGGTGAACTGGATGCGTTTGAACTGCAGATCGAGAACCCTCGCCAGGGTGCTGATGAGCAGGGTCTTGGCCAGACCGGGGACCCCGACCAGCAGGGAGTGACCCCGGGAAAGCAGGGAGATGAGCATCTCGTCGATCACCTGATGCTGACCGATGATGACCTTGCCGATCTCGCCAGTGATGGCCTGGTGGGCCTGTTTGAGCTGCTGCACAGCATCCAGATCGCGGGCGCTGCGTAATTCCATGCCGCCTCCCTATCCATCGATTCCAGTATTTATTCAACTTTTACATACCGGCGGAAAAAGACAACACGCGCCGCTGTCTAGTTATAACCGGCAAGTACCAGCTGTTGTTCCGCATTGCGGAAAAGATTGGAAAATAGAAAAACATCTGCTAATTTAGGGGGCGCGGATCCCTCCCCGATCACCGATCCGCGGCCGTGCGGGCCGCGCACAGCCCGTGCCCTTTTGTGAATGGTCTATGAAAAATAAACTTGTCGGTTTGAACCGCGCCGAACTGGAGCTCTTTGCCGAATCGATCGGCGAAAAAAGATTCCGCGGCCGGCAGCTCTTCAGCTGGATCTACGCCAAACACGCCGCCTCTTTCGAGGTGATGAGCGACCTCGGCCGCGAGCTGCGGCGCAAACTGGCCGAGGAGGCCGGCCTGGAGTGGATGACCCTCGAGCAGCGGGCGGCCTCGCCCGAAAGCGGTTCGGTCAAATATCTCTTCCGGCTGGAGGACGGAGCGCTCATCGAGGCGGTCTATATCCCCGAGTCCGGCCGCCGGACCCTCTGCATCTCTTCCCAGGTCGGCTGCGCTTTGGGCTGTGCCTTTTGCGCCACCGGCGCCCTGGGTTTCAGGCGCAACCTCACCACGGGCGAGATCGCCGACCAGGTGCTGCAGGCGGCGCGTGAGACCGGGGAAATGCCGACCAACATCGTCTTTATGGGCATGGGTGAGCCCTTTCTCAACTATGAAGCCGTCACCGCCGCCGCCGGCCTCATCAACAACCCCGACGGCATAGCCGTCGGCCACCGTCACATCGTCATCTCCACCGTCGGCATCACTCCGGCCATCCTGCGCTTCGCGGATGAGGGGCAGCCCTTCCGCCTCGCCGTTTCACTCCACTCGGCCATCGATGCCAAGCGCCGGCAGATCGTCCCCATCGCCAAACGCTACCCCCTGCCCGAACTCCTCAATGCTGTCAAGTATTATGCGAAAAAGGCCCGCCGCCGGCCGACCTTCGAGTATGTCCTCCTCGCGGGCTTTAATGACGGCGAGGAGGATGCCGACGCCCTGCGCAGGCTGGCGGCTGAGGTGCCGTGCAAGGTCAACCTCATTCCCTACAATCCGGCCCTGCCCGGCTTTGAGCGTCCTGACGAAGCGAGCGTGACGCGCTTTGCCACCTGGCTGAGCCCCCTGCATGCCCCGGTCTCGATCCGCTGGAGCAAGGGAACCGACATCAACGCCGCCTGCGGACAGCTCGCGGGAAGGGAGGGGAGAATATGAGAGCAGCAGGGGTGTTCTTTGTCCCCGGATTACCCTGGTCTGCTTTAAAAATACGTTGACATTCTGGGCTATTTTTGCTAGAATAGGGGACCATTGTTTCGAACCGCCGCCCGGCATGGGAAAGGCACCGCGGGGCCACCCGATCAGGAACAGGCACAGAGGAGAGGGATGAAAAAAATCATCGGAATCCGTCGCGAGGATAAAAACATCTGGGAGCGCAGAGCAGCCATCATCCCCGAACAGATTATCAAATTCAGGGAGGAGCTGCCCCTCGAGTTCTACTGCCAGCCCTACCCGACGCGCGCCTTTTCGGACCAGGAGTATGAGCGGGCCGGCGCCCGCATCGAGGAGGACCTCACTCCCTGTTCCGTCATCTTCGGCATCAAGGAAATTCCGATCCCGCTTCTTCATCCCGGCAAGACCTACCTCTACTTTTCGCATACCATCAAGGGCCAGAAATACAACATGCCCATGCTGCGGCATCTGCTCGAGAGCCGCTCCACCCTCATCGATTATGAGTTGATCAAGGACGCCCGGGGGCGCCGACTGGTCTTCTTCGGCCGCTTCGCCGGCATGGCGGGCATGGTGGATACCCTGCATGCCCTCGGCCTGCGCTTGCGCAGCCAGGGTTTTGAGACCCCCTTCACCGGGATCCGCATGGCCTACGAATACCGCGATATCGCCGAGGCCAAGGCCGCGGTCGAAACAGCGGGCCGCCGCATCGCGGAACAGGGGATTCCCGAACCGCTTCGCCCCCTCGTCATCGGTTTTTCCGGTTATGGCCATGTCTCCAAGGGAGCTCAGGAGGTCTTTGACTTGCTCCCGCACCAGGAGGTCGAACCGCAAGAGCTGGCCGGGCTGACGCCGCGGCGCGACACCATCCTGCACAAGGTGGTCTTTGCAGAACGCGACATGGTCAAGCCGGTCGATCCCGCGCAGGCCTTCGATCTGAACGACTATTTTGAACATCCCGAAGGCTATCACTCCCAATTTGAGGCGCATCTTCCCCACCTGAGCGTCCTGGTCAACGGCATCTACTGGGACAAGCGCTACCCCCGCCTCCTGACCAAGCGCTATCTGAAAGAGCGCTGGTCCGAGGGACGGCCGATAAAAATGCAGGTGATTGGGGATATCAGCTGCGACATCAACGGTTCGATCGAGTGCACTGAAAAGGCGACCGAATCGGATAATCCCATTTTCGTCTACCACCCCGGCACCGATACCATCCGGGACGGCCATGAGGGTGAAGGAGTGGTGATCATGGCGGTAGACAATCTGCCTGCGGAGATCCCCCGCGACGCATCGCAGGCCTTCAGCCAGTCGCTCCATCCCTTCGTCCCGGCCATCTGTCTGGCTGATTACAGCCAGCCCTTTGGCCAACTGAATTTGCCGACGGAGATCAAGAACGCCGTGATCTGCCATCAGGGCCAATTGACGCCGTCGTACAGCTATCTTGAAGAACACTTGAACAAAGCCTGAAGGAGAAGAGGTATGAAAAAAGTACTGGTTCTTGGTGCTGGTCTGGTTTCACGTCCCCTGGTGCGCTATCTGCTCGATCAGCCGGATACGCAGGTGATCATCGCCAGCCGCACGGTCAGCAAGGCGGAGGCCCTGATCGAGAAGCATCCTGCGGGCAAGGCGGTCGCAGCCACGGTGCAGGAGAAGGAAAAGCTTGAGGCCCTGGTGGCGGATGCCGACGTGGCCATCAGCCTGCTGCCGTGGATCTATCATGTGCAGGTGGCGGAACTGTGCCTCAAGCACAAGACCAATCTGGTGACCACCAGCTATGTGAGCCCGGCCATGCGCGCCCTCGACCAGCAGGCCAGGGACCAGGGACTATTGTTCCTCAACGAGATCGGCCTCGACCCCGGCATCGACCACATGTCGGCGATGAAGATGATCCATGAGGTGGAGCACAAGGGGGGAAGGGTCACCTCCTTTGAATCGGTCTGCGGTGGACTGCCCGCCCCCGAAGCCAACGACAATCCCTTCGGCTACAAGTTCTCCTGGAGTCCCCGCGGCGTCCTCCTCGCCGGACGCAATTCGGCCCATTTTCTCAAGGACGGCAAGGATATGGTCATCGAGAACAAGGACCTCTTCCGTACCGTCGCGATCAAGGATGTCCGGGGACTGGGCTGGCTCGAACTCTATCCCAACCGCGATTCCATGCTCTATCAGGATCTCTACGGGCTCAAGGATGCCCGGACCATCTTCCGCGGCACCTTCCGCAATCCCGGCTGGTGCGAAACCCTGGAGAAGGTGGTGCGCCTCGGCTTTCTGAATGACACCGAACGGCCGGAGATTCTCGGCTGGACCTGGGCGCAACTGACCGCCTCCCTGATCAATGCCAAGCCCGAGGGGCTCAAGGCCGCTATGGCCAAACACCTGGAGCTGCCGGAGGTCCATGATGTGATCAAGCGGTTCGAGTGGCTGGGCCTTTTCAGCGATGAGCCCGTCAAGTGCGACCCGCCCACGGTCCTTGATGCCCTCACCGCCCTGATGGAGAGAAAGATGGCCTACAAACCGGGCGAGCGCGATCTGGTCGTGCTGCAGCACGAATTCATCGCCGAGTACCCGGGCGGCCGCAAGGAAGCGATCACCAGCCTGCTCGTCGATTACGGCATCCCCTACGGCGACAGCTCCATGGCGCGCACCGTCAGCCTGCCGGCGGCGGTCGCGGTCAAGCTGATGAACCAGGGCAAGATCAAGCTCACCGGCGTCCACATCCCCACTGTGCCGGAGGTTTACGAGCCGGTCCTGGCGGAGCTTGAAAAGATGAATATCAAGTTTGTCGATACCTTCAAGCCCCTGGCTTGAGCATCCACAACCGAAAAGAGCCCGGATCATCCGGGCTCTTTTCATACCACCCCCTGCGCGTGCAGGCCGTTATGAATGAGGGAAGAGGCCATGCTGTTCACCATCCTCCTCGCCGCCGTGCTGCTGTTTTTGCTGGCCTGGCGTTTTTATGGCGCCTTTCTGGACCGGCAGTTCTCGATTGACAATGCCAATCCGACTCCGAGCCATGCCGACTATGACGGCATCGACCGCGTGCCCGCCCCGAAACAGGTGCTGCTCGGCCACCATTTTTCCTCGATCGCCGGGGCGGGACCGATCGTCGGCCCGATCATCGCCACCGCTGCCTTCGGCTGGCTGCCGACCCTGCTCTGGATCATCCTCGGTTCGATTTTCATCGGCGGGGTCCACGATTACACCGCCCTGGTCGCCTCCATCCGCCACAAGGCGCGCTCGATCGCCGAGATCGCACGTGAACAGATGAGCCCCCTCGCCTACAAGCTCTTCCTCGCTTTCATCTGGCTGACCCTGGTCTATGTCCTCACCGTCTTCACCGACCTCACCGCCACCACTTTCGTCGAGGACGGCGGGGTGGCCACCTCCTCGCTGATCTTCATGCTCCTGGCGGTGGGCTTTGGCCTCTCCCTCTACCGGCTCAAACTTTCCCTGCTCGTCAGCTCGCTCATCTTCGTGCCGCTGGTTTTACTGGCCACCTGGGTCGGCCACATCATACCCATTGATGCGGCCGGTGTCGCCTCTTTTTCGGGCCTGAGCGCCGGACGCTTCTGGAGCGTCGTGTTGATCCTCTATGCCTTCATCGCTTCCATCACCCCGGTCTGGATCCTGCTGCAGCCGCGCGATTATCTCTCCTCCTACCTGCTCTATTTTTCCATTCTGGGCGGCTTCATCGGCATCCTTTTCGGCGGCTACACCATCGATTATCCCGCCTTCACCGCCTGGCACGCGCCGGGGCTGGGAGCGATTTTCCCCATCCTCTTCATCACCGTGGCCTGCGGCGCCTGTTCGGGATTTCATGCCATCGTCGCTTCCGGCACCTCTTCCAAGCAGATCGACAAGGAGGGGGATGCGC
>JAKPUX010000215.1 GCA_029554865.1 bacterium | reverse complement strand
ACGGTTATACTGCCTTTGTTCCGCATCCATTGCTCGCCAACCTGACCGTCCAACACCCCTTTTAACTCTGCTCTGCACCGTATCAGCAACTTTGCCGGGACATCGATGACGATTCGACGCACCCTTGCCCTGTTCTTTTTCATCGCCAGCGCGCTCCTTCAGGCCCAAACGGATGAGTACGAGGCCCTTTACGGGCGCCTGGCCTATCACGGTTTCGAGAACCTGCGCATCGGCGCGGCCGCCGACAGCGGTCTGGCCATCGCTTTCGAGAACCGCGTCTACCGCCATGATCTCAAGGCGGCCGGCGAGATCCTCGCCATCGCCAGCGAGACCGATTCGACCTGGCGGCGCATCTATCTCATCCCCTGCAGCCGCGGCGTGGCCCGCGGCCAGATCGCCGTCGATGGCGATGCCTATCGCAGCTATATGGCCGGAGCTATGGATGAGAAGGCTTTTGCCAAAACTCTGGCAGTTGGAGAGGCGACCGAACAGCCGCGCACATCGGTCCTCTCCTGGAAAAACCGTTCTTTCTTAAAAGTCGATGCCAACATCACCATCGGCCATCAGATCCAGCTCGGGCAGTACGATGATCGCGTCAAGCTTTACGGCGAGCTGCAGCCCGGTCTGCGCAGCCAGATCTGGCACGGCACCGCGGTCCAGGCCGATGCCTTTGTCCCGCTCTTCGACGAGATCAGCGTCTTTGACAGCGGCGCACGGCTGGGGCGCCTGGGCGTCAGCCAGCTCTTCCGGCTGCCCCACGACAGCTATGCGGCCCTGCAGGGCGGGATCTTTATGCCGGAGCGCTGGGGCCTCTCGGGCGAGGTGGCCAAATTCTGGCTGGAGCGCAGGATCCTGACGGGCCTGAAACTGGATAGGACCGGCTTCTTTTTCCATACCGAGGGCAAGTTCTATTACTCGCCCATGGACAGCATGACCTATACGGTCTATGCCCAGTATTATCTCCCCGGCATGGATATGATGGCGGGGATCGATTACAGCAAGTATCTGCTCGGCGATAAAGGGGTAAAATTCAGCCTGCGGCGGACTTTTGCCGAAACCGATATCGGGCTCTTTTACGCCATCACCGACTACGACCGCTTCGGCGGGGTGCAGATCCGCTTCCCGCTGCCCACACAGCGGCGGATGAAACCCGCCCGGGTGCGCCTGACCTGGCCCAACCAGTACGGCATGACCTATCAGGCCACCAGCGAAGCGACCCGGGTGGAGGGCATATTGCAGACCGGCTTGATGGTGGATTCAGGATTCGCCATCGCCGAGTTTATCAGACATCTCACCCCTGCACATGTCATCAGCAGCGTGAAGGGGTGGCGCAAGGGGGCTGACTCAGCCTATTGATTACCAAAACCATATCTAACAGGGAGGAAACAAGGATGAAACGAATCGCAAAAACAGGCCTGGTGCTGGCGCTGCTGGTGTTGGCGTTTGCAATGAGCTGCGAACAGGTGACCGATCCTTTGACCGTTTCGCAGTTCCAGACCGCCAATAACGCCACGCTCTTCAATGCCGCTACCGGCGTGCAAAAGAGTGTCTTTTACGTCGGCGAGAATGTTTTCCTGACCATCAACGATCTCTATCCCAACGAGCAGACCGACATCCAGATCGTGCGCAGGAGCGACGGCAACATTATCAAACGCATGCTCGTCATCTCGGATGAGAACGGCTCGATCGTCGATCTGCCGGTGTGGTTCCTGAACGGCTTCCGCAAGCCCGGCGAGCTGGCCGGCGACCACAAGTTCGTGGCGCACATCGAGCAGCCCGGCGTGGGGCACGACTGGAA
>JAKPUX010000190.1 GCA_029554865.1 bacterium | reverse complement strand
ACCGCTGTCGCCGAACTGCAGATCCCGGGCGCGGATGCTGTAGGGATTGGGGACGATGCGGATCTCCTCCAGGCTCTTGCCCGCCTGACGCTTGAGGTTGGTGGGGTTGATAGTCTTGGCGTAAAAGATGCCGCTGTGCAGGGGGCCGCCTGGATTGGCATCGGTGACGTTGGTGCTGCCATCGTCGAAGGAGACCACATAATAGTAATAGTCAAAGCCGCGGATGGCAGTCATGTCATCAAAGCTGTTGACCACCTGGGGATTTTCGGTACCCTTGCCGCAGGCGAAGATCTCAGTGAAAATGGTGTCGGGGGTATGAATGGCGCGATAGACCTTGTAGCCGGCAAAATTGGGCCAGCTTTGGGCATTGTCGGTCCACTTGAGCTGGATGCGGTCACCGCCGCCGGCCACCTCGAGACGCGTGGGCGCCGGAGGGGGCACCGGGATCTTGTAGCCGGATTTGTAGTTGGCGATGGCGCGCTGGAAGGTCTTGATCAGGGAGTCACGGCCGGTGTAGACCCACCTGTTCTTGTATTCGTTCTTGTCGGTGGTGGTGCCGCCGCCCGGAAGATCGTAGGGCTGCTCCTCTTTAAACCATTTGGCGCCAACGGTGTAACAGGCCTCGCGGCCCAACCCGGCGATGGCCTCGACCAGGACGATATGCACGCTGTCACCGGGCGCAATGGTGTAGGGCCCGAAGCCGGCGCAGTGGGAAAAGCCGCCGACCGTACCGAGATATTCATCCGCAGCCTGACCTGAGGCGATACAGCCGTCGGCGTGGCTCTTGGCCGGATGACCGGCGGTCATGGCCGCATATTCGAGAGCCATCTTGGGCTCGTTGTAGGGATCATTGCCCGAGGTGATGTTGACGTCGGAGCCCAGGTACTGGGTCGTCGTCGGCTGGGCGGAATCGTGGCTGTGATCCTGGGCGCTCTTGTCGGCGTGCAGAACCATAAAGCCGGCATAGTGCGGGGCGGTGAGATGGCCGTCGCCATTGGAGCGGTTGTCCGGGGCGCCGATGCAGTCAAAACCAGCCTTGGAATGCTGCCCCTTCCAGACGAACAGGGAGAGGTACTTCTCGATCCCCGCCTGGTCGGAGACCCACATGGTATCATTCATCTCGTTGTGGCCCCAGGCTGCCGACTGCGGCAGGATGCTCAGACCGTAGACGCAGGCTTCCTTGGAGACCGAATAGCGGTGCTGGAAGAAGAAAACCACCCCTTGCAGGGTCTGGTTGACCTTGGTGCCCTTGCTGTCGATAATCCCCGTATTGACAAAGGTGTATTCCTGGATGAAATAGTTGTTGTGATACTGCTGTCCGAACTGATAGACCTTGCGCTTTTCGGTGATGCCGATCAGGGTATTGGCCTCGGTATAGAGATAGCGGTCGGCGGTCAGATCGGGGTTGACCTCATCAATAAAATCCATGAGATCGAGTTTACCGCCGGAGGTGCCGTCGACGTAGACCGTCGATTTGTCATGGCGGCCGTAAAGCTTGAATTGCGAAGGCATCCACTCGCTCATCTCGTTGAAGACGCGCGGGCCGATATGGACCACCTTGTAGGGGTAGACCTTGCCGGCGACCGGATCGTTATAGTTGGTCGTGCCGATCCAGAGGGCCTTTGCTGCCTTGCAGTCCTGATATTCAAAAAGGGCGGGCCACTGCAGGCCGTCCTGCTGGTCGGCCACCAGATGACGGCGGCCGACTTCGACCTCATAACCGCCGCTGGAGAACCAGTCGTGCAGCATCCCTGTGGCCAGCCACTTGGTATTATCCGCCTGGACCGGAATGGTGACCAGAAGAATGGCTGCAATTAGGGCGAGCCAGCACAGCGAATTTTTTACTCTCATATCTGTTCCTTCTCGGTTAGGGGATGAGAAAGTTAAAAATTATAGTTCAGGGTGATGCCGAAAAAGATCTGGCGCGGATTGAGGAAATTCAGGAAACTCTGATTCGGCATATCGATATAAGCCTTGTCATCCAGCATCTGCTGCAGCTCGGCTTCCGGCACCTTCTGCCACTGGCCGTCGACGTACTGCATATAACGCTCGGAGGGTCCCTCATAATAGACCGCGCGCGTGCTCGGCGCAGCGATCGCGTTTACGTCGGTCACATACTCCATGGGCACGAACGCGACATCATCCTCGCGGTAATCGCCAGGGCGATCGCTCCCCGGGATGGCGTTGTAGCCGAGGTCGCGGGTGATGGACGCCGGCAGGTGCAGGGATTTCATGTAGTAGTTATAGTCATAGGTATCAACATGGCCGTAACCGGAAACGCGCTTGAAATTGAGGGCATTATAGACATCGACAAAACCCTTCAACTCCATCGGGCCCACGTAGAAAGTCTTTGAAAACTTCAGGTTGAGGTTGTAATAGTCCTTGTACTGGGTGTTGTAAAGGATACCGGCGATATCCTGGGGATTCCAGGTGCCCCACCAGCCGGCGGTCCAGCTCGCCGTAGCCGTGGCATGCCAATCGCCCAGCAAGGCCCCGAAATCCTGCGGGGTGCTGAAATCCAGGTAGGCCTTCAGACGCGGCGTGGGACGCGGTTTGCTCTGCACCGGATTGCTCTTGTTGTACTCGCGCTGTGCGGCCGGATCCTCATACTGGTAGGCGCGGCCGAAATAGCCCGAGGTCTCCACGCGGTATTCATAGTTGATATCCCCGACCAGCCAGCGGCCCATGGTGCGCGAGAGGTCGATTTCGAAGCCGCGAATATCCTCATAGGAGTTGTTGGTGTTCTTGTAATAGTTGACCTTGCCGTCATAGCTGATATAGCGCACCGAGTAGGCCTGATCGGTGATGTCCTTGTAATAGGCCGCCAGGTGGAGCAAAAAGTTGTTAAAGAGGGCGTGGTCATAACCGAGCTCGTAGGCGACCGTCTTTTCAAAAGGCACGGTCGGATCGCCGTAGCGGCTCAGGGCGTTGATGGAGGTTCTCTGCACGCGATAGAGGCTCTCCGAGGTGGGAATCTGGCGGTAATGACCGTAATTGAAATAGAGCTTGGAGTTTTCCGTGATGGGATGGGAGATGCTCATGCGCGGGCTGAGGGTCCAGCGCGGCTTGACATCCTTGGATTTGAACTGGACCTCCAGATCCGGGGTATAGCCCTGGGCGAAGAAAGTCCGATCGTAGATATTGACATCGTACCACTGGCTGTTGGGGGTGTAATAGTCGAGATTGGCGCCGACCGTGGCGATAAAGCCCTCATACTCGAGTTTGTCGAGGAGGTAAAAATTGCCGCGGATGGGCTGCTGGTCGACCTTGGTCCAGACGTTGCCCTCGGGCAGATAGGCATTGTACTGGCCGTAGGAGAGATTGAAATCATCATAGACCAGTTCGAGGCCGGTCTTGATCTGGTTGCGGCGGTTGACCTGGCTGACCAGATCGATCTTGCCGCTGTAGTTCTTGTAGAGGCTGTAGTCTCTGGAGACGCCGACCGCACCGCCCATCATGAAATCGCCGTCGATGCCGTAGACCGGGCTGACGCTGAAGCCGTAGGGGGCTTCATCGAGAAAGTAACCCGGGTAGACTTCATACTTGGGGGTCTCGTCGCGATAACCGCCGGGCTGGGTGTAGTACTTTTTCTGCTGGTATTTCAGCTGCACATCGTAGTAGGTGCTCTTGTTGATGAAATGGGTCAGCTTGGAAGAGAGGGTCGAGTAGAAACGCGAGGTCGGCGAGAAATAGATGTTGGTGTAGATGCGTGTCGGCACCGTAAAACCGGCCGAGGTCATCTGGGCTGCGATATCGCCGGTGCCGCTCATGATCGAGGTGCCGCCGGAGAGGCTGTAGTTGGTGCCAAAGGTCTCGCCGTACATGCCGCTAAGAGCGAGCTTCATCGAGGGGGTGATGTCGGCGCTCAGCCTGAGCAGGCTGCTGCGGTCGAAGAGATCGGCCCGGGAGAGCTCAAAGAGGTACATATCGCGGTCCTGACGGGCAGAGGCGAAGAAGCGCAGGTTACCGAGATACTTGCCGATGATGGGGACCGGACCGCCGAAGCCGAAATCGGCGACGTAATCGGGCTTGGTGATGTCGCCCTGCTTGCGGTGCTGCCATTTGAAGATGGTCTGAGCCGCTTCGGGGGTGACATCATTGTTCGGATCGTCATCGGCCAGGGAGGTCTGGGAGACGGCATTCCAGCCGTCGAATTCGGGATACTGCCGCCGGGTGTATTCATCCCAGGCCCCGTTCTTGGTGCCGGTCCAGGCGACGGCATCATCCAGGTAGGGACGCAGCCAGTATGAATCGGCGCCGAAGGGCGAAACATTCCCGAAATACTTTTTCAAATAGCCGTCTTCCTTCTGCCAGGGACGGTAATTGGTCCTGAAGGTGACGGTGGCGCTGTAGCGGTCGGCTTCGCCTTCGCGGGTGACGACGTTGACCAGACCGGAACGGACATTGTTGTATTCAGCCCCGAAACCGCCGGCCTGCACAGAGACCTGCTTGACAGCGCTGAGGGGGACCTTGGAGATCGGAGTGTTGTCGCGTTCATCACGCAGGGAGATGCCGTCGACCATGAAGAGGGCCTCTTCCGAGCCGCTGCCGCGGATGGAGAGTCCGGAAGTGACGCCGGCCTGCAGGCCGATCGCCTCGCCGACCGAGGAGACGGGCAGGTTCTTGATCTGGTCCGAGGTGACCTGGAGCTCGCTGGCGGCGAGGTCCTTCTGAATCACCGGCCGCTCGGCGCGCACCGTGATCTCTTCGCCGACCAGGGTCTGCTCCTTCAGGCGGATGTTCTGGTTGGTGGTCAGGTCGATGTTGACCCTGACCCCGGTGACGGTGACCTGATTGAAGCCGATGAAGGAAACCTGCAGATCATAGTCTCCCGGGGGGACATTCAGAATGGTATAGTGGCCGTTGACATCGGTCACCGCTCCCATGCTGGTCCCCTTGATCAGCACATTGGCGCCGGGCAATCCCTCGCCGGTGGCAGAATCCAGCACCACGCCTGTAATCTTGCCGGTCGTCCCCGCCAGGATCCAGGTCGCGGAACACAGGACCAACAACAAAATCATTAGCCGATGAAGCTTCATAACGGTTTTCTCCTCTTTTGGGGACAAAGTTGATGTGAGGGTATATCAGGCAATCGGCGCGTCAAAACGAGCTTAACCATCGGTGATGATGCCGGGCGTCATGCATTTCACTTTTAAAAACATGCAATTCCATTCATAAGAAGACGATAGCGGGTGAGACTGATGAGCACATCCTGATTACCTCCACCTGTACCGGAAGGTAGTTTGCTACTCACAGAAAAAGGCAGTATTTCAGCGCGGGACTGGCGGCCACAAAGGAGCATACGGCTAAACCATTGTAGTCTACCAATTTTCCCGTACAAAAGCAACTATTTTGTTATAACAGATCGCTGGCCAGTTCCGCCAGAGGGGAACGCTCCCCCTTTTCGAGGGTGACATGCCCGTACATCCCCTGACCGTGCATGCGATTGATCAGATAATTGAGTCCCGTGGAACGGCTGTCCAGATAGGGGGTGTCAATCTGCGAGGGATCTCCGGTCAGGACGATCTTGGTCCCCTCGCCGGCCCGGGTGATGATGGTCTTGACCTCATGCGGGGTGAGGTTCTGCGCCTCGTCGACGATAAAAAAGATATGATCGAGACTGCGGCCGCGGATATAGGCCAGGGGCGCAATCTCGAGCTTGCCGCTCTCGAGCATCTCATTGATGCGCTGCGCCCGCTCGTCGCTCTCCTTGAACTGGTTGCGGATGACGCCGAGGTTGTCGTAAAGCGGCTGCATATAGGGATCGAGCTTGGATTCGATATCGCCGGGCAGATAACCCAGATCCTTGTTGGAGAGGGCCACCACCGGGCGCGCCAGAAAGATCTGCCGGTACTCCCGCCGCCGCTCCAGGGCCGCAGCCAGAGTGAGCAGGGTCTTGCCCGTGCCCGCCTTGCCGCTCAGGGTCACCAGCTGGATCTCGGGATTGAGCAGGGCGTTCAGGGCGAAAGACTGCTCGGCATTGCGTGGCGAAATGCCATAGGCCTGCAGCTTTTCAACACGTTCAAGCATCCGGGTCTGGGGATTGTAACAGGCGAGTACCGATTTGCTGGCGTTGCGGAGGATGAAGTATTCGTTGGCGATGGGATTCGGGATGTCAATTTCGGCGGCGGGGACCTGGTGGGGTGCAGCAAAGAACCTGTTGATGATCTCCGGATCCACCTCCTCGATCAGGCGCTTGCCGCGGTAGAGCTTGTCAATGTCCTTGATCTTGTCGGTGGTGTAATCCTGGGACTCCAGCCCGAGCGCCCTGGCCTTGAGCCGAAGATTGACATCCTTGCTGACCAGGATGACCTGGGAGGCCTTGCCTCTCTTCTGCAGCGAAAGGGCCGCACTCAGGATGCGATGGTCCGGGCTCTGCTCGAGGAAGGCGCGGTTGACCTCCGGCTCCTCATCATAAAGGGTGAGGATGGAAATCTTGCCCCGTCCCTCCCCGAGGCTGACGCCATCCTGGACCAGCGCATCCCCCGGAAAGGTGTCCAGAAGGCGGACGAACTCGCGCGCGTGATAGTTGATCAAATCCGCTCCGCGCTTGAAGGCATCGATCTCTTCAATCACGGTGATCGGAATGACAATATCATTTTCCTGGAAATAGAAGATGCAGCTGGAATCGTGCAGAATTACATTGGTATCAAGGACAAAGGTCTTTTTCACTCCTCCTCCTGATCGCCCTCCATTCGTCCCTTAAAATAATATAATAATTAAAAATATGCAAGTTCTTTCTGCCCTTTAAGTACCATATTCTGGTTATTTTTAATAAGCAAACAACCTTGCCCTCCTCGTTCAGCCGGAGGGATAAAAGGGCCGCCCGGGCCCCTTTTCATCCCTGTCAGCCCCTGAAACCGGGCTGGCTGTCGTGGAATCGCTTCCAGTTATTTTTGCTGGCCAACTTACCACGGTCTTTTGCAGGAGACCCATTTTCCCGCCCCCGCGAGCCCATTACCCGGACCGCGGACAAGGCCGGCCCGCCCCCTGCAAAAGCGTTGTCCCTTTGGCAAAATATTTGTATATTATCTCCATCCCGTAAACGCTTGCCCCGATCATCAAGCCGCAGAGGCCCCTTGCCCCATGAGATTCATCGCCGATCTTCATATCCACTCCCGCTACTCCCGGGCCACCAGCCGTCAGCTGATCCCGGAGCAGCTCTGGCGCTGGGGCCAGCTCAAGGGACTGCAGGTCATCGCCACCGGCGACATCACCCATCCCCAATGGCTCGCGGAGCTTGAGGAGGCCCTGCAGCCTTCCGCCGGCTGTGAGGGACTCTTCGAACTCAAACCCGCAGCGGCCGCAGCGGTCAAGGCCTCGGTCCCGCCCGCCTGCCAGGGCAACCCCCTCTTCATCCTCTCCGGCGAGATCAGCAGCATCTACAAGAAAGAGGGGGAGGTGCGCAAGGTCCACAACGTGGTCTATTTCCCCTCTTTCGCCGCGGCGGCCCTCTTCCAGCAGCGCCTCGAACGACTCGGCAACATCCGCTCCGACGGGCGCCCCATCCTCGGCCTCGACGCCCGCGACCTGCTTGAGATCGTTCTCTCCACCGATCCCGGCGCCCAGCTGATCCCGGCCCATATCTGGACCCCCTGGTTCTCCCTGCTCGGCTCCCAATCCGGCTTCGACTCGATACAAGCCTGTTTCGGCGATCTGACCCCCCATATTTTCGCCGTCGAGACCGGCCTCTCCTCCGACCCGCCGATGAACTGGCGGCTTTCGATGCTCGACGGCCTCAATCTGGTCTCCAACTCGGATGCCCACTCTCCCGAAAAACTCGCCCGCGAAGCCAATATTTTTAATACCGAGCTCTCCTATCCAGCCCTCTTCGCCGCTCTTGAGACAGGGGGAGGTGAGCGCTTCGCCGGAACCATCGAGTTCTTCCCCGAGGAGGGCAAGTATCACATGGATGGCCACCGCAAGTGCGGCCGGATGATGCGCCCCGATGAAACCCGTCTTCACAACGGTCTCTGCCCGGTCTGCGGCAGGCCCGCCACCCTGGGGGTGAGCTATCGCGTCCACGAACTGGCAGACCGCCCCGAGGGCAGCAAACCGGAGGGCGCCAGACCCTTCCACAGCCTCATTCCCCTGCCCGAGCTGCTGGGGGAGGTTTTCGATGCCGGCCCCGCCACCAAAAGGGTGCAAACCCTCTATCACACCCTGCTGCGCGAACTGGGGCCGGAACTGGCCATCCTCATGGAGCGTTCTCCTGCCGAGATCGAACACACCGCCGGCCCGATGGTCGCCGAGGCTGTGCGCCGCATGCGCAGCGGCGAGGTGGAGGCCGAACCCGGCTACGACGGCGAATACGGGATCATCCGCCTCTTCAGGCTCGAAGAGCGTGCCGGCTGGCTCCAGCAGGAGGCCCTGTTCAGGAGCGAGTCCGCCCCGGCCCTCCCGGAAAAGCGGCAGACTGCCCCGCCTTCGCCTGCTGCGGCGGTGAAAACTGCCACAGCAAAGAATCTCCGGGCCGCAGAACCGCCCCCGGGGCCCTGGGGGCTCAATCAGGAGCAGCTCGAAGCGGTGCGCCACCGCGGCGCCCCCCTCATCATCCAGGCCGGCCCGGGCACGGGCAAGACCAGAACCCTGACCAGCCGCCTTGCCAGGCTGCTCGAGGAGGAATTCGCCCGGCCTGAAGAGATGCTGGCCATCACCTTCACCAACATGGCCGCCGCCGGCATGCGTGCACGCCTCGAAGAGATGCTGGGCGCAGAGAGGGCCGCCCCCGTGCGGATCATGACCTTTCACGCCTTCGGCCGCAGCCTTCTCACCGCCGCTGGCGCCTTTTTCGGCCGCAGCCCCGGTTTTACCACCATCAATACCGGAGAGGATGCTCTCTTTCGCCGCGCCCTCGAGGCGCGCGCCGGCGAACGCCTCACCGCAACGGCCCTGGAGCGCATCTCCGCCCTCAAGGGACTGCTGTATACCCCGGACACCCTGCCGGAGGAGATCGGCCGCAGCCTGCCGGCCTCCTTCCCCGCTCTTTTCCGCATCTATGAAGAGTTGCTCGTAGAATGGAATGCCGTCGATTATGACGATCTGATCGCCCTGCCGGTGCGCCTCCTCCGCTTCGAGCCGGAGCTGCGCCGCCGCCAGTTGGAACAAAACCGCGTCATCGCCGTCGATGAATTTCAGGACATCGATGCCGCGCAGTACGAGCTCTTTCGCATTTTCGCCCTCCATGCCGATGATATCTGCGTCATCGGTGACCCGGACCAGTCGATTTACGGCTTTCGCGGGGCGAGCCCTGAATTCTTCCTCCGCCTGCAGGAGGAGCTGCCGGGCGCGCGCCTGCTGCGCCTGCGGCAGAACTATCGTTCCTCGCGCACGATCCTCACCGCCTCGACCGGAATGCTGCGGAGCGGCGCCCCCGCGCAGGGGGAGGAGACCGTGGCCGCCCGCACCGGGAAGGAGCTGAAGATCCAGTTTCACGCCGCGGCTTCGGATGCGGCGGAGGCGGTCTTTGTGGCGCAGCAGATCGAAGCCCTGATGGGGGGCGCCAGCCACTTCGCTCTCGATGCGGAGCGGGCCGACGGCGAGCGCGGCCATACCTACGGTTTTGGCGATTTCGCCGTCCTGCTGCGCAGCCGCCTGCTCGCCGGTCCGCTCGAGGAGGTCCTCGCCAACAGCGGCCTTCCCTTCAGGCGCATCGCCGATCAGTACGAAAAAGACCGCGACGACCTCACCCGGCCGGCCGGCGTCTCCGGGCAGGATGAGTCTGATGAGCCTTCCCTGCCCCTGGATCCGCGCGGCGACCGCATCCAGATCCTCACCCTGCACGCCGCCAAGGGGCTGGAATTTCCGGTTATCTTTATCATCGGCTGCGAGGAGGAGATCCTCCCCTTCGCTTTCGGCGGCAGCTCCGACGTCGAGGAGGAGCGCCGACTCTTCTATGTCGGCATGACCCGGGCGCGGGAGCGCCTCTATCTCACGCATGCGCGCACCCGCATGCTGCGGGGCCAGCGCCGCCAGCAGAGCCCCTCCCGTTTTCTGGCGGATATCAGCCGCAGGCTGCTGAAGCAGCATACCGCGCCGCAGCTGCGGCGCAAGGACAAGGATCAGCTCAAGCTCTTTTAATCAGGAAGGTCTATGAAAGCCATCGATTTGCGCAGCGACACCGTTACCAAACCCACCCCGGAGATGCGGGCGGCCATGACCGCCGCCGAGGTGGGCGACGATGTTTTCGGCGAGGACCCGACGGTCAATCAACTCCAGGCCAGGGTGGCCGCCCTGCTCGGCAAGGAGGCCGCCCTTTATATCAGCAGCGGCACCCAGAGCAACCAGCTCGCCATCAGGAGCCACACCCAGCCGGGCCAGGAAATCTACTGCGAGGAGAACGGCCACATTTTTAATTATGAAGCCGGCGCACCCGCCGCTCTCTCCGGAGTGCAGGTCCGCACCCTGCCGGGCGTGCGCGGGGTCATCACCGCCGCGCAGATCGAGGCCGCCCTGCGCCCGGCCGATCATCACAATCCCCCCTCCCGGCTGGTGGTGCTCGAGAACACCCACAACCGCGCCGGCGGGGCCATCTTCCCCTTTGAGGAGATGGAGAAAATCCACGCCCTGACCCGCGAGCGCGGATTGGCCCTCCACCTCGACGGCGCCCGGCTCTGGAACGCCCACGTCGCCACCGGCATCCCCCTTCTCGAGTATGGCCGCCTCTTCGATTCGATCTCGGTCTGCCTTTCCAAAGGACTCGGCGCCCCGGTCGGCTCCGTGCTCGTTGGTTCGGCGGAATTCATCGACAGGGCCCACCGCTTCCGCAAAATGTGGGGCGGCGGCATGCGCCAGGCCGGCCTCATCGCCGCCGCCGGCCTTTACGCCCTTGACCACCATATCGATCGACTGAAGGTCGATCATCTCCACGCCCGCGCCCTCGCCCACAGTTTTCTCGAATTCCCCGAAATTGAGGTCGACCTCGCAGCTACGCAAACCAATATAGTTATTGTGGAACTGAGAAAAACTGGATTAAAAGCGCATGATTTGGTTGTTAAACTGAAAGAAAAGGGCGTGCTCTGTCTCGCCACCGCGCCCACCCGCGTGCGCCTGGTCACTCATCTCGACATCCATGACGAGGACACCAAGTCCGCTTGCCGGATCATCGAGGAGATCCTGCAGCACTCTCTGTAACAGCAGCACCTTAATCAACCTTACCCTCTACCCTAACCGACCATTTACAAGGCCCGTTTCCACCTATGCCAACGCAAGTGCAGTTAATGACCAAAAAGAAAAAGAAAAAACCAGCCGAAACCAGGACCAAGGAGTCGATTGAAAAGTATCTGGAGGAGATTGGCGGATTCTCTCCCCTTCCCCCGGAAGAAGAGATCGCACTGGCCCGGCGTATTCGCAAGGGTGACGAAGAAGCTCTGGACAAGCTCGTCAAGGCCAATCTGCGCTTTGTCATCAGCGTCGCCAAGGAATACCAGGGCCAGGGATTGCCCCTCCAGGATCTGATCAGCGAAGGCAATCTCGGTCTCATCAAGGCTGCCCAGCGTTTCGATGAAACCAGAGGCTTCAAGTTCATCTCCTACGCTGTCTGGTGGATTCGTCAATCGATCCTGCAGGCACTGGCAGAACAATCCCGTGTGGTGCGTCTCCCCCTCAACCGCGTGGGGGCGATCAACAAGGTGGGCCGCGCGCTCGAAGCCCTCGAAAAGGAGTACGGCCGCGAACCCAGCATGGATGAGATCGCCACCCGCATGGACATGAGTTCCTTTGAAGTGGCGGATGTCCTCAAGACCTCCGCGCGCCACCTCTCCCTCGACGAACCCTTCAAGGAAGACGAGGGCAACAGCCTCCTTGACGTACTCGAAAGCGACCGCTATGAGCCGCCCGATGGAACCCTGATGCGTTCCTCTCTCCGCGAAGAGATCGAAAAGGTCCTCTCCACCCTCAAACCGCGCGAAGCGGAAATAGTCAAACTCTATTTTGGGCTGGATGGCGACCGTCCTCTGACTCTGGAAGAGATCGGCGAGTACTTCACACTGACGCGCGAACGCGTCCGGCAAATCAAGGAGAAGGCCCTGCGCCGCCTGCGACACCGCTCGCGATTGGAGCCGCTGCGCAAATACCTCGGCTGAAAAAACCAAAGCCCTGTCATCAGACAGGGCTTTTTTTATGCCTCTCCCGGGGGAGAGAGGTCGAAGAGGTTGTGAAAAGATCTAGATCTTGCGGCTGCCCGGCTTGACCACCGGGATGCCTTGTGCGCAGAGGGGACAGGCCTCGGGCTGATGGGTGACCACCTCCATGCTGAGGGCGGCGAAAAAGGGGACGTCGAACTGCGCCCTGCCGGAACTGCGGTCGACGATAAAGGCCGCCCCCATCACCCGGGCGCCGGCTGACTGGGCCAGGGCGATCACCTCCTTGACCGAGCCGCCGGTGGTGACCACATCCTCGACGGCCAGGCATCTCTCCCCCGCCTTGATCTCAAAGCCGCGGCGCAGGGTCATCATCCCCTCTTCGCGTTCGGCAAAGATCGCCCGGCATCCGAGCAGGCGCGCCACCTCCTGGCCGACGACAATGCCGCCGATGGCCGGAGAGATCACCACCTCGATGCCCTCACTGCGGAAACGGTCGGCGATCAGCCGGCAAAAAAGCTCGGCGTGCCGGGGATACTGCAGCACCCGAGCGCACTGGAAATAGTTGGGGCTGTGCAGCCCAGAAGTGAGGCGAAAATGGCCCTCCAGAAGGGCGCCGCTTTCCCTGAATATCGTCAATGCCTCTTCGTTGGTCATCGTGATCTTCTCTCTCCTCGTTCTCACGCCAGGGGATGGCTTATCCCGCATGCTATTTTTTGACCAGATCATAAACTCGCACGAAATCGACCAGCCACAAATCCGGCAGCGCGGCTGAACTGATGCTTCCCGCCCAGGTGCCAACCTCATCGGAGAGCAGGATGTGGAGGGGATTTCTGCACACCCCGCCCGCGCTGGTGCGCCAGGTCTCTGTGCCATCGATATAAAAACGGTAGCCGCTCTCCGACCACCAGACCGCGTAGGTATGCCAGCCCTCGCGCAGGCCGGGGATCACCGGCAGCTTGTAGACCGACTGATGCGCAGCCTCATAGCCGTCCCAATGCAGGGTGTGGTAGACCGCATCGTCCTTGGGCGAGATCTTTTCCATGATATCGACCTCGGTGCCATCCCGGCCCTGGTCGCCCACGGTATGGACTTGAGCGTTGAAGAGCCAGAAGGCGGACCAGTGGCCGGGTTGTTTCTGCAGCTGGATGCGGGCTTCAAAAAAACCATAGAGCTTTTCGTACTTGCCCAGGGTGTGGATGGCCCCGTCGATGTAACGCTTCTTGACCGGGTCGTAGTAGGTGAGCATCATCAGCTGGCCATCTCCGTTGAGCACCGCGGCATCGGGGCGCCAGAAGCCGTCCCGGCGCGGCTGATCCTCGCCGGCGGGCACCCAGGAGACATGGCTCCATTTGGCCCCATCCAGGCTCTTGCCGTTGAATTCGTCGTTCCAGACCATCAGCCATTTGAGCGAGTCGGCGACGGCCGGCAGATTGGAGGGCACCGCGGCCGGGGTCTCCGGCCCGGTCGGATTGCCTTTGTCTTCCTTCTGGCCGCATCCGGTCAGGAGGAGAAGAAGCAGCAGCGCGGCGGAGGCGCTGTGGAGCCGAGGGCTCATGACCTCTTTCCCGCCCGTTGCAGTCCATCCCTGGTCTCGCGGGCCGCGCTGGCGGCCGCCTCGCGGAAATCCTCTCCGGCCGAGGCGTAAAGGATGGCCCGGCTCGAGTTATAGAGGGCGCCCCGGCCCGCCTTGTCGGTGCCCGCCCGCACCGAGGCCTCCAGTTCTCCGCCCTGGGCGCCGATGCCGGGGATGAGCAGGGGCAGCTCAGGGGCCAGGGTGCGGATCGCCCCCAGCTGCTCCGGATGGGTGGCACCGACCACCAGGCCGCAGTTGCCCTTTTCGTTCCAGCTCCGTACCCGGTGGGCGATCACCTCGTAGAGGCGACCCTCGCCGGTCTGGATGTGCTGAAAATCCCGGCTGCCGGGGTTGGAGGTCAGACAGAGAAAAAAGACGCCGAGGGACTCCTCCTCAAGAAAGGGCATGACCGAGTCGCCGCCGAGCAGGGGATTGACCGTCACCGCATCGGCTCCCAGCCCCGCAAAGAGCCCGCGAGCGTACATCATGGCGGTGTTGCCAATGTCGCCGCGCTTGGCGTCGGCGATCCTGATCACATCGGCGGGCAGATAGCGAAACGTCTCCTCGAGGGCGCGCCATCCCGCCAGCCCGTAGGCCTCATAAAAGGCGGTATTGACCTTGTACGCCGCGGCATAGGGAAGCGTGGCATCGATGATCGCCCGATTGAAGGCAAAGAGGGGATCGGGCTCTCCGCGCAGAGAGGCCGGAATCTTTTCGAGCACTGTATCCAGCCCCACGCAGAGCAGGCTCTCCTTCTCCTCGAGCACCCGGTCCAGCCGATCAGCAAAACGCATGCTCTCGTCCTTTCTAGCCGTTGATCTTTTTGTGCAGGAACGCGGTCAGCTCGGCGATCTTCATCCTCTCCTGCTGCATGGTGTCGCGGTCGCGTACGGTGACGGTCTCGTTCTCGAGGGTCTCGGTGTCAACGGTGATGCAGAAGGGGGTGCCCACTTCGTCCTGGCGGCGATAACGGCGGCCGACTGCTCCACTCTCGTCGTAAAAGACGGCGTAATAGGGCTGCAGCATGGCCTCGATCTGGTGGGCGATCTCCGGCATGCCCTCCTTCTTGACCAGCGGGAAAATGCCGGCCTTGACCGGAGCGATGGCCGGATGGAAGTGGAGGACAGTGCGGGTATCTTTCTCGAGCTCCTGCTCCTCAAAGGCGTCACAGAGGATGCAGAGCATGGTGCGGTCCACGCCGGCTGAGGTCTCGATGATGTAGGGCACATAGCGCTCGCGGGTCACCTCGTCGAAGTAGCTCAGGTCGACGCCTGCGTACTCCTGGTGGCGCTTGAGGTCAAAATCGGTGCGGTTGTGGATCCCCTCCAGCTCCTTCCAGCCGAAGGGAAACTCGTACTGGATATCGAAGGCGGCCGCGGCATAATGGGCGAGCTCGTCCTCGCCGTGCTGGTGGAAACGGGTCTTGGCCGGATTGATGCCGAGGGCGGAATAATAGTTCTTGCGGTCCTCTTTCCAGCTCTCGAACCACTCCATATCGGTGCCGGGTTTGACGAAAAACTGCATCTCCATTTGCTCGAACTCGCGGGTGCGGAAGATAAAATTCTCGGTCGTGATCTCGTTGCGGAAGGCCTTGCCGATCTGGCCGATGCCAAAGGGCACTTTCTGACGGCTGGAGTCGAGGACATTCCGATAGTTGACGTAGATGCCCTGAGCGGTCTCGGGACGGAGATAGACGACACTGGCGCTGTCCTCAACCGCCCCCATAAAGGTTTTGAACATCAGGTTGAACTGACGGATGTCGGTCATCTGGCCGCCGCATTCGGGGCACTTGCCCGGCTCCGGGACCATGTCGGCGCGAAAGCGGCGTTTGCAGACCTTGCAGTCGACCATGGGGTCGGTAAAACCGGCGACATGGCCGGAGGCCTCCCAAACTCTGGGGGCCATGAGGATGGCGGCGTCGAGGCCGACGACATCGCGGCGACGGCGCACCATCCAGTTCCACCAGAAATCCTTGACATTGCGTTTGAGCTCGACGCCGAGGGGGCCGTAATCGTAGCAGGCGTTCAATCCGCCATAGATCTCGCTCGACTGAAAAATGAAGCCGCGGCGGCGGCACAACGAGATGATCTTATCCAGGGTGGTGGGGGTCGGGTTGGCCATATTCTTTTCCTTGTTCTTCCTCTTGGGTTTTATGGATGCTTTGCTGCAATTTTTCCAGATACTGGATGCTCTTGAGATAATGGGCGCCCTCCAGATGCCAGCGCAGATTGGCGAGCAGGAACTGGTCCAGTTCACGCCCCAGCTCCGCATTGACGCGGAGGGTGACACTTTGCTCGAGTTCAGAGTGGCCGAGAAAGTGGAGCGCCTGCATAGCCTGGCGGGAGAGGGGCTCGCCCTCATCGCTCCTCCCCTCGCAGCCGGCGCAGCGGTAACCGCCGCTCCCGTACTCGAAAAACTGGCGTTCGCGCAGCTTCTCCAGCCCGCAGCCCAGGCAGAGCCGGTACTCGCCCCGGAAGCCCGAAAGGGCCAGGTAGCGAAGGATGAAGGCCCGAACCACCTGGCGCTGGCCGCTCTCCGCCTCCTCCAGCGTCATCAAACTCCCGAGCAGGAGGCGGAAAAGCTGGGGGTTGGCATGGCCCGCAGCCTCGTTGCGCTCGATAATCTCGCAGGGGATGGCGGCGAGGGCCATCTTGCCCAGCTGTCCATGAATCGAGGCGAAGGGGGTGACGATTTCCGCCTGGCTCAGATAGTGCAGATCGCGCGCTTCATAGCGGTAAAAGACGATCTGGATATGGGTGAGCGGCTCGAGCACACCGCTGTAGCGGGACTTGAGGCTGCGCGCCCCTTTGGCCATCACGCTCAGACGCCCATAATGGAGGGTGTAGAGCGACAGGATCTTGCTGGTCTCACCCTGTTTGCGGGTGTGCAACACGATCGCCTCGGTTTTGCTCAGGGGCATGACACCCTTTCCAGCAAATCGAACATAACGGCCGATGCGTTCCGGGAGGCTCTGCAGAGCAGCTAGGGCCGGGCAGGCGCGGCGGCCGCGAGGGCGTTGGCCATTGCCAGCCAGTCAGCCACATCCAGCTCTTCCGGGCGGCGGGTGAGGTCGAAAGCCGCCAGGGCTTCGAGATTGAATCTGTCGCGCAGGGATTTGCGCATCATCTTGCGCCGCTGCCCGAAAGCGGTCCGCACCAGGCGGCGGTAGAGCCCCTCATCGGCCAGGGTGCGGGTATGGCGGTCATGAAAACGCCAGCGCACCAGGGCGGAATCGACCCCGGGCTGAGGCTTGAAAACCGTTCGCGGCACACGCAGCAGGATTTCCGCCTCCGCAAAGGTCCGGCTCATCACCGCCAGGATGCCGTAATCGGGGTCGCCCGGCCCGGCGGCTATCCGTTCCGCCACCTCGCGCTGCATCAGCAGGGCCATATCGACCAGATTGCGGCGGCGGTCGAAGAAATGAAAGATGATCTGCGAGGTGATATAATAGGGGATATTGCCAACCACACGCAGGGGTTGCTCCCCGGCCAGGAGCATCGGCTCCATCTCGAGGATGTCCCCCTCCACCAGGGTGAAATTGTCCACCCCGGCGAATCGGCTCCTGAGCAGGGCGGCCAGATTACGGTCGATCTCGACCGCGATCAGCCGGGCCACGCGCGGCTGCAGCAACTCGGTCAGCACTCCTGTGCCCGGACCGATCTCCAGCACCGTATCCCCGGGTGCGAGATCGAGGGCCTCGGCGATGTTATGCAGCACGTTGCCATCGACCAGAAAATTCTGGCCCAGGCTCTTTTTGGGCCGGATGGGATAGCTCATCTCACTCGCAGGAATTTATTTGTGAATTGTCTACAAGTTAGGGGAAAATCAGCAAAAAAGCCACAGTTTTTTAAAGGAGGCTTTGCCCGACCTCCCCCCGGCAGTGGCGATTTCGTCCCTTGACTTTTTGCTCAGAAATGATGAGATTAAAGTATGAAAAGCTGCTGGACAATATTTCTGCTCCTCCTGCCTTTGCCGGCCGCGGGGCAAAACGTCGTCATCAACGAGATCGGCTGGATGGGGACCATAGCCAGCACCAGCGACGAATGGATCGAGCTCTACAATCCCACGCCGCATGCTATCGATCTGCAGGGTTGGTCGCTCAAGGCCGCCGACGGAATCCCGGCCATCCGACTCACCGGCGTCATCCCGGCGCAGGGCTATTATGTGCTGGAGCGCACCGACGACCAGACCATCTCGGACCGGCCGGCGGAGCAGCTCTTCACCGGCGACCTCAAGAACAGCGGCGAATGGCTCATCCTGCGCAGCAGCGACTCCCTGCTCGTCGACCAGGTGCGCTGCGACTCGAGCGGCTGGTTCGCCGGCACCAACAATCCCAAGCGCAGTATGGAACGGAGGCACCCCCTCCTCAGCGGCATGCTCCCGGAGAGCTGGGCCGACAATGACACCCTGACACGCAATGGACTCGATGCCGCCGGCCATCCCCTCTCCGGCACCCCCGGCGCGCCCAACAGCGTCTACGACCACACCCTCCCGGTCGGCCAGAGCAGCCGACGCCTGCCGAAAACAGAGGAACTCCTCTGGGCCTGGCCCAACCCCTTCAATCCCGGCATCATGCTCGCCTGGGGCGCCCGCAGCGAGGAAGGAACCGTCGAAATCCTCGACCTGCTCGGCCGCCTCGTGCGCTCGTGGCCTTCCCCTCCGGCTGCGCGCGGCGGCCGGGCACAGCTCTTCTGGGACGGCTGCGACGCCGCCGGCCGGCCGGTAGCCACCGGCACCTATATCTGCCGCCTCCGCCGCGGCCGCACCATCGCCGCCCAGCTCCGCCTCACCCGCTGCCGCTGAAGGCGCAATCCCTCCCTGCCTCCGGCTTTCGCCAACTTTAGGGTTGATTTTTGCCGCCGGGAGCCCTAGATTTAAGAGGGAAGCCCCGGGCGCAGCTCGCGCCCTCTGACACCCAACAGAGCGAGGAGCCTATGAAAAAATATATCATTACCCTGTCTATTATCCTCCTATTAACTCCAGCATGGAGCACAACCATGTTCAAGAGTGATACCCTCTCCACCACCAAGGGCGATATCGTCCTCACCTTCCTCGGGCACGGCACCCTGATGCTGCAGTTCGGCAAAACCGTCGTCCATGTCGATCCGGTCTCGGAGTACAGCGATTACAGCGCACTGCCCAGGGCGGATCTGATCCTGGTCACCCACGCCCACTCCGACCACCTCGATCCGGAAGCCATCGCCCTGATCCGCCAGGACTCCACCCGCATCGTCGCCGCGCCGGTCTGCAGGACCAAGCTTCCTGAGGCGACTCTGCTCGCCAATGGCGACAAAATCCAGATCGGCGAGGTGGCCGTCGAGGCGGTGCCAGCCTACAACCTCATCCACATGCGCGCCAGCAAGCAGCCCTTCCATCCCAGGGGCGAGGGCAACGGCTACATCATCCGCTTCGGCGGGATGAGCGTCTATATAGCGGGCGACACCGAGAATACGCCCGAAATGAAGGCCCTCAAGGGGATCGACGTCGCCTTTCTCCCGATGAACCTCCCCTACACCATGACCCCCGAGATGGTGGCGGATGCGGCCAGGGCCTTTCAGCCGCGCATCCTCTATCCCTACCACTATGGAGACACGGACACCGGTAAGCTCATCGATCTCCTCAAGGGAGAGAAAAAGATCGAGGTGCGGGTTCGGGATCTGCATTAGCAGTACGGTACAAAAAAGAATGGGCTCATCAGAGCCCATTCCATTGCTTTTCTGCAGGAGCGCACAGGCACGACCAGGCGCCGGTGCCCATTGCACGCCTGTTTTGCAAAAACGCCCGAGTCTTCACTGTGGCGCTGCCCTGGCCAGAAGCCAGTGCACGTCCTTCTGCCAGGCCTGCACAGGGCTGCCGCCCCGGACAGGCCGGCGCTCAATAGACGCTGGCCGCTGCGAACCCCACCTTGTTGACGCCGTACTTGATCCGCATGTAGCCGCCCTCACCCCAGCCCGTGCCCCAGCTGTTGCGCAGGATCCAGACCCCGTCGGCGTCATCCCAGCCCACCAGCAGGATGGCGTGGTTGACATTGTGGGAAGAGGCGCAGCAGAGGAATCCGCCCGATTCCGCCTCCTCCTTGTCAAAAACGCCCCCGGTATAGGCCTGGAAATAGCTCCCCACATAGACGGCGGCGGCGACCGGTCCGAGCTGATAGATCGCCTCCTTGATTTTCTGGGTGTTGGCGACCTGATTCTCACCGTCCACATAGGCCCAGCCGCTGGCCTGATAGGCATAGGTCAACCCGGAAGGGCAGGGGAGATCGGAGGCGGCATAGGGAAAAAGGGATTCCTGGACGGCGCCCGGATTGATCAGCATGTCAAAGACCCACCACCCTCCTCCACAGCCATAGCCCTCTCCATTACAGGAGACCAGATGCTGCTCCGAAAGATCGCTGCTGATGCTCTGCTTGACGAGCAAAAAGGACTCGAAGCTGCCGATAGTCCCGAAGGCCCAGCAGCTGCCGCAGTTCCCCTGGTCGCGCACCGCCGTAACCCCGTTATGCTCGCGCCAGTCCCATCTGGCCGGCAGGGCGAGGCTCGACTTGAGAGTGGCCGGTGCGAGTTTGGTCAGATTTTTCATCTTGGCAGTGTTGTACCAGTTCTTCGGCGGTTTGCTCCCGCAGAGCTGATCGATCGTCCGGGTCATCGCGGTATTGTAGCCGACCTGAAAGGAGAGTTTCTGTTTGGTGATCTCTGCCCGCAGTTTGGTGAGCTGTTGACGGACGGCGGGCTGGGCCTGACTCTCATCGAGCACCTGGGAATAAAGCGGCGTGCAGGACAAAAGCACGGCAGCACAGAAAAGCCAACGACATAACCTCATAGCCACCTCCCTTTTAGCTGTTCTATGGTTGGATGCTGCACAGATGCCGATTACTTGTGGATGACCAGGGTGACGGAA
>JAKPUX010000169.1 GCA_029554865.1 bacterium | reverse complement strand
GTCGGTCAGGGCCTTGCCCGCGATGATGTCATGTTTGACGCCGTCGCCGGCGGTGATATCATCCTTGAAGAGCATGTAGACGCATTTGGGGTCCTCGGGATGGGCATAGATGACCTTGGTCTTGCCCTCGTTGATTTTTTCAAGACGGGAAAAATCGATGGCCATAGTCACTCCTTGAGCGATGAGACAGATATTTTACTGGGCGGCCTGGATCAGCCGGGCGATGGGCTCGACCACCATCAACTCGGTCTGGCCGCGCGGCTTTTTCGCCCTTTCGATCAGCTCCTTCTGGACCGCGCCCCATTCCCCGCCGAGTTTCCTCCCCTCCTGAATGGCCTCGCCAGCCTGCAGTCCGGCCGCGGCCAGATCAGCCAGGTCCCGGGAAAGGCTCTCCATCTCACGGATGGCCGGGGCCTTGGCCATGGTCTGGAGCAGGCGCGCGTGATTTTCCTGCCAGAGGGCGAGCTGGTTGAGGATCTCGCCGCCTTCCGGCCCGGACGGCGCCTTGAGGAAAGCCTCGACCTTGCGCGCGAAGGAGCGTGCGGTCATCGA
Organism: bacterium; assembly: GCA_029554865.1. GTDB lineage: Bacteria > Zhuqueibacterota > Zhuqueibacteria > Residuimicrobiales > Residuimicrobiaceae > JAKPUX01. Next base: position 2,643 of record JAKPUX010000169.1, on the reverse strand, counting down.
TTCCGGGCGCGCTGCATCGACGACGCGGGTGTAGGGCGAGTAGGAGTAGTAGGTCACCCCCTGGCTGTGACGCTTGTAGATTTTAAGCGGTTCGACGACATCGGTGAAGACGCGCAGCGGCGCTGTCTCCTGCTGGTTGGCCAGACGGCGCAACATCATTTCATAATTCCTGATATGGGTGAGATTGAGCTCTTCGAGCTGACGGCTGATCACCTCCATCCGCGTGTACATATCGTCCAAATCCCGCACAGAAGCAGGCGACCAGAGGCGTTCGGCGATCACGGCGGTGCGCGGCCAGATGCGCGAATCGACGGTTTCGGGGGTGACCAGTTCAGCCCAGGAGGTGGCTTCGCCGCCGAGGATTCTCGCCTGTTCTTCCGGCGTCAGCTGCGCATCAGGTCGAACCGGATCGATGAGATAATGATAGGAAGCGGGCTGGATGAGGTCGATGTAATAGCCGTTGGAGAGAATGCCCTGGTAGCCCCTCCGGGCAGCCTGAACCAGTGAATCGGGTCCCCTCCATGAATGAATGACGATGTTTTTCGGCATGGACGGATGGAGAATCTCATCCCAGCCGACCATCCGCTTGCCATGTTTGGTTACAATTTTGAGCAGACGCGAGTTGAAATAGGCTTGCAGGGAGTGGTTGTCCCTGATGTTGTTCTTTTTCATAAAGGCCTGGATGGCCGGATTGGCATCCCACTGCTTGCCGCTGTTCTCGTCCCCGCCAATGTGGAGATAGGGATCGGGAAAGAGGGCAGCCATCTCGCCAAGAAATCTGTCCAGCAGCCGGTAAGTACTCTCTTTGGTCGGATCCATGGTGGGATCCATAACCCCCCAGGTCCGTTCGATGGTGTATGGGCCGGGGGCGCTGGCCAACTCGGGATGGCCGATAAACCAGGCGGTGGTGTGGCCGGGCATGTCGAATTCAGGATAGACGCGAATGCCGCGTTCGTCGGCATAGGCGATGATCGTCTTGATCTCGGCCTGGGTGTAATAAAAGCCATCGGAGCCGAGTTGGTGAAGTTTGGGGTAGAGCTTGCTCTCGATGCGGAATCCCTGGTCTTCGGAGAGGTGGAGATGGAGGACGTTCATCTTGACGGCCGCCATGCCGTCGAGGTTGCGTTTGACCACCTCCATCGGCAGCCAGTGACGGCAGACGTCGATCATAAGGCCGCGCCAGGGGAAGCGCGGCTTGTCCTGGATGGAGAGTGCGGGAAAGAAAAAGCCCTTTTCATCCGCCTGCAGGAGCTGGAGCAGGGTCTCGAGGCCGTGCAGGCCGCCGAGATCGGTGACACAGCGCAGTTCGACTCCGGCCGGGCTGATCGCCAGTTCATAGGATTCGTCTTCGCCGAGCGCGACCTTTCCGGGACGCTGGCAGCGGATGATCAAACCCGGCTTTTCGACGCGCGTCTGCGGGGTGATGACATCCTGGGTCATGAAGAGCCCGGTGCGGCCGCTGAGACGGCGCAGCATGCGGGTGGCCCCACTGTAGAGGCGCGGGTGGGCCTGGCCTTCCACAGCCAGAGTGAAGGAGGCGTCGAAGCGGTATTGCCCCTCGGCCATGGTCATTTTCTCCGGCACCGGCATGAGGGCAAGGGGCTCTGCTGCAGCGAGCAGAGACGGCAGGAAAACGGCCAGGCAGAGATACAGGATCGCGCTCTTTCTCATGATTCTCCTCATTTGCTATTTTTTAACAAGATAACGGTCATAGAGCCAAAGCCCTGCCATCGAAACCACCCCCATGGAGGCGACCAGGGTCCACATCAGGGGCGCACGGGTGGGCAGTCCCTGGGCGGCGGGGTTCTTGATCAGGGATTCGAACATGATGCCGCCGAGGGGAGCGCCGACGATGGTGCCCAGGGCCATCGGCAGATTGGCATAGCCGAGATAGAGCCCCTCCTGTCCCTTGGGGGCGATGGCCCCGATGTACTGATAGATGCGCGGCGAGGCGAACATCTCGCCGATCGCCATCGAGGCGATGGAGACCAGGATGAAGATGCCGGCCAGGGGCATAACAAAGGCGCCGATGGAAATGGACTGCAGCGCGCCGCCGTTGACTACCCCGGGAATAATGTTGAGCAGCATGCCGACCACCGTAACGCCAACACCGGCCATGATCGATTTGAGGGGCGACCACGATTTCGAAAAACGGGTGATCAGGAGCTGAAAGCAGACGATCATCACCGGATTCATCAGGGTGTAGAGCTCAACCGGAGCCTCCTTGTCCACAAAGCGCAGGTAGAGGGGGATAAGGTTGTAGATCTGCACATAGATGAACCAGAAAAGGCTGATCACGACCAGAAAGAAAACGAAGCGCAGGTTGCCCAGCACCGTAAACATCCCTCTGAGGGCCTGACCGATAGTCTTCGGCTTTTGCAGGGCTCCCTCCGTAAGCGGCTGCTGGTACTGGGGCTCGCGGTAGACGAACAGGACCACGAGCAGTCCGATGAAGGCGAAGAGGGTGGCGACATAGCTGAATATGGCCGGAATGCCGTAATGGGTGCGTACAAAGTAGGAGACGGTGCGGCCGAACATCGAGCCAATATTGATCACCATGTAAAAAATAGCGAAACCAAGGGTGGTGTTCATCCCGGAGGTCTTTTGCACGGTGCCGGAAATGCAGGGTTTGACAACGCTGCC
>JAKPUX010000168.1 GCA_029554865.1 bacterium | reverse complement strand
GTCGGTCAGGGCCTTGCCCGCGATGATGTCATGTTTGACGCCGTCGCCGGCGGTGATATCATCCTTGAAGAGCATGTAGACGCATTTGGGGTCCTCGGGATGGGCATAGATGACCTTGGTCTTGCCCTCGTTGATTTTTTCGAGACGGGAAAAATCGATGGCCATAGTCACTCCTTGAGCGATGAGACAGACATTTTACTGGGCGGCCTGGATCAGCCGGGCGATGGGCTCGACCACCATCAACTCGGTCTGGCCGCGCGGCTTTTTCGCCCTTTCGATCGCTTCCTTCTGAACCGCTCCCCATTCCCCGCCAAGTTTCCTCCCCTCCTGAATGGCTTCGGCGGCCTGCAGCCCGGCCGCGGCCAGATCAGCCAGATCCCGGGAAAGGCTCTCCATCTCACGGATAGCCGGGGCCTTGGCAATGGTCTGGATCAGGCGCGCGTGATTTTCCTGCCAGAGGGCGAGCTGGTTAAGGATCTCGCCGCCCTCCGGCCCGGACGGCGCCGTGAGGAAAGCCTCGACCTTGCGCGCGAATGAGCGCGCGGTCATCGATTCGGGGCGCGCCGCATCGACGACACGGGTGTAGGGCGAATAGGAGTAGTAGGTCACCCCCTGGCTGTGGCGCTTGTAGAGTTTAAGCGGCTCGACGACATCGGTGAATACGCGCAGGGCGCTGGTCTCCTGCTGGTTGGCCAGACGGCGCAGCATCATTTCATAATTCCTGATATGGGTGAGGTTGAGCTCCTCGAGCTGACGGCTGATCACCTCCATGCGCCTGTACATATCGTCCAAATCCCGCACAGAAGCAGGCGACCAGAGGCGTTCGGCGATCACGGCTGTACGCGGCCAGATGCGCGAATCGACGGTTTCGGGGGTGACCAGCTCCGCCCAGCTGGTGGCCTCGCCGCCCAGAATCAGCGCGCTCTCGGCCGGAGTGAGCGCGGAATCAGCGGGCACCGGATCGTTGAGATAGTGGAAGGATGCAGGCTGAACGAGGTCGATGTAATAGCCGTTGGAGAGGATGCCCTGGTAACCCTGGCGGGCTGAACGGACCATAAACTGGGGTCCGCGCCAGGACTGGATGACGATATTTTTCGGCATCTGCGGGTGGAGAATTTCATCCCAGCCGACCATCCGCTTGCCGTGTTTGGTTATAATTTTAAGCAGACGCGAGTTGAAATAGGCTTGCAGGGAGTGGTTATCCTTGATGTTGTTCTTTTTCATAAAGGCCTGGATCGCAGGATTGGCGTTCCACTGTTTGCCGTTGTTCTCGTCCCCACCGATGTGGAAAAATGGATCGGGAAAGAGGGCGGCCATCTCACCGATGAAGCGGTCGAGCAGCTTGTAGGTGCTCTCTTTGGTCGGATCCATAGTTGGATCGAAAACTCCCCACCGCCGCTCGATGGAGTAGGGGCCGGGGGCGCTGGCCAACTCGGGATGGCCGATAAACCAGGCGGTGGTGTGACCGGGTATGTCGAATTCAGGATAGACGCGAATGCCGCGTTCGTCGGCATAGGCGATGATCGTCTTGATCTCGGCCTGGGTGTAATAAAAGCCGTCGGAGCCGAGTTGGTGAAGTTTGGGGTAGAGCTTGCTCTCGATGCGGAATCCCTGGTCCTCGGAGAGGTGGAGATGGAGGACATTCATCTTGACGGCCGCCATGCCGTCGAGGTTGCGTTTGACCACCTCCATCGGCAGCCAGTGACGGCAGACGTCGATCATCAGGCCGCGCCAGGGAAAGCGCGGCTTGTCCTGGATGGAGAGCGCGGGGAAGAAAAAGCCCTTTTCATCCGCCTGAAGCAGCTGGAGCAGGGTCTCGAGGCCATGCAGACCGCCGAGATCGGTGACACAGTGCAGTTCAATCCTCGCCGGTGTGACTGTCAGCTCGTAGGACTCATCCTCGCCGAGGGCGACCTTGCCAGGGCGCTGGCAGGTGATGACCAGACCCGGATTTTCAGCGCGTGTCTGCGGGGTGATGACATCCTGGGGCATAAAGAGCGCAGTGCGGCCGCTGAGGCGGCGCAGCATGCGCGTCACGCCGCTGTAAAGGCGCGGATCGGCCTGACCCTCTATCGCCAGGGTGAAAGAAGCATCGAGACGATACTGGCCCTCAGCCAGGGTCATTTTTTCCGGCACCGGCATGAGGACCGGGGCTTCAGCCGCGCCAAGCAGGGCCGGCAGGAAGGCGGCCAGGCAGAGACACAGGATTGCGCTTTTTTTCATGATTCTCCTCATTTGCTATTTTTTAACAAGATAACGATCATAGAGCCAGAGCCCTGCCATCGAGAGCACCCCCATGGAGGCAACCAGGATCCACATGACGGGGGCGCGTGTGGGCAGCCCCTGTGCAGCGGGATTCTTGATCAGGGTTTCGAACATTATACCGCCGAGAGGGGCGCCGACGATAGTGCCCAGGGCCATCGGCAGATTGGCATAGCCGAGATAGAGTCCCTCCTGCCCCTTCGGAGCGATAGCCCCGATGTATTGATAGATGCGCGGCGAGGCGAACATCTCGCCGATCGCCATCGAGGCGATGGAACCCAGAATGAAGATGCCGGCCAGGGGCATGGCAAAGGCGCCGATGGAAATAGAGTGCAGGGCACCGCCGTTGGCCAGGCTGGGAATAATGTTGAGCAGCATGCCAACCACCGTGACACCAACGCCGGCCATGATCGACTTGAGGGGCGACCACGATTTCGAAAAGCGGGTGATCAGGAGCTGAAAACAGACGATCATCACCGGATTCATCAGGGTGTAGAGTTCGACCGGGGCATCCTTGTCCACAAAGCGCAGGTAGAGGGGGATGAGGTTGTAGATTTGCACATAGATGAACCAGAAAAAGCTGATTACAACCAGAAAAAAGACGAAGCGGATATTGCCGAGCACCATGAACATCCCTTTGAGGGCCTGGCCGATGGTCTTCGGCTTTTGCAGGGTCCCCTCCGTGAGCGGCTGCTGGTACTGGGGCTCGCGGTAGACAAAAAGTACGACCAGCAGTCCGATGAAAGCGAAAAGGGTGGCGACATAACTGAAGATAGCCGGGATGCCGTAATGAGTACGCACAAAGTAGGAGACCGTGCGGCCGAACATCGAGCCGATGTTGATCACCATATAAAAGATGGCGAAGCCGAGGGTGGTGTTGACGCCGGAGGTCTTTTGCACCGTGCCGGA
>JAKPUX010000151.1 GCA_029554865.1 bacterium | reverse complement strand
TCCTGGCGGCCGCCCTGGCCACGGGGAACCTCTACCGCATCGGGATCGCCGCCCACGCCTTCGCGGACACCTGGGCGCACCAGAACTTCGTGGGCTACACCAATCCGTTCAACGCCTTCCTGAAGGAAGACGTCGCCACCGACATCATGCTTAACGTGGGCCATGCGGACGCCTTCTTCGCCCCCGACGAGGCCACCCGGCGGTGGGAAGACCCCCGGCTTATCCACGGGCCCATCGACAACCGGGAGCGGTTTCTCGCCGCCGCGGATGCCCTCTACCGGAAGCTGGCCCGCCACTGGGATCCGGCCCTTCCCGCGGCGGAGCTGGAGAAGCGCGCCGCCTCCCTCCGGGACGACCTGGGGCGGTGCTTCGACGGCGACTGCGGCGGTGACCGTGCCAGCGCCCCCTCCTCCGCGCCTGACCCAACGGCCCTCGCCGCCTCCGCTACTGACGCGCCAGCGGCCGCCCCCGCCCCCTCCTTCGACGCCCTCCGCCCGGGCGTCCTGGATCCGGCGGAAGTCGCCCGCCGTACCCGGGAGGAGCGCCTCACCCGGTATCGCGCCCTCGCCGCCCAGGCCCCCTACGGCGGCCGCGACATCCCGCCCTACGATCCTGATCGCTGGATGGACGAGGCCGTCAACGAAGAGATCCACGGCCTCCGCGACCGCTCGGATTTCATCCTGAGCTGCCTGGACCTCTGGCCGGATGTCTTCACCTGGCGCGACCGCGCTGGGGACGCCTACCGCCAGACTCCCTGGTACCGGTTTCAGGAGGCCGTCAAGGCCCACCAGCGCGAGACCTGGCAACTCCTGGCCAACCGCAACTTCCTCGCCCTGGAGCTGCCGGCGTTTTGATCGCCCCCGAAAAACGCTAATTTTAAAGACCTGACCCCATAAAAAAGGCTCCCCCATGAGAAAGGATGTACGATACATCATGGCCGATGCACAAAGCTCCCCCAAACAGTATGAGAAAGGCGTTCTGTATGATCTTCCTCTAACCGACCTCCTGGCCGATCCGGCCCAGCCCCGGAAGACCCTGGATTCCCAGGCCCTGGAGGAGCTCACCGCCTCCATTGCCCGCCACGGCATCCTGGAGCCCGTCCTCTTCCGCCAGGGCGCCGACAACCATCTCTACGTCGTGGCCGGGGAACGCCGCGTCGCCGCAGCCCGCCAGGCCGGCCTCACCAGCGTCCCCGCTCTCCTCGTGGACGGCAACGACAGCGAGATCGCCCTGGTGGAGAACCTCCTCCGTCAGGACCTCACCGCCGTGGAAGAGGCCGAGGCCCTCCAGCGCCTCAAGGACGACCAGCAATACACCGACGAGCAGTTGAGCGGCGTCATCGGCCGCGCCCGGACCACCCTCTCGGACATCCTCCTCATCAACCGCCTCCCCGCCGAGATCCGGGACGAATGCCGGGGCGACCGCAAGGTTTCCAAGAGCGCCCTCATCGAGATCGCCCGGAAGAAACAGGTCCGGGGCATGCAGACCGCCTGGACCAAGTACAAGGAAAAAAAGGCCAAGGCCGCCGCCGGCGCCACCCGCAAAGAGAAAGCCCCCGCCACCCCGGAGGAACTCATCGACTGGGTGACCAAGGCCAACGCCAAACTCGCCGCCATCGACCCCGCCCCCTGGACGGAAGAGGAAAAGACCGCCCTCACCGAGGCCCTGGAGGACCTTCAGGAAACCATCGGCGGGCTCCTGGCCGGGGCGGAAAGACCGAGGCAAAACTTTTCGTGAGTCGTCAATTGCTGAATAATATCAGATACTTTACCTATGCCGGAGCTCCGGCATACCTTTTGGATCAGATGACGATGGAGTTGATTAGTTCCATTCTTTTTAAAGAAAACATCGTAAATTGGGTAGTGCTCTCGCCTGGTAGAATGGTATATGGGACATAATGTCTGGATCTCCACCGTCGCCACCGTCACCGATGGCAGCTATCGGGAATACTACAAGAAGATGTGTGGAAATAGGTGAAATATGAACGAAAGCTATAAAGGGATCATCCTTGCCGGCGGCGCGGGTACGCGCCTGTACCCAATTACGAAGGTCATCAGCAAGCAACTGCTGCCGGTTTACGACAAGCCGATGATCTATTACCCCCTTTCCATCCTGATGCTGGCGGGCATCCGGGAGATCCTCATCATCTCCACACCGGATGACCTGCCCGCCTACCGGAAGCTGCTCGGCGACGGTTCGGACTGGGGCCTCAGCCTTTTCTACGCCGAGCAGCCCCATCCCGGGGGGCTGGCCCAGGCCTTCATCATCGGCCGGGATTTCATCCAGGGGAAACCTTCCTGCCTGATCCTGGGCGACAACATCTTCTACGGCCATGGCCTCGTCCCGCTCCTCCGAGACGCTTCCGCCCGCACCGCCGGTGCCACCGTCTTCGCCTACTGGGTAAAAGACCCGGAGCGCTATGGTGTAGTGAGCTTTGATCGCGACGGCCGCGCCGAGACCATCGAGGAAAAGCCCAAGAATCCAAAGTCCAACTGGGCTGTAACGGGCCTCTATTTCTACGATAGCCGGGTATCAGGCTTAGCCGCCAACCTGAAGCCCTCCGCCCGTGGTGAACTGGAGATAACCGATCTCAATCGTCTCTACATGGAAGAAAAGGCTTTAAATGTCGTTACTCTGGGCCGCGGCGTCGCCTGGCTGGATACGGGCACCCACGACTCCCTGAACCAGGCCTCTGCCTTCATCGAGACCATCGAGAACCGCCAGGGGCTCAAGGTGGCGTGCGTCGAGGAAATCGCTTACCGGATGGGATACATCGACGCCGATCAGGTCCTGAAGCTGGCGCAACCGATGGCGGCCAACGGCTACGGCAATTATCTGATAAACTTGATAAAGCGGGCGATATAGCATAAAGGACAACAATCATGTTCAATGATAAAAATGTTTTAATTACTGGCGGTACCGGTTCATTCGGTAAAAAATGCACTGAAATCATTCTCAAGCGCTACAAGCCAAGGCGCCTCATCATTTACAGCCGGGATGAACTCAAGCAGTTCGAGATGGCCCAGGACTTTCCAGATTCAAAATATAATTGTATCCGTTATTTCATTGGCGATGTGCGGGACAAAGAAAGAATGAATCGGGCCTTTCGCAATGTGGATTATGTGATTCACGCCGCTGCCCTGAAGCAGGTCCCCGCGGCGGAATACAATCCCTTTGAAGCGGTAAAGACCAATATTCTCGGGGCGCAGAATGTTATCAATGTGGCCATCGATCAAGGGGTAAAGAAAGTGATTGCGCTGAGCACGGACAAGGCGGCC
>JAKPUX010000146.1 GCA_029554865.1 bacterium | reverse complement strand
GTGGCGGGCTATCTGGTCAATCGGGAGGGCGCCCTGCCGCGGGCGCGGGGCTATGGCGGCAGCTACGGCCTGCTCATCCGGCCAGCGCCGCGTTTTCACATCGGGGTGATGTATATCGATGTGCCTGATGAGATGGCTGATGCCTTTCAGGGACTCAACCGCACCATCGATGAGTCGATGAATGTGGGGCTGGCCTATTCGCCGCGAAATGGCTTGCTTCTTTCGCTCGATGTGCGTAATGTATCAGAAGAGGAAAAACCGGCCAAGCGGGAGCTGCACCTCGGGGGCGAATGGCAGGCGGTGCCCTGGTTGCTCCTGCGCGCGGGCTGTTTCGAGCAGCAGCCCCGGCAGCGTCCCGTCTTCTGCGGGGGAGTGGGGATTACCACCCCTGAGCGAGGAGGCGGGATTACGGATGATGAAGCGTCCGGATTTCCCCTCGCATTGGCCCTGCAGTATGGGGTGCAATGCGATCCCTCCGGGGAGGAGTGGGGCTATTCCCATTTTCTGACCTGTTTGGTCTCTTTATAGGGAACACCTTACGTTAAAAAGAGTTATACATTGTATGCCGCTTCTGTTCCTGTTGCTGACGGTCGCTCAGGCCCGGGCGCAGGAGCCGCCCACCAATCTGGAGCTGTTCAGGCGCACGATGGAGCAGCAGCTCGCCGGGGTCGAACCCCAGCTTGCGCTCGCCGATTCATCCCTGCTCTGCTACGGCTCGTCTGTTCCGCAGGCGGGCTGGGATTGGCTCTTTGAGAGTGTCGTATTCGAGAAGCTGGGTGGGAAACGGGCTCTCCGGCTTCGCCGCGTCGATGCCACCGCTGCGGAGAGGCCCTTGCTTCATTATGTCCCGATGGATCTGAATGTCCGTTACGAGGAGGCCAGAAGCGGCCGCAGGATCCTCCGCACCGTCTCCAGCCGCCTCCACCTCAAATATCTGGATGAGAGAGGAGAACTCATCTTCAGCCGGGAACTGATCGGAAGCGTCAGCGACACCCTCGCGCGCAGCCAGATCGCAGCGGTCGAAGATCCAGCCCTCCCTTTCACCATCGGCAAGAGGCCGCAGCCTTCCCGGCTCAAGAGGATGGCCGAACCCGTCGTCATGGCCCTGATCACCGGCGGGATTATTTACCTTTTTTACTCTTTTCGCAGCAACTGAACTACAGGAACCGTATGAAACCCTTTGCCCGGCTTTTTGTTGTTTTTATTCTCGGAGTCATACTCGCTGCGGCCAGCGGCTGCGGCGGGACCAAAATGCGCGCCAACATGACCCTCGAAGAGCGCATGGCCGCCGCCATGGAACTCTATGAAAAGAGGGACTATCTGGATGCCAAAAACCAGTTCAGGGTGATCACCCTGAGCTACAGCGGCAGCACTGTCGCCGACAAGGCCCAGTTCTATCTCGGCGAATGCCATTACGGCATGAAGGAGTATATCCTCGCCGCCAGCGAATACGAGCGCTTGCTCAAGGTCTATCCCAACTCCGAATGGGTGGATGACGCCAAGTTCAAGCTGGGTATGAGTTATTTTAAACTCTCGCCCAAGTACTCCCTCGACCAGGACTATACCCACAAGGCTATCCGCGAATTCCAGGAATTTCTCGAAGAGTTCCACCGCAGCGACCTGGTCAAGCAGGTCCAGGAAAAGCTCACCGAGTGCCGGGAAAAGCTGGCGCTCAAGGTCTATTCCTCGGCCGAGCAGTACTACAAACTGGGCTACTATGATGCGGCCGCCGTTTATTACAACGTGGTTCTCGACGAGCATTATGACTCCAAATTCAGCCCGATGGCCCAGTACTATCTCGGCGAATGCTACCGGCACATGCGCAAGCCCGTTGAGGCCCTCGAGGCCTTCCGGAAGATGGCCGACAAGTTTCCGAACCACGAGCTGGCGGGCAAGGCGCGGCAGCGCATCACCCAGCTGGAGCAGGCCGCTCCGGCCGCAGGCGCCGCCGGGGGGAAGCCCTGATTTGAAGCGGGAGGTGAAAAAGCTGGCCCTTTTCGGGGGTTCATTCAATCCGGTCCATCTCGCCCATCTGATCATCGCCGAGAGGGCCGCCGATGCCCTTGATGTCGATCGCCTGCTCTTCATGCCCTGTTCTGTGCCCGCTTTAAAGCCGGACGACCAGATGGTCGCCGGGGAGCATCGCCTCGCCATGGTCCGTCTTGCTGCTGCCGGCAATCCCCGCTTCCGCGCCAGTGATCTTGAGTTGCGGCGCGGCGGCAGGTCCTATACCGTCGAGACCCTGACCGAGCTGAAAAAAAAGCACGGGCTCGACCGCTCCGGGCTCTTTCTCGTCATCGGCGGAGATAATCTCGCTGATCTGCTCTCGTGGCGGGCGCCTGAAGAGATCAACCGGCTCTGCCGGATCGTCGTAGCCGACCGCCCCGGCATCTCCTATGTAGGCCGGGTGCCGGGGTTCATCCGGGACCTGATCATCGTCGACACCCCGCTCATGCATCTTTCGTCGACCGACATCCGCAAACGCCTGCTGGAGGGGAGGTCGATCCGTTATCTTGTGCCGCCCGCCGTCGAACGCTACATCGCCCGCCATCAGCTCTACAGGGGCTGAGGGAGCGGGATTGATGACCGGTCGCACCCTGCATCTCGCACAGATCTGCTCCTCGCGCTCCTGGGGTGGGCTGGAGATGCACGTCGCCGTGCTCTCCCGCTGGCTTGCGGAGGAGGGGCACAGGGTCGAGATCTGGTGTGCTCCGGGCTCACCCCTCGCGAATGAGGCGCAGCGTCTGGGACTGCCCGTCATACCCTTCGCCCCGGCCGGCTATCTGGATCTGGCCGCGTCGCTCCGCCTCTTTCATCAATTCAGGGAGCAGGAGGTGGAGCTGCTGCACGCCCATTACGCCCGGGATCTCTGGAACATCGCCCCGGCCGTCCATCTGGGGCGCCGGTGGCCGCTGGTCTTCATCAAGCACATCGGCACGGGCAAGCCCAAACGCGATCCCATCCACCGCTGGATCTACGCCGCAGTCGACCAGGTGGTGGCGATCTCGCGGGTCATCGAGGAGAATCTCCTCGCCACCCATCCGCTCAACCGGGAGCGGGTCTGCGTTGTCCATCACGGGGTGGACACCCGCACCTTTGCATTCCGTCCTGAGGCGCGCGCGCGTATCCGGGCTGAATGGGGAGTGGGGGAGGAGGAGCTTTTAATCGGCTCCATAGGTCGTCTCCAGCCCGGCAAGGGGCACCTCGAATTCCTCGATATGGCTGCTGCGGTCGGCGCCCGCCATCCAAGGGCCCGATTTGTGATCGTCGGCGAGCCGACCCGTGGAGAAGAGGAACGCGCCCGGCCGATCCATGACCGTCTGCGCAGCCTCGGGCTTGAGGGGCGCGTCATCATGGCCGGCTTCCGCAGCGACATTCCGGAAGTGCTGTCGGCCATGGATATTTTCGCCTTCCCTTCGCGGGCTGAGGCCTTCGGACTGGTGCTGATCGAGGCCATGGCGGTAGGCCGTCCGGTGGTATCGACGCGCTGCGATGGCGTCCTCGACATCGTCGAGGAGGAACGCAACGGCCTGCTTTTCAACCCCGCTGAACCCGGGGATCTGACCCGCCAGGTCGAACGGCTGATCGTCGATGAAGAGCTGCGTCTCCGTCTCGGCCGCGGCGGCCTCGAAACAGTGGCGGCCAGATTCAATCGAGCCGCCATGCTCAACCGTCTCTATGCGGTCTATGAGCGGGCGGGAGCACGCCGGGGGGTGCAGCTTGGGCCCCTGTCGGCCGCACGGAGCTGAGCCGGTTGGCTTGCATCGGCCCCTTTTAATTATCACACGGCTGCTTTACGCCGAATTTGCGCCATCACACGACGGGAGGAGTCCATATGGCGGAGGAAAGAGTCATTCGGCTGCTGAAGCGGGTGCCCCTGTTCGCCAAGATGTCCGATGCGGATGTCGAACAGGTCGCGGACCGCTGTCTGCGCAAGGATTGCCACAAGGAGCAGGTCATCCTTGTTGAGGAGGAGGTTGGGCAGACCCTCTTTATCATTTTGCGCGGTACAGTCAAGATAACCCGAGCGAGCGACGAGGGGCGCGAAGTGATCATCACTATCCTCAAGGCGGGCGATTTCTTTGGCGAGCTCTCCATACTCGACGGCAAGGGCCGATCGGCCTCGGTCATCGCCATGGAAGAGTCCGAGCTGCTCACCCTGCGCCGCAACGATTTCCACCACCTGCTCGAGCGCTTTCCCTCCATCGGCCTGGAGATGCTGCGCGTTCTCGCCGATCGCATCCGCAAGGCCGACGCCATGATCGAGAACCTGACCCTGCAGGATGCCGTCGGCCGGGTGGGCTCGACCCTTATCCATGTCGCCGAGCAGACCGGGTATGCGCGCGGCGCCAGCATGATCATCGCCAAACTGCCTGTGCAGCAGGATCTTGCCAACATGGCGGGGACCGCCCGTGAGACCATCTCGCGGGTTATGGCCGTCTTTGAGAGCAAAAAGCTGATCGAGCGCGACGGTCATCGGGTCATCATCCCTGATTTCGAAAAATTCAAGCGCGATTACTGGTCCTGAACCGGCAGGAAAAGGGGCCGGACTGCTGGCGCGATCGTTCCTTATCGCCGGGGTGCAAGACCCCGGCCGGGCTGTTATTTTGAGAACAATATCATCCTCGGAGGAGTACATGTCGGTTCTGGAAATGCTGGCTGAAAGTGTCATCTCGGGCAATGCGAGCCGGGCGGAGGAACTCACCCTGACCGCCCTTGGCGAGGGCATTGAGCCTTCAGAAATTCTCAACAAGGGCCTGATCGCCGCCATGGATATCGTCGGCGTCAAATTCCGCAACAACGAATTTTATGTCCCGGAAATGCTCGTCGCCGCCCGCGCGATGAAGGCCGGCATCAAGGTGCTCAGACCCAAGCTGGTCGAGACCGGGGTCAAGCCCATCGGCCGCTTTGTCATCGGCACGGTCAAGGGGGACCTGCACGATATCGGCAAGAATCTGGTTTCAATGATGATGGAGGGGGCGGGCTTTGAGGTGATCGACCTCGGCGTCGACGTCGCAGCCGACAAATTCGTCGCGGCGATCCGGGAGCACAAACCCCAGGTCGTCGGCCTCTCGGCCCTGCTGACGACGACAATGCTCAACATGAAGGATGCCATCTCCGCTTTTGAGGCGGCAGACGTGCGCGACCAGATCAAGGTCGTCATCGGCGGCGCCCCGGTGACCCCGCAGTACGCCGAAGAGATTCACGCCGACGGCTACGCCGCGGATGCAGCCAGTGCTGTCGATCTGGTCAAGGGGCTGCTGCCCGCATGAGGAGTCCATGGGCGGCGAAGTGATATGAGAGGAGAGGCCAAGGCTGGCGCACCGCTCAGGGTCATCTTTTTCGACCTCGGTGGCGTGCTGGTGAACGTCCATTTCGAGCGGTTTATTGAGGGGCTGGCCCGGCACACGGGCCGTACCCCGGCCGAAGTCATCGCCCTGCGGGCGAGCATGCGCTCCGATTCCCGGCTTTTCGACAGCGGCGGGATCGATGGCGATGAGTTTCTCGAGCGGCTCAGCCGCAAGCTCGACCGGCCGCTTGAGCGGCCGCTGCTCGAAAGCCTCTATACCGATATCTTTTCCCTCAAGGAGGATGTCGCCGGGCTGGCCCGCTTGCTGCATGGCCGTTTCCGCCTCTCCATTATCAGCAACACTGATCCGCTGCATTATAACTACATCGTCGGACGGTATCCTTTTTTCAGCCTTTTTGAAAAGCCGGTGACCTCCTTTGGGGCCGGTTTATTAAAGCCCGATCCCGCCATCTACGCCTTTGCCCTGCGTGAGCTGGCGGTCGAACCGGAAGAGGCGCTCTTTATCGATGATCTGGAGGAGAACGTCGCGGGGGCCCGGCAAGCGGGCATGCGCGTCCTGCATTTCTCCGGAGCGGAGACCCTGCGGTTGCAGCTCGACGGTCTGCTGCCGCCCGGACAAGGCCAGTGATTTTTCCGAACAGTTGAACCATCAAAACCAGTTTTAAAGAGGAGGCGTACAATGTCGTTGGCGATCAATGGTGGAACCCCGGTGCGGACGATGCCTTTTCCGGTCTGGCCGGTCTGGGGAGACGAGGAAATCGAGGGGCTGACCAGGGTCATCAAGAGCGGTAAATGGGGAAGGCTGGCCGGCAAGGAGAGCGAATGTTTTGAGAAACAGTTCGCCGAGGCCCATGCCGCCAAACATGGCATCGCCATCAACAGCGGCACCACCGCCTTGCGCATCGCCCTCACCGCCGCCGATGTCGATGCCGGTGACGAGGTCATCGTTCCCGCCTACACCTTTATCGCTACGGCCAGCGCTGCCGTCGAGGCCGGCGCCGTGCCCATCTTCGTCGATATCGACCGCGACACCTACAACATCGATGTCCGGCTCATCGAGGCCGCCATCACCCCGCGCACCAAAGCCATCATGCCGGTCCATTTCGCGGGACGCCCGGCCGACATGGATGCCATCATGAAGATTGCCGCCAGGCACCATCTCGTCGTCATCGAGGACGCCGCCCAGGCCTGGGGTTCCGCCTGGAAAGGCCGTCCAGTCGGAGCTATCGGCGCCGCCGGCTGCTTCTCTTTCCAGTCCTCCAAGAATATCAACTGCGGCGAGGGCGGGATCATCCTCACCAACGACGATCTCGTCGCCAAATACGCGCGCTCCCACCACAACTGCGGGCGCAGCGAGGACGGACTCTGGTATGAACATTTCTACTTCGGCGGCAACTATCGCATCACCGAGTTCCAGTCCGCGGTCCTGCTCGCCCAGTTCGGGCGCTACGAGGAGCTCAAGGCGATCCGGCGGGCCAATCTGGACCTCCTCAATGAGCTGCTCGGCTGCATCGAGGGGATCTCACCGCTGCCGATGCAGGAGGAGGTGACCAGCCACTCCTGCCACCTCTATATTTTCCGCTATGACAAGCGCGCCTTCGCCGGCAAGTCGAAGCAGCTCTTCATCGATGCCATGCGCAAGGAGGGCATCCCCACCAGCCCGGGCTACTCGATCCCCCTTTACAAGCAGCCGGTCTTTATGAACAAATCCTTCGGGCCGCGCGGCCGCAAGGTCGAGCTGCCCGTCGATTATGCGAGCAACTTTTGCCCCGAGAGCGAAAAGGCCTGCTACGAGGAGGCGATCTGGTTCACCCAGAGCGTTCTGCTCGGCACCGAAGAGGATATGCAGGATATCGCCGCGGCCGTGCGCAAGATCCAGCAGCACGCGGATGAGTTGAAGGGGTAGCAGGCGCAGCCGCCCCTGGCGCCGCCGGACACGGCACTTCTTCCAGCCCGGAGGGCGGCGCCGTTTTTAAAAACATATCTGCAGAGGCGCCGTCCGCCCAGGCCGGCGCTGTTTATACCTATCGGGAGGAAGTGCATGTACCAGCTTGTTGTCAGATCAGGATTTTCCGCGGCCCATCGTCTGGCCTACTATCCCGGCGCCTGCGAGCGCCTCCACGGCCACAACTGGAAGGTCACCGCCACGGTCGCCGGCGAGGAACTGGACCAGCTTGGCATGGTGATGGATCTGATGGTCCTGCAGACCATCCTCGACGAATGCCTGCATCAGTTCGACCATCGCATGATCAATGAGGTGGCGCCGTTCGATCAGACCAATCCAACCTCGGAGAACCTCGCCCGTTACATCTTTGGCTGGATGAAGAACAATCTTCCAGCCAAGGCCAGGGTGGTCAGCATCGAGATAGCGGAAAACGATGATTTCTCAGTAATATACAGTGAATGAGGGGCCGAAAGGTCAATGGCCCCGATCCGACGGGAGCAGTCATGGATGAGTTGAAGCGCGGCCAGCGCGAAATACTGGAAGCAAAACTTGAGGTCTTTGAGAACAGGTACCCCGGCCGGGATTATGTCATTACCATCAGCGATCCCGAGTTCAGCTGTCTCTGTCCGCGGACGGGCTATCCGGATTTTGCCACCGTTGAAATCCGCTATGTGCCCGACCAATACTGCCTTGAACTGAAAGCCCTCAAGCTTTACATTAACCAGTTCAGGGATCGCGGCATTTTTCACTAAGAGGCGGTCAACGAGATCCTCGAAGCCCTGGTAGAGGTTTGCCGGCCGCGCTGGATGGCGGTACACGGCGATTTCAATCCGCGCGGCAATATCCACACCAGGGTGGATGCGGAGTATAA
>JAKPUX010000145.1 GCA_029554865.1 bacterium | reverse complement strand
GGCGCGCCTGCGCATTCTGCCCGATGTAAAACCGGGCCATTGGGCGGAGATCATCATTCATGAGGGCAAAAACCGGCAGGTGCGGAGGATGTTCGCTGCCTGCGGTTATGAGGTGGTGCGTCTCATTCGCACCCGCATCGGCCCGCTTGAGCTCGGCGATCTGCCTGCCGGCGCCTGGCGCCCCCTCACTCCTGCCGAACTGGAGGCCTTGCGCACCCTGCAGGCCGGGAGATAAAAAAAGCCGGAGGCTCGCAAGCCTCCGGCTTTTTGCTGCATGGTGCGGACGGGGGGTTATTTGAGGAACATCATGGTGCGCTTTTCTTCAAAGTTGTTGATGCGCATCGTATAGATGTACATGCCGCTCGGCAGGGGCTGACCGTAGTCGTTGCGGCCGTCCCACACCACCATGTGCGCCCCGGCATTGAGCTGCCCGGCGACCAGGGTGCGCACCGACTCACCGCGGACGTTAAAGACGGTCAGAGTGACGCGACCCGCCTCCTTGAGGCTGAAGCTGATCCGGGTTTCGGGATTGAACGGATTGGGATAGTTCTGTTCCAGAACATGTTCCGTCGGAACCGAGACTACCGCGCTGACCGGGCCATGGGTGTTGAGCCGGCCCTTGTAATCGACGTCGACCAGCTTGTAGAAATAGTCGGTCGAGGGCTTGAGCTCCCGTTCGTCAATGTACTGGTAGCTCCGCACCGATGAGGTGGTGCCGGCGCCCTGGATCATCTCATTGTTCACCCGGACATAGGTTCCGTTTTCGCTCTCGGAGCGGTACACGTGGAAGCCCAGGTTTTCGGTTTCGGACTGGGTGACCCAGTTGAGGATGACCCGTCCCTGGACGCTCCGTGCGTTGAACGAGGAGAGCTCGACCGGGACCAGAATGTGGACCTGGGCGCAGGCGATGTTGTTGGCGAGGTCGGGATCGAAGGAGAGGCTGCTCACCGTGACGCAGTTGTCCATTCCGCCCAGTTCCTCGGTGGTGCGCATTCTGACGCGATAGCTGACCGACGCGCCGACCGGCAGAACCTCTTCCCGCCAGATGATCGGATTGGGCCCTTCGTCCTGAGTGCGGGTTGCTTCGATGAACTCGAGGCCGTCCGGCAGGTTGTCGATGAGGGTGATGCCGTGGGCGTCGTCCGGGCCGTGGTTGGTGAGAGTGATGACGAAGGTCAGGGAGTCGCCGCGGTAGATATAGCTGCGGCTGTCCTCGATCACCTTGGCGATCTCGAGATCGGATTCAGCGTTCTCGACCACGCCCGCATCCCAGGAGGGATAGGCGGTGTGGCTGGCGACCGTGAATTGATCGGTGCGGCCGTTGACCGGATTGGCATCGGAGTCGGCTGCATCATCGCCGCTGTTCCAGGCGGTAAAATGGAATCCCGCCGGCAAGGTGAAGATGACGCGGTAGCTGCCCGGTGCCATGTCCGCGAAGAGATAGGCGCCGTTGTCGTCGGTGGTGGTCGCACTGACAGCGGCATCATCAGCGCCGGTGACGAGACGGACTGTAACATGAGCCATGCCCGGCTCGCCATCATCCTGCTGGCCGTTCTTGTTGAGATCGTTCCAGACCCGGTCGCCGATGGTGATATGGCTGTTAACCGGGGGCACATAGGCCGCCAGGCCGGCATCGATGGTCAGGTAGGCGGTATTGGCGACCACATCAAAGGCTTCACTGCGGCCGCTTTCGGGGATGATGTCCGAGTCGACGGAGGTATCGACGCCCTGTTTGAGCAGGGAGAAGATGTAACCGGCCGGCTGGACCACCTCGATCATGTAGGCGCCGGGGGCCATATCCTTGAACAGGTAGAGACCTTCGGCGTCAGTGGTGTCTTTCGCGACCAGGCTCTGGTCGATCCCGCTGAGGAGATTGACGAAGAGGCCGGCCATGCCCGTCTCGCCGTCATCCTGAAGGCCATTGCGGTTGGCATCATTCCAGACCCGATCGCCGATGGTGATGTTGCTGACGACAGGGGGCTGGAAGGGAGCGAAACCGGCGTCGACGCCCGGATAGCTGTGGTTGGAGAGGACGCTGAAAGCCTGGCTCTTGCCGCTCTCCGGGAGGATGTCCGAGTCGACGGTGCGGTCATCGCCCTGCAAGGGCAGGGTATAGTCAAAGCCGGCGGGCTGGATGACCTGGAGGATATAGGAGCCGGGGGCCATGTCGGCGAAGAGATAGCGGCCTTCGGTGTCGGTCTGTCCGGTCATGACCAGGCTCTCATCGGCGCCGCTGAGCAGGTTGATGGTGATCGCTTCCATTCCTGGTTCGCCGGGATCCTGCAAGCCGTTGCGGTTGCTGTCCTGCCAGACCAGATCGCCGATGCGGATGTTGCTCACCTGGGGCGGCTCATAGGGGGTCAGTCCGGCGTCCCACATGGCATAGCTGGCGCCGTTGAGGACAAAGAGCGCCGGGGTGCGACCGTTGACCTGGTCGACATCGGAGTCGCGCTCATCGGCGGCGTCCTGATTCGGGATGGTCCAGGCATAGCCTTCCGGCAGCACGAATTCGATCATATAGGAGCCGGCGGGCATGTCCGCAAACTGATAAAGGCCGTCCGCATCGGTGAGATCGGACTGGACCAGGGTCTGGTCCACGCCGCTGAGGAGATGGACGGTGATGCCCTCCATGCCGGGTTCGTTCTCGTCCTGGAGGCCGTCGCGGTTGCTGTCACGCCAGACGCGGTCGCCGATTTTGATGCCGCTGGCGTTCGGATACTCCTGCTGCACGCGGACGATGACGCAGCTCGAGTTGTCGATCAGGTCCACATCCTTGTTCGGGCTGGAGACCCAGGCGCAGTTCTCGAGTTCACCCAGGACGCTGGTGGCGCGGGCCCGGACCTGGTAGGTGCGGGATTCCCCGGCGGGCAGCAGGGTCTCGATCCAGAGCAGCGGGCTGGGGCCGGCGTCGTAGTGGCGATCCACCGAGAGCAGCTCGAGGGCGGCGGGCAGATTGTCGACGACACGGACGTTGGCGGCGTCATGGGGTCCATTGTTGGTGACCGTGATGGTGAAGAGCAGCTCCTCGCCCGGCACCAGTTCAAGATCCCCGCCCTCCACGTTTTTGGTGACCGAGAGGTTGGAGAGGTGTTTCGGGATCATGCCGGCGTCGAGATTGAAGCGGGCCTCATTGGCCTGGAGGAAAAAGACCCCGGTTCTGCCGGTGAAGGGATCCGCATCGGAATCCACCTCGCGGTCGCTGCCGACGCGCGGAGCAGTGAAGAAGAAATACTGGGGCAGCTGATATTCCAGTTTGTAATTGCCGGCCGGGACATCCTTGAAAGTGAAGATGCCGTCCAGGTCGGTGGTGGTGGTGCGGATCGCCATGTTGGTTTCACCGGTGAGCAGGCGCACGGTGGCATTGGCAATGCCGGTCTCATCAGCGTCCTGCAGACCGTTCTGATTGGCGTCAAGCCAGACCCGGTCGCCGACTATGCCGCGGTGGATGGTGGGCGGGCCGTTGAAGAGCAGGTCGTCCGGCCAGAAAATGAACTGATTGCCCTGACGCACGACCGGCGAGGGGTGATAGGTGGTGACCACCGCCTGCCACCAGCCGGCTTCGGGATTGACGATAATATCGCTGCCGCCCTGCAGGGGCAGATGGGAGGAGGGGGGATTGCTGTTCCACATCCCGTCCTCGGTCAGGGTGCCGGCATATTCGACTCCGCTCGGGCTGATGTATTTGAGGGCGCAGCCGTCCTTCTCCAGATCGAAAACGAGGAGGCGAAGGGAGTCGCGCTTGCCGACATTGAACCAGAAGGTATTGGTCAGATCGCCCTCGCCGACGAACTGGAAGGCAGTGCGCTGGGCATAGAGCTTGATCTCATTGCCGTTGGCCGTCAGCTTGTCCGCATTGCCGTCCTCGACGCCGATCTTGTAGCCGTTCTCATCATCTCCGGCCACCTGAGCCGTGATCTTGTACATGCCGGGGCCGAAATCGCCGGCACGCAGGGCGTGAAAGGAGACCCACTGCTGGCTGGTCGTCACATCCCCGCCTGTGTAGGTGCGGCTGACGATGAGGGAGCCGTCGGGGGCGTAGAGCGCAAACTCCGTATCCTCCCAGCCATTGCCCTTCTGCTCATCAGAGTCGGTGGCGCTCTCCGGATTGTTGCTGAAGGACTCGGGGTCCCAGAGCTGCAGATTGATCATAAAATCGGGATTCACTCCGGCGGGGATCTCCAGCCAGAAGATGTGCGGGGAGTTGCCATAGTCTGGATGGGTCCAGTAATCCCCGTCATCGAATTCGGAACCGGGACCATTGGTCTGCATCAGGACGTTGTCCTTGCTCGGCAGCACCACCTGTCCGGCTTCAGCCGCAGGTGCGAATGCCATGGCGAGGAACAGCGCGAAAACCAGAAGCATGAGCCCGGCTCTGATGCCGTGTTGCCTATTCATTTGCTCCATTTCAAGTCTCTCCTATCTGTCATTGTATGCGCTTTGCTGCTTGACGCAGGCTGTCATGAAGAAGAGCCGCCTGCACTGCTCTTTTCAGGTAAATCTGATCACCGCCTCCCTGTCCGGCACCTCCTTTCGTTGTTCAACTCGCAAAACCTATATGATTTCAGTTACACATGTCATCTATCTTTGTCGAAAACCGGGGCTGCAGCAGGCTTTTTAGAGCCATTCAAGATAAGTATAATCAACAGGATAAATTGTGCAACGCGCGCCCTTTCACCAGGCTATTGCTCAAAAAGCATGCCATGATGGCGCGGCAGTCCTGCGGATAAAAAATTGGTGCAAAAAAGGCGGGAAATCTGTACATTTTCCAGATGGGCGCCTGGCCTGTCACCGATTCCTGCATCCTGTGGAGGGAGATACCATGTACACGATCAAGTTTATAGAAGGGGAGAAGATCTATCTGCGCCCCTACGCGGAGAGCGACCTCGATCTGGTCCAGTGCGGCAAAAACGATCCCCTGGTGCGCGAGACCCTCTTCCTGGCCTTCCCCCAGACCCTGGAACAGGTCCGGGCCGAGATGAACAGCTGGAGCACCACCAGGGAGACGGTTCTCTTCACCATCTGCAGCAGAGAGAAGGACAAGCCGGTGGGGCAGACCGCCTTCGTGCGCATCGACCTCGTCAGCCGTGCAGCGGTCTTTTACCTGGCCCTCTACGACAGCGGGGAGTGGTCGCGGGGCTACGGCGGGGAGGCGACGAGGATGATGATCGACTACGGCTTTAACATTCTGAATCTTAACCGCATCCAGCTCCACGTCAGCTGCGAGAACGAGCATGCCGTCTCCGCCTATAAAAAGGCGGGCTACTCTATTGAAGGCACGCTGCGGCAGGCGATGTATCATCACGACCGCTATGTTGATTTCTATGTGATGGGGATTCTGCGCGAGGAGTATTACCGCAGGGGGTGAGGCGAGGCCTCAGGGGCATAAAAAAAGCCGCCTCACGGTGCGGGAGAGGCGGCAGCTGGAAACAGGAGGGTCGGCAAGAACGGACTAGTTTGTCGGCCTGCGGCGGAGGGTGCTGAAGATGATGGCGATGCCGATGGCGATCAGCATGAGCGGCCAGTAGTCGAAGAGATAGCTGATCCTGAACCAGTCGACATGCAGGTCATCCAGGATGGCGACGCCGCCGAAAGTGGTGAGGATGAATCCGGGGATGAGGACGCCCCAGTCCTTGGGCTTGCTGGCATAGAGGGCGAAAAAACTGAGGCCGAAGGCGAGCAGGAGGATGCTCCAGAGATTGACGCTCCAGAATGAATCGACGATGCCGTAGTTTTTCAGAAAAGTGAAGAGGCCGCAGATGAGCAGGAAACAGGCCCAGAAGGCCTGGCTTCTGTCTCCTTTGGCCACCGAGACGATCGCCATGGCCGCCAGGAGCAGCAGGGCGATCGGATAGCTCTCCTCCCAGCCGAAATCGAAAAACCCCATGCGCTTGAAGAGCAGACCGGCGCCGATGAGGATCAGAATGAGGCCCAGGACCAGGTTTGAATCGTGCTTTTTCATGAGAATTCCCTTTGTCAGCTGTGATACGGGATGTTCCTGCCCTTATTAACGTAAATCCGCAGGGATTGTTTCACTGCTCTCTCTTTTCCTCTGCCGTCCGCTCCATTTCCGCGGCTGCGGCCTCGTCGCCGCCCTCACACCTCACATCCGACTCTTACCTGGTCTCGGCCTCCCCGGTCATCGGCACAAAGCGCACCGGGATGAGTTCCCGGCGTGAGAGCTGCCCCTCAAGGCTGCGCTGGATGAGAACCAGCTCCTGATAGTGTCCCCCAAGGGGGAGGATCATGCGGCCCCCGGGGGCAAGTTGTTCGACCAGGGGATTGGGGATGCTTTCAGGTGAGGCGGTGAGCATGATGGCGTCGAAGGGGGCCTCTTCGGGCCAGCCAACAAAGCCGTCGCCGCAGCGCACCTCGACGTTGCTGAAGCCGAGGCGGCCCAGGGTGGCGGCGGCCTCGCGGCAGATGGGCTCAACGATCTCAATGGTATAGACCACCCGGGCGAGGCGGCTGAGGATGGCCGCCTGATAGCCGGAACCGGTGCCGATCTCCAGCACCTTGTCGCCGGGCCTGATGCCGAGCTTTTCGGTCATGTAGGCGACGATAAAGGGCTGGGAGATGGTCTGCTCATAACCGATAGGCAGGGGATGGTCCTCGTAGGCGAGGTGGCGTTCTCCTTCCGGGACAAAGAGGTGGCGGGGCACGAATTCCATTGCCGCCAGCACGCTGGAGTCCTGCACGCCGCGGGCGCGGATCTGCCGGTCGACCATGGCCAGGCGTTGCTCGCGCCAGAGATTAGGGTCAGAAAGGTTCTGGGGAAGGGCTTCTTTCTCCTTTTTCATACAGGTGCTCCCGGATAAAAAAAAGAGGGCGAGGATTGCGGCGAGTGGTTTGTTATTCACACCGGTTCTCCTTGTCATGCGGCCGGGCGCAGAGGGCGATGGCGAGCACTCCGGCCAGATTGGCGGCTGCCACCAGCCCGAGGGTGCGGGCGAAGCCGAAGAGGGGCACCCAGAGGCCGCCGATGAGCAGGGCGCCTGCGGCTCCGCCGGCCAGCTCGGCGCCGTTGACGCTTCCCCAGCGCCCGCTGCCGCCGCAGCGGGCGTGGAGGCCGCTGAGCAGGGGAAAGAGCGCCCCGGCAAGGCCGCTGACCGCGAGGAGTGCAGCATAGAAGAGTGGCGGCCAGGGGCGGGCGCTGAGCAGGCCGAAGAAGGGGGTGAGGACGAGGGCGCTCAGGGCAATCAGAAGGAGCAGGAGGAGGGGGAGAAGAAATCCCCTCCGTTCCCTGCGCAGAGCCAGCCAGCCCCCGCCGGCCATACCGGCCATAAAGGCGGCAAGGGCAAGTCCGATGGCGGCGTAGAGGTTGCCGAAGATGTTCTGCATGGCCATGATGAAGAGCACATCGAAAGCGGTGGCGGCCATGCCGACGGAAAAGGCGGCGAAGAGGAGGGCCCGGCGTACGGCGGCCTCATGGCTGCGGCCGTGTGGAGCCGCCTTCCGCTGGAGGGCAGGCAGAAGCAGGAGGGTGAGGATGGTGCACCAGATCAGCAGCAGTCTGGCATAGCCCAGTCTCTCGATGGCGAGCAGGAGGGTTCCTCCTCCCTGGATCATCTTTTGCCAGAGGAGCAGGTCGATGAAGTAGACCACCGGCTGGAAATCGAGATTGCGCCGGGGGGGCGCGCTGGCGAGCCGGTTCTCGAGTTCGGAGATACGCTCAGCAGGCAGCATAAAGGCGAACATCGAGGGATAGAAATAATTGAGGGCGAGTTTTTTCTCTTCAAGACGGCGCGCCAGCTCATCCGGGTCGGCTGTAATGCGGCTGTGCACCCCGGCCAGGAAGAGGGCCTCTCCGCCGGGGATCACGATGATCTCTGTAAAAAATCGCCGCAGCCCGCTATAGATGGAGCTGTTGAGGCGCAGCAGCTCCGGGCCGAGATAGTTCTCGCCCGAGGGTACATTGAGCAAGGCCAGCACCCCACCGGGCAAGAGCCGGCTTTTGGCGAGGGCGAAGAACTCCTCAGTGTAGTAGCGGTTGGCGAGGGCGCCGGAGGGCCGGCCGGCGTCAACGATGATGAGGGCGTAGCGGCGATCGCTGCGCTGCAGAAAATGGCGGCCATCGGTGAAACGCAGGGTCAGGCGGGGGTTCCGCCAGGCCGCGGCCAGTGAGTCGGGGAGCGCGTTCAGCGCGAGCCTGCCGGCCTCCTCGTCCAGTTCGATGCAGGTGACGGAGGCCTCGGGATAGCGCGCCAGTTCGGGGGCGAGGCCGCCCAGGCCGTCGCCGATGAGGAGGATCTCGCCGGGGCTGGGCAGGGACTGGTTCATGAGCAGAGCTGCATCGGCCTGGCTGTCGACCGGATTCGGGAGGGTGGCCTGCAGGGCGCCGTTGCTGAAGAGGCTGGTGGCGCCATGCCAGTCGACCACCGCCAGCTCCCCGTGTCTGGAGGTGGCGCGCGTGCGCAGATCCATGCCGGGGGCGAAGGAGCGCCAGTAGGCGGCGGCCCTGTTTTGCTCGATGCCGGGCGCATGCAGGAAGAGCATCACCAGGAGGAGTCCAGCGGGTGGATGCCATCCTCGCCAGCCCAGACGCCACCCCGCCATAAGGAGCAGCAGCAGGGCGGCGGCCAGCAGGGCCTGCACGGGCGAGGTCCAGCGCACCAGAATGAAGGTGAAGAGGAGGCTGCCGGCGACGCAGCCGGCGGCGTCCCAGACATAGACCAGAGCCGCCGGATTGGCGGAAGCGGGTGCGGCGGCGCGCGCCAGCAGGGTGAAGGAACAGCCGAGGGGAAAGGCGACGGGAACTATCGTGAGCAGGGAGAGTAAAAAGAGGTGATTCGTCGTCAGGTAGCCGGCCGCGGGCACATGGAGTATGGTGCGGGCTCCGGGCAGGAGAAGAAGAGCGGCGATCGCAGCGGTCAGGGCGGCAGCCTGCAGCAGAAGGGTGAGCGGCAGGAGTGGGCCGGGACGGGAGGAGACTCCCCGGTTGCCCAGCCAGCTTCCCAGTCCGGAGGTGGCCATCCAGACGGCGAGGATGAGTCCCACCAGCAGCTCATTGCCCCAGAAGATGGCCATGAAGGCGCGCAGCAGCACGATCTGCGCCAGCATGGCGATCCCCCCCAGCAGCATGGCGACGGGCTTGACGGAAGTCATTATTTCCCTCTCGAGTTTGCCGCACTGTTTCCAATTTATGAAAAATAGGCGCATAAACAAAGAAAAACGAAAACTTGACTTGCTATTTTCCACAACTTTGTTAAATTTGAAATTTACACTAAGCAGTAAAACGGGAGGCAGGGATGAAGAGAGGATGGATAGTGGTGGCGGCGGGATTGGCAGTGGCAGCACTGCGCTGTTCGGATCCAGCCAAACCGGAGGCATCCGTGCCCGAGCCGCCGGCGATGGCCGCCGTCAGCGGGCCGGCATCGGTGAACGCACCGCCGCAGATCGCGCAAAAGGCGGGCGAGATCCTCACCTACTTTAATTTTGTGCAGACGACCCTGGGCGACCTGAGCGGATCAGATCCGGCGGTCAACAGCAATATCTACCTGTGGGAAATCCCCACCGGCAGCGGCACGATCGTGAAAAAGATCAAAGCCGTCAGGCGTTCGGACGGTTCCGTCGACTGGACGGTGGTTTTGAACGGGCAGCTCGCGGACAGCACGCGCTACAACGACCGCCAGCTTTTTATCGGCAAGGCAGCCGAGGATAATCGCTCGCAATCCTGGACCTTTTACGATCTGCTCACAGGCGCCATCACCCACAAGATTTCGTGGAACCGGGACAAAAACGGCGCCTTGCAGCTGGATGACACTTTCGCTGCCCTCAATGCGGTCTGGCATCTGGTCAACGCCAGGGACGGCTCGGGCAGCTACAGCTTCACCCTGGGGGGCGTCAAGCAGTTCACCGCCACCTGGCGCGGGGACGGTTCGGGAAGTTTTATCGATCACACATCCTCGGGCGCGGCGGAGAGCTGGGAGTGAACGGCGCCTCCCCGGCGGAGGCATCAGGCGGAATCAGAGATGCAAAAAGAGGATGAGATATTGGCGGGAGGGGGCGACCCTCCCGTTTTTCGACGGGCGATAGTGGCGGTCGCCCTTTCGCCCAGTATTCAGGCGGTTCTCAATCAATCCCAGCGCATCCTCGAGATCCTGGGGGCCAGGCCGGTTCTGCTGCACGTCGGCCAGGATACCCCGGCAGCGCAGGCAAAACTTCAAAAGGCCATCGCCGCCTCCCGCTTTGCCGAACCGGCGCCCGAACTCATCATACAGCCGGGGCAGCCGGCCGAGGCCATCGCCGCGGCGGCCTGTCAACAGCGCGCCGATCTGATCATCACCGGCGCGGCCAGAAAAGAGAGCCTGCTCCGTCATTTCATCGGCTCGGTCGCCCCTCATCTCGCCCGTCAAACCCCCTGCTCCCTGCTGATGATGGCCGGAGCATCGGATGATCGGAGTTCCTTCACCCGCATCCACTGCGAGGTCGAGTATGACCGCCCCGCCCACTTCGCCATCGAGGCGGCCATGGGCATCGCCCGGCGCATGCACAGCCGTGAGCTGGTTTTGACCCACTCCTTCCAGGTGGAGGAGTGGGAGGGCAAAGGTAAAACCGCACCTGTGAACGGCGAGATCCGGCGGGTTTACCACCATCAGGACACTCGATTGAAGCGTTTTCTCACCCGCTATCCTGCCAATGGCCTGCGCTTGCGCACCCAGTGCATACACGAACTCTCCCTCGCCAGCACCCTGGACTTCGCCCGTGACATCGCCGCCGATCTCATGGTCATTCCGGGCCCCCGGCGGCAGACCGGCATCTGGGACCGTCTCTTCGGTGAGAATCTCGAACAGCTCTTCAAGAGCCTCTCCGGCGCCATCCTGCTCACGCGCAGAACACGCTACCGCCCGCGCGGTTGATTTCTCTTTGGCTCACAAAAAAAGCCCGCTTCTTTAAGGGAGGCGGGCTTTTACTTTTAATGACGGCGCCGGGGGCGAGTGACCTGCTATTTTTTGCGCACCCAGAGGGAGAGGGTTCCGGGGCCCCTGCCGGCCGATTCAAGCACGAAAAGGGAATCGTTTGACGGCGAGATCGCCAGGGCTTCGGGGGCATTGAGGGGGGGATTTCCGCCGCTCAAATGGGCAAGCAGCCGGCCCGAACGGTTAAAGATGGTGATGACCCCGCGCTGGGGATGAGGCACATAGACCGCGTCGCTGGAATCGCGCCCGACCTTGCCGTCGCCGGCATCCGCCGCCTCGAGATCCTTGACCCGCCAGTAGCGCGCCAGATAGCCCTCAATTGCCCCGTTCCAGCACTGCACCCCGCCGCTGGTCTGGTCGGAGATATAGACCTGGCTGCCGTCCCTGAGCACGGCGATATCGGTGCCGGTGTGATCGATGCCGAAGGGGCTGCCGCTGATCTCGATTCCGAGCGGGCTGAGGACGTGCCAGCGCGTCGAGTTCTCCTCGAGCAGGAAAAACCGCCCTTCGCGGTCGCAGTCAATTCCGCTGGCCGGGAAATCAAGGGCAATGCCCGGCATGGGGATGCCGTTTTCAGCCTGGAAGCGGTAGAGCATGCGGGGCTCTTCCTCGGTGAGGACGCAGATGAGGTTGGGGGGCGCAAAAGCCAGGGCGCTGATGATCCCGAGGGGGTGGCTCCTGAGATCATTGTCGAGTGCGTGCTGGATGGGTGAGAAAGAGGCCGGCCGGCCGCGGCTGTCGAGGATGGTCAGGGCCGGGGTGTTGAGCGAGCCCACCCAGAGCTGTCCCCGGCCGTCGGCGGTGATGGCGCAGGGGGATTCGATGACCGGTCCGAAGGTTCCCTTGGCGATGAAGGTCTGGTATTTGGCCAGGATGGAGAGAGACCAGACGTCGCTGTAGCCGAAATTGCGCTTGAAGTGGCCGGCCGACTCCTGATGATTGTCCCAGGCATGAACGCGGAAGCGGAAGTCAAGGCCGGCGTAGTCAGCCTTGATCGCCTTGTCGGTGATGTACCAGTCCTTGTAATTCTTGAGTTTGCTCATCTGCACTTCATTGGCCGGATTGGGCGGCCAGCTGCGGTCGTAGAGCAGATAGATGCCCTTGCCCTTGGAGCCGGTATTGTCGTCGAAGACCCCCGAGGGGTCGGTGATCCTGGCCGCGATCCTGAATTTGGAATGGGCGAAGAGGCGGTCCGGGATGGTATAAGCCTGCTCGACGACCGGGCCCTGGGCGTCACCCGCGTACATCTTCCAGGGCTGGAGGGCGACGGGAGCCTCGCTGCCCCAGCTCCGGGCCAGCACCTCGGCGAAGCCGGGATCGGGGGAGTGGTTCGGGAAAAGCAGCTCGTAGGAAAAAATGGCCAGCCCCTTGCAACCGGCCTCGCGCGCGATGTCGATCTGGGCGGAGAGGTGGCGGACGCTGCCAGTGTAGAGGCCCGGATAGACGTGGCGGTTATGGTCGTTGTAGCGATGTTCGAGCAGCTGGCGGCGGAAGAGGGTGTCGTCGCGGGTGTAGATCATCGGGAAGATGGCGTCGACGATGCCGCGGGCGAGCCATTCATGGCTGTCCTGAAGATAGACCCGGCGGCCGGTCTGATAATTGCCGAGCACCGCCGCGGAGAGCATCAGCTCGGGTCGATGCAGGCGCATGGCGGAGTGCAGCCTGCCCAGGAAGCGGCTGATCGCCTCGCGCCGCCACTGGCTCCAGGCCTTCTCATCCCCCCGCGGCGTCCCCCCATTCTCCTGACGGTAGGCGTCAAGCGAGGGCTGGTCGTAGGAGTAAGCCGGACCCGGATAGCGAATATAGTCGAGGTGGAGGCCGTCGACGGCATAGTTGGAATATATCTCCTCACAGAGGCTGAGCAGATAGGGGGTGACCTCCGGATGGGTGGGGGAGAGCCAGACGTAATGCGAGGAGAGGGGCTGGCGCTGTCCGTCGCGATCGACCATGAACCAGTCGGGATGGGCGTTGTAGAGCTGGTTGCCGATGCGCGGGGGTTTAATGCCCATCCAGCCGGGATAGACATTGATCCAGGCATGCAGCTTGAGCCGGTGGGCGTGGGCATAGTCTACCGCCACCTGGAGGGGATCCCAGCCGGGATCGCCGTTGCGCAGCTCCGAGGACCACAGTTCGATTTTCGAGTGATAGAGGACGGTGCCGTCGCCGCGCACCTGAAAGAGGATGGTGTTGAAGCGGGCGGAGGCGGCATTTTCCATGATGCGGCCGATGTCCGCCGGGGAACTGTAATCCCACCGCGTCACCCAGAGGGCGCGGGTTTCCGCATCATTCTGGGCGCTGGCGGGGATGACAAAATGGAATGAGATGAGTATGGCGAGAAGAAGAGTGCCCGGAAGACCCAACCCGTTGCGCATGCAAACTCCCGATCTGGTCAAATGATTGGCCCTAATTTAGCAAAATACAGCCAAACTTTCAAACAGTTTATTGCGGTTTTTCAAGGCTTTCTGAGCACAAATCCAGCTTGACTATTTCCCGCATTCATAGTACATTAATTGCTTGGAACGTAGAATCCGCTTATCCTGAGGCTCAGCAAATGGATGTCTTCAAACTCGAATCCCCCTTCACCCTTCAGGGCGACCAGCCCCAGGCGGTCGAACAGCTTGTCGAGGGGCTGAGGCGCGGGGATGGCTACCAGACCCTGCTCGGGGTGACTGGCAGCGGCAAGACCTTCACCATGGCCCACGTCATCGCCCGCATCAACCGTCCGACCCTGATCATCTCGCACAACAAGACCCTGGCAGCCCAGCTCTACGGCGAATTCCGCGGCTTCTTTCCGAACAATGCGGTCGAGTATTTCATCAGCTACTATGACTATTATCAGCCCGAGGCCTATCTCCCCCATACCGATACCTATATCGAAAAGGATACCTCGATCAATGACGAGATCGACCGGCTGCGCCTGCGCGCCACCTCGGCGCTCCTGTCACGCCGCGATGTGATCATTGTCGCCTCGGTCTCCTGCATCTACGGCCTGGGCTCGCCCGAAGACTGGCTGGAGATGCTGATCATCCTCAAGACCGGCCAAAAGATCGAGCGCAACACCATCCTGCAAAAGCTGGTGGAGGTCCATTACGCCCGCAACGACACCGATTTCGACCGCGGCACCTTTCGGGTGCGCGGGGATGTCGTCGAGGTGATCCCCGCCTACGAGCGCGAAGCGATCCGCATCGAGATGTTCGGGGATGAGATCGAACGCATATCGATGGTCGATCCCCTCACCGGCGAGATCAGGAGCGAAACCGACACGGTGGCGATCTATCCGGCCAAACATTTTGTCACCTCTCCGGAACGCCTCAAGAAGGCGATGAAGGGGATCGAGGATGAGCTGCAGGCCCGCCTCACCGATTTCCGCAGCCGCAACAAATTGCTCGAGGCTCAGCGGCTTGAGCAGCGCACCCGCTTCGATCTGGAGATGATGCAGGAGATCGGCTACTGCTCGGGCATCGAGAATTACTCCCGCCATCTCGGCGGCCGCAATCCGGGCGAGAGCCCCTCGACCCTCATCGATTACCTGCCTGAGGATTATCTGCTCATCATCGACGAATCGCATGTCACGGTGCCGCAGATCCGCGGCATGTTCCACGGCGACCGCTCGCGCAAGGAGACCCTGGTCGAATTCGGCTTCCGGCTCCCCTCGGCCCTCGACAACCGTCCCCTCAATTTCGACGAATTCACCGCCGCGGTCAACCAGTGCATCTTCGTCTCAGCCACCCCGGCCGATTATGAACTGGAAATGTGCCAGGGCATCGTCGTCGAGCAGGTGATCCGCCCCACCGGACTGATGGATCCCGAGATCGAGGTCCGGCCGATCAAGGGCCAGATCGACGACCTGATCGGGGAGATCAACGAGCGCGCCGGGCGCGGGGAGCGCATCCTGGTCACCACCCTGACCAAGCGTATGGCCGAGGACCTGACCGAGTATCTCGCCGGCATGGGCATCCGCGTCCGCTACATGCACTCCGAGATCGAGGCCCTCGAGCGCGTGGCCATCCTTCGCGACCTGCGCCTCGCCGAGTTCGATGTGCTGGTCGGGATCAACCTGCTGCGCGAGGGGCTCGACCTGCCCGAGGTCTCCCTGGTCGCCGTCCTCGACGCCGACAAGGAGGGATTCCTCCGCTCCGAGCGTTCCCTCATTCAGACCGCCGGCCGCGCCGCGCGCAACGTCAATGGCAAGGTGCTTTTTTACGCCGACAAGATCACCGATTCGATGCGCATGGCGATGGAGGAGACAAGCCGGCGCCGCACGATCCAGGCGGAATACAACCAGATCCACAATATCACCCCCACCTCCATTGTCAAATCGGTGGATGATGTCATGGGTGCCACGCGCGTGGCCGACGCCCGTTCCGAGCCCTACGGCAAGAAGGAGGCGAATGTCGATGACAAGGAATTCCGCCAGGCCTGGGCCCGTATGAGCGCCAAGGAAAAGCTCGAGCTGATGAGCGAGATGGAGAAAAAGATGTTTGCCGCCGCGGCGGCCCTGCAGTTCGAAGAGGCGGCGGAGCTGCGCGACCGGATCGACCTCCTCCGCCTCAGCTACGAAGAAAAACACAAGATTGAGCAGATTCTGGCCAAATAGGGAGCGTTATGCGAGTACTGATCATCGGCAGCGGAGGACGCGAACACGCACTGGTCTGGAAGGTGAAGCGCAGTGCGCTGGTCAAAAAGGTCTACTGTGCGCCCGGCAATTACGGCATCTCCTGTGATGCCCTCTGCATCGACATCCCGGCGCATGATATCAAGCGCCTGCTTGCCTTCGCCGTCAAGGAAAAGATCGATCTCACCATCGTCGGTCCCGAACAACCCCTGGTCGCCGGACTGGTCGACGAGTTCGAAGCCAACGGCCTGGCCATCTTCGGCCCCAACCAGCGCGCCGCCGAACTCGAGGGCAGCAAGGCCTTCGCCAAGGAGCTGATGGCGCGGCACAAAATTCCCTCCGCCGAATTCCGCATCTTCACCGCACTCGAGGAGGCCCAGAATTATGTCAACAGCGCCCGCATGCCCCTGGTGATCAAGGCCGACGGACTGGCCGCGGGCAAAGGGGTCTATGTCTGCACGGAAAAGGTGCAGGCCCTTATCGCCCTCCACCAGATCATGGAGAGCCGGGTCTTCGGCCAGGCGGGCAGCCGCGTCGTCATCGAAGAGTTCCTCACCGGCGAGGAACTCTCCGTGCTCGCTCTCAGCGACGGAGAGAACCTGGTCTATCTGGCCCCGGCGCAGGACCACAAACGGATCTTTGACGGCGATCTGGGCGCCAATACCGGCGGCATGGGCGCCTATGCCCCCACCCCCTTCCTCGATGAGGAGACCTTTCGCCGCATCCGTACGGAGATCATGGAACCGACCATCCGGGCGATGGCGCGCGAGGACCGCCCCTACCGGGGTGTGCTCTACGCCGGCCTCATCCTCACCAGTGAGGGGCCCAGGGTTCTGGAGTACAACTGCCGCTTCGGCGATCCCGAGACCCAGGTGATCCTGCCCCTGGCGGCCAGCGACCTGGTCGAGGCGATCATGGCCTGCCGCGCAGGGGGACTGGCGAACTTTCAATGGCGGAATCATGCCGGCGCCGCCGCCGGCGTGGTCATCGCCTCGGGGGGCTATCCGGAACGTTATACCACCGGCCATCCCATCGTCGGACTGGAGGGGCCACTGGAGAAGGATGTCGTCATCTTCCATTCCGGCACAAAAGCGGCGGAGGGCCATCCGGTTACCGCCGGCGGCCGCGTCCTCACCGTCACGGCATGGGCGCCGGACCTGGAGGCAGCCATCGCCCGCGCCTACCGGACGGTGGGCAAGCTGACTTTCGACGGCGCCTATTACCGGCGGGACATCGGGGCCAGGGGATTGCGCAAGCGATAATCCCCTCTGCATTCCCGCACTTTTGGAGTATAGTCTAAAGAGCAGATCACCTGAAGCAGAGTGGGCCGCACCGCACCACAGGTCAGGCTTCCGCAGCCCTTCCCCTTCTTCGAAACCAGAAGCCCTATTCTTAAGGAGCGCAGCATGAAAATCCTCGTCACCGGCGGCGCCGGCTTTATCGCCTCGCAGATCACCGATGCCTATATCGCCGCCGGCCATCAGGTCGTAGTGGTGGATAACCTGAGCACGGGCAGGAGGGAAAACCTCAATCCCGATGCGGTCTTTTACGAGATGGATATCCAGGACCCCCGGCTCATTGAGGTCTTTCAGCGCCATGAGATCGAGATCGTGAATCACCACGCCGCCCAGATGGATGTGCGCCGCTCCGTCGAAGACCCCATCTACGACGCCCGCAACAATGTGCTCGGCTTTCTCAACATCCTGCAGGCCTGCGCCAGGACCGGGGTCAAACGGGTCATCTTTTCCTCCTCCGGCGGGGCGATCTATGGCGAACAGGACTATTTTCCGGCCGATGAAGGGCACAAGACCCAGCCCTGCAGCCCCTATGGCATCACCAAGCTGGTCGGCGAGAAGTACCTCTTTTTCTACAGCCAGAACTATGGCATCGAGCACACCATCCTCCGCTACGCCAATGTTTACGGGCCGCGCCAGAATCCGCACGGAGAGGCGGGCGTGGTGGCGATTTTTTGCAGCCGGCTGCTGGCAGGCGAGGAGCCGGTCATCAACGGCACCGGGGAGCAGACGCGGGATTTCGTCTTTGTCGGCGACGTCGTGGCCGCCAATCTCCTTGCCCTCGGCCTCAAGGGCAACGATACCTTCAACATCGGCACCGCCAGGGAGAGCACGATCAACGAGGTCTACCGGATCCTCAACCAGCTTATCGGCAGCAACAAACCCGAAAAACACGGCCCCGGCAAGGAGGGCGAGCAGTTCCGCAGCGTCATCGATCCCACCCACGCGCTCAAGGTGATGGGGTGGAAGCCCCGCTTCAGCCTCGACACCGGACTGCGCGAGACCGTCGATTTTTTCAGGAAAGCAAAGGCCTGAGGCGGGCATGAGCACGGATCTGGCTCCCAACAGCCGCTGGCAGGAGGTTCAGCAGCAGGTCGGCATTCTCGGCCGCTCCGAGGCCATCCGCCGCCTGCTGGAGACCATCGAGCAGGTGGCCCAGACCGATATCTCGGTGCTCATCACCGGCGAGAGCGGCACCGGCAAGGAACTGGTAGCCAGGGCGATCCACGCCCGCAGCCGGAGGCGGCTGAATCCCCTCATTACGGTCAACTGCGGGGCCATCCCCGAAGGGATCATTGAATCCGAACTCTTCGGACACGAAAAGGGCTCCTTCACCGGGGCGATCGGGCCGCGCAAGGGCTACTTCGAGCTCGCCGATAAGGGCTCCATCTTTCTCGACGAGATCGGTGAACTTCCCCTTACCACCCAGGTCAAGCTGCTGCGCGTGCTCGAGTCGCGCGAATTCATGCGCGTCGGCGGAGTGACCTCCGTCCAGACCGACGTGCGTTTCATCGCCGCCACCAACAAGCAGCTCGAGGAGGAGGTGCGCCGCGGCAACTTCCGCGAGGACCTCTTTTACCGCCTCAATGCCGTCCATATCCGGGTGCCGGCGCTGCGTGAGCGCAGCGAGGACATCCCGATCCTGGTCCGGAAATTTGCCCAGGAATTCGTCCGCGAAAACCACATCGATTTCGGCGGCTTTAGCGAGTCGGCCCTGGCCGCCATGGCCCACGCCCGCTGGCCGGGCAACATTCGCGAACTGCGCAATGTGGTCGAAAAGATCATCGTCCTGGAACGCGGGGCCTACGTCGAAGAGGCAACCATCCGGCGCTATCTGAACATCAGCCATCCCATGGACCCGGCCCTGCCGGTTCCCCTCAAGCGCGGGCGTGAGGAGAGCGAGCGCGACCTCCTGCTGCGCGTACTGCTCGAGATCAAGAGCGAGATCGCCCAGCTCCGCGAACTGCTGCTGCGGCGCCAGGCCGCTCCTTATCCCCTCGCCCCGTGGCGGGAAGATCTCGCCGAGGAGTATCTCGAGCCCGCCCAACCCCCTGCCGACGGGGAGCACAGTTCGGTGGCCGAAATGGAGAGGGAGCTGATCCAGAACGCCCTGCTGAAATTCGGCGGCAGCAAGCGCAGGGCCGCCCGCGCCCTGGGCCTGAGCGAGCGCACCCTCTATCGCAAAATCGAAAAATATGGTCTGAAGGGCACCCATGAATAAAAGTCCTCTTCTGCTTCTCCTGCTCCTCACCTCAGGCTGCGGCATCTACTCCGTCAAGGGCTCGATGGCACCGCACCTCAAGACGGTGGCCATCCCTCTTTTCGATAACCGCACCGCCGAATTCCGCGTCGCCGAGGATTTGACCGACGCGGTGATCAATTCCTTCACCCGGGACAATTCGCTCAAGATCGCCGATCGCGGCGCCGCCGACGTCCTGATCGAGGGCACCATCATCCAGATCGATGACCGGGCGGGGGCCTTTGATGAGAACGAATCGGTGCAGGATATGAAAATCTACCTCAGTGTGCAGATCAAATGCAGCGATCAGGTCAGGAGGGAGGTGCTCTGGCAGGAACGCCTCACCCATTTCGGCAGCTACGACCCCGGCGGCGGACCCGACGCGCGCAGCGAGGCCCTCGTCGAGGCCATGGAAAAGGTGAGCGAGGATGTCCTCAACAAAACCGTTGCCAACTGGTAATTTGGGAAATTCGCCACAAAGTGTTTGGTATTTTTACAAATAATGGTTATTTTTTTAGTAATATATCGGCAATTAGTTCCTTTTGAGGGTACTTTTGCATACAGAATAACCACCGGCACGAGAGCCGGGAACCGACCCGGATATGGGGAATTGCAGGTCTAGGAGAGCAGCTCATGCGTGATAGACATGCCGCGGAAGTTAAAACGCTGACGCAGCATCTGGGGGCGCACAAGGAGTCGATGGTCTTTGCGCGTCTGGCCGACAGATACCTTCATCTCAATGAAGTGCAGAAAGCGATCGATCTTTGCCATTCCGGACTTCGCAACCATCCCCAATATGCCAGTGCCTATTATGTCCTGGCCAAATGTCACCTTGCCCTCAACCAGTTTGAAGAGGCGGAGAAGAACCTCAAACGTCTGCTCAATCAGGATCCCCGCCACATCAACGGCCACAGGCTCTATTCGGAGCTGATGGCAAAGATGGGGCTCTCCCTGCGCCAGCGCGACAGCCTGGCGAAAATTCACGAACTCGATCCCTTTTATCCCCTCGCCGAATCGGAACCCTTTGCCAGGCCGGAGAGCGCGCCGGCAGCCCGCACCATCCCCCTGGATGAATGGACCATGCCCCCGGTCATTGAAGCAGAGCCGGCAGCCGCCGCGGCTGAGCGTTTTGCACCGCCGGTGCCAGAGCCGCCAGCCCCCGCACCCGCCTCTTTCGAGCCCGAGGCCAGGGCGGACGCTGCCGCGGAGCCCCTGTCGCCGTTGGCCGAGCCGGAGGCTCCCGCAGAAATCAGCCGCCCGGAACCGCTGGTGAGCGACTACAAACCCCCCGTGCCGGAGCTGGATCTTGAAGCCTTCACTCGCGAGCTGGCAGCCCTGGAGGTTCCTGCTGACGAGGAGCTGGGTGGAAAGCCGGCTGGAATCGCCGGGACGGTCGAGCCGATCGCTGAAACGGCCGAGCCGATGCGCGAACCGGAAAACGATTTCGAACGCGAGGAGATGCATTTTTCCGAGATCCTTGACGATCTTTTCAGCCTCAGCCGCGACGAGGAGACCCGCCGCGAACTGGAGGAGCGCAGCACCATCGAACGCGCCGCCCTGCGGCCTGAACCCGAACTCGGTCCCCCGGTCCCTGAGGCTGAGGAGTTTTTGCCCGAAGAGGAGCCTCCCTTTGTGCCAGCCCCCGAGCCTGAGGCCCGCTTCACCCCGGAATCCGAACCGGAATACCGTTTTGAGCCCGGACCGGAACCTCCTGCCGTGGTGGAACCCGAACCCGAAGCCCATTTTGCTCCTGAGTCCGAACTGGAACCGGATCAGTCGCCGGCTTCCCTTGAGGAGCCCTTCTCCCCGCCGGCAGCCCTGCCCGGTGAGCGCCGCATGGCCCCGGTCCTGCCCTTCAGGGGCGATGAAGAGTGGACGGAGGAGCCCGTCTTTGAAGCCCCCGCCGAGCCGGAAACCCCCATCCGCCTCGAGCCTCCTGCAGAAGGTTTTGGCGATGAAGCGGCCGACCAGCCCCTGAGCGAAGAGGAGGAAGAGGAGCAGTTCGCCAGCTTCCTCTCCAACCTCGACCGTCTGGGCGGGGCCGCCCTGGAGCCGGAGGAGGAGGAGAACCTTCTCACTCCCGCCGCTCAGAAGGGATTCACGCCCCCCTGGGAAGAGGAGCCCGAAGAGGAACCCGCGCAGGAGCCGCTCGTGCAGGCCGAACCGGAGAAGAGGGAGGCGCCCCGCCAGATGGTGCAGCCCCCGGCGCCCGAAG
>JAKPUX010000141.1 GCA_029554865.1 bacterium | reverse complement strand
CCCGCCAGGCGTAAAATCAAAAAGCAGAGAGCGAATCCGAGCAGAAAGGCTGCAAACAAACTGATCAGGGCTTTACTTCTGTTGGTCATGGTCACGCTCCGGATGGAGTTCCAGGGGTTGATTCAGGGCAAAACGCAGGGCGTCCTCATCGCTGTCGAGACTGGTCAAGCCGTTGTTGTTTTCCAGAACGGCCGTGTAGCTCCTGACGGCCTGATCGTAAAGACTTTGAGTGCGGTTCTCCCAGACGAAGAGGAGCGCCGCAAGCAAGAGAAGCAGTACGGTCGCCGGCTGGAGGATCCGCGGGGCGAAATCGAAGCTGCTCCAGAAGGAAGCGCGCCGCTGCTGCTGCCGGAAGCGGACCATGATGCGGGAGGCCAGACCGGGGGGAAGGGCCGGTTTGGAGTTCCTGCATTCTCTGCCGCAGATGCTGCAGGATTTGCATCTCCCTGGCGCACCGGGCACACTGCTGCAGATGATCCTCGACCGTCTGCTTTTGTAGTGGAGTGGCGGCTTCGTCCAGGTAGAGCGAAAGCAGTTTCCGGGGATGACGCCGGTTCATTCTTGATCCTCCCAATAGGGCCGCAGCAGCGCGGCCAGTTCCTGGCGCGCGCGGAAGAGGCGGGATTTGACCGTCCCCAACCGCCAGCCCAGGGCTTCGCTTATTTCCAGATAACTCATCTCTTCCAGATCACGCATGACAATTGCCGAGCGCAGGGCCAGAGGGAGCTTTTCCAGGGCCTGCAAAAGTTCGCGCCGGCGCTCCTCCCTTTCCGCCAGCTCATCGTGGGGCGGATCCGGACTGGTGATATGCAGATAATCGTCGTCGGAGATGTCGCTGCCCAACAGTTTGCGGACAGAAGTGCGACGCCGGTCGTCGCGAAGCAGGTTGATGGCGATGCGAAAGAGCCAGGCGCGAAAGGGCGCACGAAATTCATATTTTTGCAGGGCAGGGAGGGCTCTCAGAAAGGTCTCCTGGGCCAGATCCTCGGCCAGCGTCCGGTTTCTGCAAAGGTGGAGCAGGAAACTGTATACGTCCGGCGCATGAAGGTCGACCAGGCGTGCGATGGCGGATTCATCCCCCGCCTGCGCGGCCACAATCAGTTCATACTGCTCATCCGTATAGTCCATCAGCACTCTCTGATCACACAAATAATAACGGAAAAGGTGGTTAAAAGTTCTGCCCCCGGGGTCGTTTTGCTGCTTTGCATGTCCGGGCCCCGGGCGAGGTGCACCGGCCGGACATCAATATAGCAATAAATAACAAAATAAACGGGGATTTTTTTTCTTTGGGTCCGGCGAACACCACACTATGCCCCTGCCCGGCCCTACCGTCCTGCAATTTACAGGCTACCCCCCAAAATCTCGCTCCCACCCAAAGATAATTAAATAAAAAATAGTACTTAACCTGCCAGAAAGACCTTGTTAAAGAAATAGCCTCATGACGAGGGCACAGTCCGAGAACATGCTGGAAATCGTACGGTGGGATTGGGGTACGCTGTGCCAGGAGTCAGGTGGGACCCGGATTTCGGGGGTACCCTCCTGCAATTTGGGCTTGACAATCTCTTGTTTCTTTGTTAAGTTATATCAACTATTGCGAGGCCGGATCAGTTTCGGCCTCTCTTTCTTTGGGGTGGAATCCGGCTGAGTCCGGCAGTGGTGGTGGATGGTGTAATCCAGCCTTTTGTGACCGCTATCACCCGACAAGATACCGCAGCGCTGTAAACTATGCTGTATTCATAACCCGAATCGTCGAGGAGGAAGTAATGAGAATCGCTCGTTTGCTGTCGGTGACCGTCATGCTAATCGCCCTGGTTGCGATGCCCTGCCTCGCCCAGACCGTCACCCAACAGGTCGGTACGGCCGGGAGCATCGATTGGTCCAATCAGATCCTGCGCTCCACCGGCGTTGGTTCTCCCAATCCCAACATGCCCGAGACAGCCCAGCGCGCAGGTGCCCTCGAGGCGGCGAAACGTGTCGCCTTGCGCAATCTGCTCGAGACGGTCAAGGGGATGAGCCTTGACTCGGAAACCACGGTGCGCAATTTCATGGTCGAGAACGATGTCATCGTCACCCGTGTATCGGGCATCCTGCGCAATTTCACTGTCGTCGATACCAAATACATGTCGACAGGTGACATTGAAGTGACCATCGAAATGCCCATGTCCGGCGCGCTCGCTGATGCCCTGCTGCCGCAGCCCTCAGGTGCGAGCCTCGGTCCGGTCACCCCAGCCTCTGCCCAGGCTGTTTGTCCGACCTGCGGCCAGCCCTGGCCAGCCGGACGGCCTCTGCCCTCCGGCGGGACCACCCCCGCGCACAGCGCCGCCCCGGCTCCCCAGGGGAACAGCGGGGCCTATACCGGTCTGGTTATCGACGCCAAGGGGCTGAATCTTCGCCCCGCCATGTCCCCCAAGATCCTCGACGAATCGGGGGAGGAGATTTACGGCTCCAAAAACGTCAGCCGGGAATGGGCGGTTCAAATCGGCATGGTCGGCTATGACAAGGATGTCAACCGCGCCCGCAGCGACGAAAGGGTGACCGATAATCCCCTCGTCGTCAAGGCTGTCAAGGTCTCCGGAGACAACAAGGCCGATGTCGTCGTCGCCGCTGCCTCGGCCGCTGCCATCCGCAGCGCAGCCGCCTCGCAGAATTTCCTCGATCACTGCAAGGTGATGTTTGTCGTCGACTAGATCAGCCTGAGCCCATTGAATGTGGAGAATATGATGAAAGCAAGATTGCTCTTTTACCGGGGCGCAGCCCTTCTTCTGCTCCTTCTCGCCGCTGGATGCGGTCCCAAAGCCATCAAGGAGGCCTCCGTCCAGGATACCCCCGAGAAGCATTTCGGCCGCGGGATGTATGAACTTGAGCGGGGCAACATGACCTCAGCCCGGACGGAATTCGAGCGCGCCATCGCCCTCAATCCTGACTACGGCGAAGCCTTCTCCGGGCTGGCCATGATTTCCGCCACCCAGGGGGATTATAAAAAGGCCCATGAGCTCGCCGACAAGGCGCTCGACAAGAACGGCAAGTCGTTGGAATCCCTGGTCGTAAAGGGACGCATCATCGCCATGGAACGCAAGGGCGACGACTGGGTTGAAAAGGCGGCGAAGCAGTTCGACAAGGCCCTCGCCATCAATCCCTCCTCAGCCAAGGCCCTCTTCTACAAGGGTGAAGCCTACAAGGAGGGGTACCAGTTCGGCGAAGCAGCCGGCCTCTACAGCAAGGTGATCGCCCTCAAGGGCGACTATGCCGCCCAGGCGGACCAGGCCTGGGAACGGATGCAAAAGATCCAGCGCGCCGCACCGGGCAGCAAGGAGGGTGCCAGAATCGCCCTCATCGACGAAATCGACCGCGCCGATGTCGCCGTGCTCTTTATGGATGAATTGAAGCTTATGGAGATTCTGAAGCAGAAACGGGCACCCGAGTACAACACCGGCTTCAAGGCCCCGGAGGATCCCACTGCCATACAGACCAGCGTCACCTCCCGTTCCGCTGAGGTGACGGATATTGACAACCACTGGGCCAAAAGCTGGATCAGCGAAATCATCGCCGCCCGCGGCATGGAGCTCTTTCCCGACCGCACCTTCCGCCCGGACGAAAAGATCACCCGCGTGGATTATGCCATGCTCCTGCAAAATATTCTGATCATGGCCACCGGGGACGAAAGTCTGGCGACCAGGTACATCGGCCAGCCTTCCCGCTTCCCCGATGTCAATCCCACCCACTATGCCTACAATGCCGTCTGCCTGATGGTAGACCGTGGCATAATGAAGGCGGACAAGATGACAGGGGCCTTCGATCTCAAGTCTCATGTCTCCGGTGCTGATGCCCTGCTGATCATCCGGGATTTCCAGAACGCCATGCGCCTGGCCTTCTAGCCGGGCATGCCTTTCCTGAAACCTTCAGAGCAAGGTGAGCGGCCCTGTTCCTGCCCGCTCACCTTGCTCATAGGGCAGCGGCCCGGCTGCGGCGCTCACCCACAGCAGTGAGGAGTACTCCTTGAACAGAAAAATCCTTCTTATTATCGGTGCCTGCCTCCTCTGCTGGGGTCCTGCACTTCCACAGACGGCACCCGGCTCCACACAGGTCGAGGCGGTCGGACTTGGGGCCATCACCTACAATGACATCCCGGCTGCACGGGATCGCGCCCTCGACGACGCCAAGCGCAAGGCCGTGGAATACGTCCTGGGCACAGTCATCGATGCCGAGACCCGCGTCGAGAATTACCAGGTGATGGAGGACCGCATCCTCTCCTGGACGCGGGGCTATGTGCGCACCTACAGGATCCTGCACGAGGGCAAGAGCGGCGATGACATCTACGAAGTGAAGGTGCTCGCCACGGTGGATCAGGCCAGCATGACCAGGGATGTGGAGGCGGTCCAGAACCTCATTCAGAGCATGGGCAATCCCAGGGTGATGTTCATCATCGACGAGCAGAACATCGGCGCCACCCAGGATCGCTATCACTACTTTCAGGTCGATGTCACGGTCTCTGAAACCACCTTGATGAACAAATTCCTTGAAAAGAGCTTTCAGGTGGTCGATCCCGCGGTTGTGCGGCAGAACCGTGAACGGGATGCGGTCGTCGCCGCCATTAATGGCGATCCAAAAGCCGCAGCTGCCATCGGCGCCGCCCTAGAGGCTGAGGTTGTGGTCACGGGCAAGGCCATGGCCAAGGTGGCCACCGGCATCAATCTCGGCGGCATGAAATCCTGCCAGGCCAGCCTCACCGCCCGGGTCATCGATGCCGATGTCGGCACCGTCATCGCTACTGCCAGCAAGACCGCCGCCTATCCCCATATCGATGAACTGGTGGGAGGGAGCAAGGCGATCGAAAAAGCCGCTAACCAGCTCGGTGACGAGTTGATCGCGAAGATACTCGACAAATGGCAGAGCCGGGTCTACAGCGCCAATACCGTCAAACTGCTGGTGACCGGGATCAACAGTTACAATGAGGCTGCCAATTTTCGCGGCAACCTCGGCTTCGCGGCCCGTGGCATCAAGTCGGTAAACCAGCGCAACCTGGCCGCCTCCACCGCTGAGTATGATGTGCAGATCCAGGGCAACGCAGACCAGCTCGCCCGTGAGCTGGACGGCCGGGAACTCAAGGGCTATACCCTCTCGGTACAGGGCGTCACCGCCAACAAGATCACCATCCGCCTCGCCCATTCCGTCAAGACCAGCGCGGAGATGGAAGAAGAACCGGATTCCTCTGCGGTGGAATAGGGAGTAGTGGCCGTCGGCAGCAAGGGAAACAGGAGGGCTGTATGGGTACATCCAGAACATTGAAGGCAGGAGCTGCTCTCCTGCTGCTCATTTCATTCACCGGGGTTGGCATCTCCCAGACCCCGGTCGTGAAGAAACGAATCGCGGTTTTCAGCTTTGAGGACAAGACCAACCACAAGAACCGCTGGTGGAGCGGCCAATCCGTCGGTGAAGGGATGGCCGACATGCTCATCACCGAACTGGTCAAGAGCGGGCGCTACCAGGTCATCGAACGCCAGGATCTGGCGCGAGTGATGGAGGAGCAGTCCCTGGGCCTCTCCGGCGCAGTAACTCAGGAGAGCGCTGCCAAGGTCGGCCAGCTGCTCGGCGTCGATCTGGCTGTCATTGGAGCGGTCACCGAATTCGGTTGGTCCGAGGACAATATGGGGGGGAGCCTGAATCAAAAGGGGCTCGGCCTGGGGCTTAAAACGACCGCCGCCACGGTGGCCATCGACGTTCGCATGGTCAATACCTCCACGGGCGAGATTCTTTCCGCCGAGAATGTGCGTAAAAAGGAGTCCAAAAAAGGGCTTTCCCTCAATTCCAAGGAATTTGATTTCGAGAATCGGGATAAATTTGACGATTCAATCGCCGGCAAGGCGACCCGGGCCGCCATCGACGAAATCGTGCACAAGATCGATATCAATGCCGGCGGCCTGGTTTGGCAGGCCAAGGTCATCAAGGCCGATGAGTCGGTCTATATCAACGCGGGTGCTGCCTCAGGCCTCGTCCAGGGTCAGCAGCTGCTCGTCTTTCGGCCTGGGGAGGAGCTGATCGACCCTGACAGCGGCCTCTCGCTCGGGGCTGAGGAGAGCCAGGTCGGCGTCATCGAGGTCGTCAATAATACAGTCGGTAATGGCAGGGCCTCCGCCTGCAAAATCATCAACGGCAGCGGATTTCAACGCAACGACATCGTGCGGCTGAAATAGGGGGAACTCACGGCGCACCTGAACCGGGCGCCCGACTGTTCATCTACCCTGCCACGGATCCTGATAAAAGCCTGAGGGAGAAACCCATGCCCGGCTTTCGCATGAAATTATTATGCTGTTCTGCACCCCCTGCGGTGCTCGCTGCACTCCTCTTCGTTTTCACTGTCCTTCCGG
Source organism: bacterium (assembly GCA_029554865.1). GTDB lineage: Bacteria > Zhuqueibacterota > Zhuqueibacteria > Residuimicrobiales > Residuimicrobiaceae > JAKPUX01. Next base: position 12,277 of record JAKPUX010000141.1, on the reverse strand, counting down.
CGGCAGCCGAAAAAGTGGGGACGATCACCTTCCTGCTTGGCGGGAGGGAGGAGATCCAGGTCAAACCCTCCACTAGTCAAGTCTGGTCGCCAGCCCGGCTCAAAGCTGCAGTCATGGACGGCGACATGATCAAAACCCTGGTTGAGTCCCGCTGCGAGATCACCCTCACCGACGGGACGATCATCCGCATCGGCGAAAACAGCAGCTTTCACTTTATCGATGTCAATCTGAAGAAACAGGTCCGGCAGCTCAGGGCGGAACTGCCTCAAGGTGAAGCCTGGGTGAACGCCTCCACGGCCAAGGCGGGCAAGAAAGATTTTCAGCTCAAGGCCCCGACCGCGGTCTGCGCCATCCGGGGGACCATCTACGATGTGGCCGCCGACAGCGCCACCACCTGCAAGGTCTACGACGGCAAGGTCGAGGTCGGCCCGGTCACCAAGTGGAGCACCTCCATGCCCAGGGAGACACGCAGCGGTCCCCCTCAGCAGGTACAGGGCCCCGTGGAGGTGCCCGGTCCCTTCGAGGTGACCCTGGAGGAGTGGCAGCAGATCGTGCGCGGGCAGCAGATCGTCGTCCGCAAGGATGGCAAATTCGCCAAATCGCTCTTCGATCAAAGGGCGGATTCGACCGATGAATGGGTGAAGTGGAACAAGGAACTCGACGCAAAGGCCAAAAAGTAGCGCGATGGAATACAACCGACCAAAATACGACCTCTTCGAAATCCTATTTATAATTTTTCTGGCCCTGCTGCTGGCCTTGTTCTTTTACGCGATGCGCCTGACCCTGATCCCGCCGCTGCTGGCACTCATTCTCATCGCCATCCTGGCTCCGCTTAAAAACCCGGTGGCCAGAAGCCTGCTTATTGTGGTGATCGTGGTCTTTCTCTTCTGGTTCATCCGTGATACCCTGGATATTCTGACTCCCTTTGCCATCGCTTTCGGTCTGGCCTATCTTTTTGACCCTCTGGTCACCAGGCTGGAGCGCAGGAACGTGCCGCGCCTGCTCAGCGTTAGCATCATCGTCTTTCTCAGCCTTGGCGTTTTCATCCTGGTCATGATCCTCTCGGTGCCGAGGATCATCAGTGAACTGGGCAATCTGGTCTCTTTCGTGATGGGACTGCCCCCGCGTGTGGGCGAATGGATCAACAGCGGCGGGGCTGCGATGTTCGGCGATACCCAGGAGGAGGTGGCCAAAATCCAGGAGATCCTCAACCGAGAGCTGCCCCACCGCCTCGCCAAGGTTTCGGATCTCCTCATCCAGAAGGCGGTCCAGTTCACCCAGGGATTGCCGCACATCTTTCCCAAGCTGCTCTATCTGATCCTGACGCCCTTTCTCTTCTTCTATCTGCTCAAGGATTTTCACAAGATCCGGCGCTGGATTCTCGAGCTGCTGCCTATCGAAAGCAGCTGGGTGGTTCGTGAGTACGTGGAAAAAGTGGATTCTATCATCTCGGGCTTTTTCCGAGGACAGTTCATCGTCTGCACCCTGGTGGGCATTCTGACCACATTGCTTCTCCTGCTCTTCCGCGTCGAGTATGCCCTGTTGATTGGCATTATGGCCGGTGCCCTTAACATCATCCCCTATGTTGGCCTGGCCATCACCCTTTTTGTCGGTCTGCTCACCGCCATTGCCAGTCCTGATCCGCTTATGACCAGCCTCAAGGTCATCATCGCCGTTGAGAGCATCCGCATTCTCGAGAATTCGGTGCTCTCCCCCCGCATCGTCGGCAACCGTGTCGGTCTGCATCCGGTATGGGTGATCTTTTCGATCCTCATCTGTGCCCATTTTCTCGGCTTTGTCGGCCTCATCCTCGCTGTTCCGCTCGCCGCCTCATTGAAGATTTTCGTCTCTGTGGGCATGCATTCCTACCGGCGCAAGATCTGGCGACGCAAGCGCAATGAAAATTAGCGTCGTTTATCCGGATACACCGGCGGCCAGGCTTGGCCTGCAACCGGGCGATGAGATCATCGCCATCGACAGCCATGAGATACGCGATTCCATCGATTTCCAGTTCTACTCAGCCGAGGAGAGCTACTGCCTGCACCTCCGCCGCGGTGGACACGAATGGAAAGTGAATCTGGCACCGGAGGAAAGCGGCTGGCTCGGAGTGGAATTCGCCGATATGGAATACCACTCCTGCGGCAACAAATGCGTTTTTTGCTTTGTCGACCAGAATCCCCCAGGCATGCGCAAGTCGCTCTATTTCAAGGATGAGGATTACCGCCTCTCGTTTCTCTACGGCAACTATGTCACCCTCACCAACCTCTCGCGCAGTCATCTCGAGCGCATCGTCGAACAGCGCCTCTCGCCGCTGTATGTCTCGGTGCACAGCACAGAGGACGATCTGCGCAAGCGTATGCTCGGACTTCGCCGCAGTGACCGCTTGCTCGAAAAGATCGATTTTTTGGCCCGGGGCGGCATCGAACTTCACGCCCAGATTGTGCTCTGCCCGGAGTGGAACGACGGCGAACATCTCGAAAAGACTCTGGCCGATCTCGCCGCTCGTTTTCCGGCCGTCCAGTCTGTGGCCGTAGTTCCCCTCGGCCTCACCGGCCATCGTGAGGAGCTTACCCCCCTGCGCACGGTCACACCGGCGGAGGCGGCAGGCCTGGTTGTGAGTGAAAAGCGCTGGGAAAAGGAGTTCCGCAGCCGCCTGGGCATTGCTTTTGTCTATCTGGCGGATGAATTCTACCTTCTCGCCGGCGCCCCGCTGCCCTCCGCTGCGCGGTACGACGGCTTTCCCCAGATCGAAAACGGGGTCGGCATGACCCGCTCCTTTCTGGACAGATTCGCCCGGCAGAAATACCGCTTTCCGCGCGAGGTCAAACCGGTGCGGGTGAGCATAGTGAGCGGAGAACTGGCTGCCCCGATCCTGACCGCCCGCGTCCTGCCCGTCCTCAACACCATCAGCGGCCTGCAGGCCGAGGTGGTCGCGGTCAAGAACAGGTTTTTCGGGGGTAAAGTCACGGTTTCGGGCCTGATCACCGGGGGGGATATTATCGGCCAACTGCGCGGCATGGAGAGGGCTGATCTGATCATGATTCCGCCCAACTGCCGCAACGGCGACGGGCTCTTTCTCGATGATCTCGATCTCGATGGGCTCTCCCGAGCACTGGATGCACCCGTATTGGCGCCACAGTCCGGTTTTACAGAATTATTCACCTATCTGAAGAAATTATGAAGAAGAAACCTGTTGTCGCACTCGTCGGCCGGCCCAACGTCGGCAAATCCACCCTTTTCAATCGCATCATCCGCAAGCGGGAAGCCATCGTCGATGATCAGCCCGGCGTCACCCGCGATCGCAAGTATCAGCCAGCTGAATGGTCCGGCTTCGCTTTTGACCTGATCGATACCGGCGGCTATGTCGCAGGCAGCCGGGATATCTTTGAGCAGGCCATCCGCGAGCAGGTCCATTATGCCATTGAAGAGGCCGATGTCATCGTCTTTGTCACCGACGTCACCACTGGCATCACGGCCATGGATGAGGAGATCGCCCGGATGCTGCAGCGTGTTCAGTCCCGCGTCATCGTCGCGATCAACAAGGTCGACAACGAGTACCGCGAAGCCGATATGGGCGAATTCTACCGCCTTGGCCTCGGCGATCCTTTTGTCATCTCGGCAATGAGCGGACGCAGCATGGGGGATTTTCTTGATGCCCTCACCGCCTTGCTGCCTCGCAAGGAGGCCCCGGCGGTGGAGGAGAGGGAAAAGGAGGAGGCGGTGCATATCGCCATCCTCGGCCGGCCCAATGTGGGCAAATCCTCCTATGTCAACGCCCTGCTCGGCACCGATAAACAGATCGTCACCCCCCTGCCCGGCACCACCCGCGATGCTGTCGACACCCGGCTCCGCTACAAGGAGCGCCAGCTCGTTCTCATCGATACGGCGGGGTTGCGCAAACGCGCCCGGGTCAAGGAAAATGTCGAGTATTTCAGCACGGTGCGCAGCTACCACGCCCTCGAACGCTGTGACATTGCCGTGGTCCTGATTGACGCCTCCCAGCCCATCGCCGATCAGGACAAGACCATTCTCCAGGCGGCAGCGCAGGCCGGCAAGGGGATCGTCCTCGGCGTCAATAAATGGGATGCCGTCGAGAAGGACAACCAGACCGCGAAGAACTTCGAGACCGACATCAGGGAGGCCCTCAGGGATCTTGCCTTTATCCCCATGCTCTTCATTTCCGCCCTCGCAAAACAGCGCGTCTTCAAGCTGCTCGACCTGGCCCTCGCAGTCTATGACGAATGCCAGCGCTCGGTGCCGACCCCGGAGCTGAACCGCTTCCTGCAGGCCGTGGTGGAGAAAAACCACCCGCCCGCCTATGGAACAAAATGGGTCAAGCTCAACTATATTACCCAGGCGAAGGTCAATCCGCCCCTCTTTATTATTTTCACCAATGAACCCCGCGGTATCAAGCAGAATTACCGCAACTTTCTGGAAAACCAGCTGCGGGCCCAGTTCGGTTTCATGGGTGTGCCCATCAGGCTGGCCTTCCGTCTGAAAAACTGAAATGATCATGCGCTCCCATATTGCCCTCATCATCCTGACTATCTGGGCCGCCAGCGCTTCCGCCGCGCAGCAGCTGCAAACCCTGCTTCAACAAGAGATGGAGGCCGGTGCGATCTCCAGAGCGGAGTTCCTCGCCTATCAGCTCATCGCGGCCGAAGATCCCGACCGGCTGCCCCTGCGCTATAAGACCGCCGGCCGGGATCCCCTGCACTGTTCCTCGATGATTACAGCGGAAGCCAGGGCGCTGCTGCCAACACTCGCCGGTGAGGAGAGATCCCTGCTGGAACAACTTCTCGCCCGCCCCACCTCGGGCCGATTGCCCCTGTCGGTCACCAGTCCGGCCGGCCATTTCCGCATCCATTATGCTGAAAGCGGCTCAGACTCGGCCGCCGCGGATTTCATCGCCGAGGCCGGCCGCTCCTTTGACTATGTCTACGATCTCCTCGTCCATACCATGGGCTTTACACCACCACCCTCTGACGATGGCATCGACGGACCGGAGCTGGATATCTACGTCATGCGTTTTTCGGCCTACGGAGAGACGCGCTATGAGAATCCCGTCGAGGGCTCCGACGGCCAGCGCTACACCAGCTATATCGTCATTGACAATCGCTTCAGCGGCGCTGGCTATGAGACCAAGGGAATCGACGCCCTCCATGTCACCGCGGCCCATGAGTTCTTCCATATGCTGCAAGGCGCCTATCGCTTCTTTCCCTCGACACGCATGGATTCCCGCTTCCTCTTCGAGGCCTCCTCGACCTGGCTCGAGGATGTCGCCTACAGTGAGGTCAATGACTATTTCCAGTATGTGCGCTCGCTCTTCGCCTCGCCCAACCGTCCTTTTCACCTCTTTTCCAACATCACCTACGGGCTTGGACTCTACATGACCATGCTCCACAAGAGCCATGGCTATGCCCTGATCAGGAGGATGTGGGAGGAACTGCGCGACCAGGAACCCCTGGATGCCCTCGATCGGGCCCTGCGCAGCTATGGCAACGATCTTGGCCGCTCGCTGGCCACTTTCACCATCTGGAACGCCTTCACAGCGGACTATGCCGACAGCCTGCTCTATTATCCCGACAGTCCCAGTTTTCCCGAGATCACCCCGGTTGAAAAACTCACCCTCAGCGGAGAACGCACCATTCTTAACTCCTGCTCCCAGCTGGAAAACCATTATTACACCCTGTCTGTCGCTGCGGGGGGGAGCTATTCGATTACGCCCGTCCTCGATCCCTCTGCGCAGTGGCTCTACACCCTGGTCATCCACGAACCCGGCTATGAGTCCCGCCATTTCACCATCGCCGGCGAGACCCCGCTTACTTTCGGTCCGGTCTCGATGGAATGCGAGCTGCGCCTTGCCGTCGTCAACATCCAGTGGCCCTCTGCAGGCTCCCCCCAGAAAAAGGCCGCCTACACCTTCCGCTTTGCGCCGAGTGCCCATCAGACGGAGCACGAGGATGGAGTGGTGATGATTTCGCCCTCGCCCTTCCGGCCGGAGCAGGATGAGCGCTTGCAGATCCAATTTTACAGCCATGAGGCCGTGAGCGAGGCGACGCTCCAAATTTTGAGCGAAAGAGGCGAGGTGGTCTATTCCCGGATCATGCGCAGCCTCCCCAGGGGACTCAACTGCCAGTTCTGGGACGGCCGTGACAGCTCCGGCCGGCCGCTGCCATCCGGCATCTACCTTTGTGCGATCAGCGGAATTGGCCAGTTCAAGCCACACAAAATGGCATTGGTGCGCTAATTGCTGTCCAAAAAGTGAACAAAGCACTTGACAATCCAAGAATTTATTAATAACTTTGGGTGCGTTAAACAGCGCCAAATCAGCAGTTAAGTGGCGATTTGGAATGGACATCTGTAGCGTTCTGATACAAGAATGAGCGGAAAGACGCCAGCGCGGTTGTGGCCGGGATGAAGGCCCCCGGAAGGGCTATTATCCGCCTGAAGCGGCTTTATTAATTAAATAATATCAATCACTAAAGATATATTTAGCCGGCGTCTTGCGGCCGGTTACGATATAGTATTCACATACGCCTGCTAGTGGTACAGTTTTTGCATAAGTTTTCCTGAATGGTGGGCAACCTGGTATCGGCATCGGATTTATCCTAATCAGCTCAGAATCAACAAACTCTGAACACCTTCCTCAAGGTTATATGAGGGGAGAACTTATGAAACGCAGTATCATTGTCGTCACCCTCGCCGTGCTGCTGATTTTCACTGCGATTGCACCGGCCCAGGAGACAACCACTGCCCAGCCAAAGAACAGCAGGATCGGCCTCGGCTTCAATATCGGTCTGCAAAAACCCTACTGCGATGTCCTGCACACGGGCGCCGGCCTTGCCGGCGAGTTTATGATGCGCTATCTCCTCAGCAACTATTTTGACATCTCCCTCGGACTCGGTTACGGCACCCTCAATGACGGCTTCAGCTACAATACCTTTGTGACCGACCTCATCGCAGGCGATATCAAGGCCAACATCCACCTCAGCAAGCCGGGCAATACCAACCCCTATATCTTCGTTGGCGCCGGCTTTACCAATTCCTCCTACACCCGCAACAAGTGGTGGGCAATCGGCTCCCCCGACTTTGAAGACAAACGCGTCACCCTCGGCTCTTTCATATACGGCGGCGGCGTGGAATTCATGCTCACCCCGCAGGTGGCCCTGAATACCTTTATGGATTACCGCTTCAGCACCGGCGATGCCCTCGATGGAGCCGAACTGGGCAAATACAAGGATGGCTATCTCAACGCCCGCGCCGGCATCACCTACTATCTGAGCCCGCGCGCCGGCAAGGCAAAATCGGATCGTGATGATCTTCTCGCCCTCCAGCAGGGCCAGCTCTCCGGCGCCGAACAGTCCGGAGGCACCGGCATGGACATGTTCGAGGCCAAACTGGACAAGATGGAAGCCGGCGACGCCGAGCTGAGCATGGAACAGTACGTCCGCCTCAAATCCAGAGTGGATGAGCTCAACCAGCTGATCTCGATCAAGGAGACCGAACTGGATGAACTGCGCGCGACCCTGGACTTTAAGAACCAGCGCATCACCGACCTCGAATCCACCCTGCAGAGTGCTGATTTCGCAGGCGGCAGCGGCCTGAGCGGTGATTTCGCCTATAACTATGAAGAGGCCTTGCGCGCTTTTTATGCTCGTGATTACCGCCGCGCCGCCTCCATCTTCAGCAACTTGCTCACGCAATACCCCTCGCACGCTCTGGCGAGCAACTGCCAGTACTGGATTGGCGAATGCATGTTCGGCCTCAAGGATTACGAACAGGCCTCCGCCGCATTCCAGGCCGTTTTCAATTTCGAAAACACCACCAAAAAGGATGACGCCACCCTGATGCTTGGGCGCTGCTTTTATGCCCTCAACGACCGCAGCAACGCCCGGGAGTACTTCCAGTCGGTCATCGACAAGTATCCCGGCAGCGAGTATATCGAAAAGGCCCGCCAGTGGCTCAGACGGCTCTAGGCCATTAAAAAAGGGCTGCAGTGAACTGCAGCCCTTTTTTTGTACTCCTTCCGGATCCCGTCAATCCAATCTCAGCCCTTGCCCTTGCTGTATTGTTCGACAAACGCGCGAATGTCATCGAGGTGTGCGAGAATCAATCTCGCCTTCGAAAGTCCGAACGAAAAGGGATAGCGTTCATCCGGATTGAGGGTGAGGATCGGATTTCCCTTGAATTCCCCCACCACCGGCTTGTTAAGTTTTTCTTCTTGCTCCACGTTCCACTCCTCTTCTTTAATAATCAGCTATTTACTTTTCATGTCATAAACGCCGTCCCAGTCGACCGGGACCGGCCTTTCCAGATAATTGAGGCAGCGCACTGTGTACATCCGTGAGGGGCCGTCATGCGGAAAATAGCGCAGCACCCGGCGGAAGGTGATCAGGGCGTCGCTCCAGCGCCGCTCCCGATAGGCAGCCAGTCCCTCACTGTAAAGATCGATCAGATAATCCTGTTCGAGCTGCGGCAAGGCGTCCATGCTGCGCAGTTCGTAGATGCGGATGGCCTGCGAACGCCCCACCAGTCGCACCAGATCGAGCTCCCGCACCAGGGCTTTGGCGCTGATCTGTCTGCAGGTGCTCTCCGAGATGATGATCCCGGTCTCGTACTCCTTGTTGGCCCCCTCAAGACGGGAGGCGAGATTGACCTCGTCGCCGATGACCGTATAGTCGAAGAGCTGCCGGGAGCCCAGATTACCCACAATCATCTTGCCGGTATTGATGCCGACGCCGATATTGAAGCGAGCAAAGGGCTCGTCGGGCCAGCCTTTCTGCAGCTCCTTCAGGCGCTGCTGCATCTCGAGGGCGGTGCGGCAGGCCCTCTCGGCGTGATCCTCAAAGTAATAGGGCGCTCCATAGATAGCCATGATTGCATCGCCCACAAACTTGTCGAGCGTGCCGCCCTGGCGAAAGATGATTTCGACCATCTCGCTGAGGTATTCCGAGAGGCGCGCCGCCACTACTTCCGGTTCGTGCGCCTCGCTGAAGCGGGTGAAATTACGGATATCGGAAAAGAGCACGCTCAGCTCCTTGCGTTCCCCGCCGAAGCTTGGAAGCTCGCCCAGACTGAGCATCTTGTCTACAACCGAAGGGGCGACATATTGTTGAAAGGTCTGTCTGATCAGTTTTTTCTCCCGCTGCTCAACCACCACCTGATAGGAGACATGGCCGAAGGTGGCCAGAGCCAGGGCAATCAGGGGGGTGGCAAAGGGTATAAGGAGCCTGAACTGGCTGAAGGCGAGAGAAACGGCGACACCGAACAGGAGCGCCACCGCCAGCACAGCGGCCAGGCCGCGCAGCCCCTGCAGCCAGCGCGCCTGCAGGCCGGCTGCGAGAGTGAGCAGCAGGGCAAGGGCCAGGGCCGCCCACTCCGGGGTGGAACGGATGAAATCCCCCCGCAGGATGGTGCTGAGGGCATTGGCGTGCAGCTCCACGCCGGGCATCTTTTGTTTCACCCCCCCCCAGTCGAAGAAGGGGGTGAGCTTGTTGTCCTGCAGCTCCTCGGCCGAGGCCCCGACCAGGACGATCTTGTCCCGAAAGGTGCCCCATTCGAGGTACTGGGAAAAGATGTCCGTGTCCTCTTCCTCATCCAGGGTGAAACTGGAATCGTCCAGGACACTCACCAGGGAATAGGTGCGGAAGGTGCGGGCAGGACCGCGGAAATTGATCATAAAGGTATTGGTGCGGGCGCGCGGGAAGGTCTGGCTGCCGATTGTAAACGGCTCGTTTCCTGTTCCGGGCAGGGCATCGGAGCTGATACCGGCGAGCAGGCGGGCGCCCTGCACGGCGAGTGTGTAATAGGTGCTGCGGCTGGCCTGCTGGTAGAGGATGTAGTTGCGGATGAAACCGTCGGCATCCTCCACGACATTGACCAGCCCCAGGGCGGCCCCGCTCTTCATCAGCGGCGGCACCGGTTCGAGGATGTGCTGGTTGTTGGCCAGGCGGCTGCCAGTCTCGAGCACCATCTTGCCCGCCAGCACCACCCGGCCGCTGCGCTGCACCGCTGCAGCCAGAGCGACATCCTCCTCCGGGCGGTCGACGGCCGGCTCGGTGAACTCGATGTCAAAGACGATCAATCTGGCACCGGCAGAGCTGAGATGGTTGACTATGGTCTCATAATAGCTGCGCGGATACGGTAATTTGGCAGGGAGACTGGCCAGGCTCTGGTCATCGAGGGCGACGATGACAATGGAGGTGTCAGGCGGATTGATCGGCCCGCGCAGATTGAAAAGGGTGTTGATCCCCTTGAGCTGCAGGTTTTCAACCATGACCAGTTCGCTCAGGACAAAGGAGAGGAACACGGATAAAAATGCCACCAGCCCCACAATGCGCCAGTGCGCTCTAGCCTGCTGCCTGTTCATGGCCGCCTGCTCAGCTCTGCATGGGAAGCTTTAAAAGTAGCGGTCATATCGTATCCTGAAGAGGCTGTCCGTCCCATCCCCGCTGTCGCCTCCCGGAACGTCATAACTCCAAAGTTGCCCCTCGGCCATCACCGAGTGGCCCGTGCTGATGTTCCAGCGCACTCCCAAGCGGTACTGGTTGCGGCTGGTCTCGAAATCTGTTGCCTCCAGCTGCCGGGTGATCCCGACCAGCCGCAGCTCCGCCGTGGCGCTCAAACGGTCATCCAGCCAGCGGTACTCCCCGGTCAGGCCCCAGGTGTTAAAATCTATGGCTGAGAAACTTGCCCCCTCACTATGGTTGCTGCTGTAACTGAGAACGGTGACCAGAGGAAAGACATACCGGCTCGTCAGGGAAACCAGCAACACCCGGTTGGAGAGATCAGGCGAATAGAAAGCTTCAGCCCGCTTTTCCTTGAATTCGTCGATGTTCCGGCTGCTGATGTAACCGGCGCTGAACTGGTGGGCCGCCTCGAGCAGACGGAAATCCTGCGTCGCCTGAACGACCAGATCCCGGAACCAGCTCTTTTCGCGCTCGTCGCGGGTGATCAGGGTGTCAAGCACCGTGCTGACGGCGATGCTCTCCTCGCTGGTCTCACGCAAATGGTTATCGCGCAGCTGGTCGCGCATACTCAGGCTGAGCTGGGGATAGGGAGCGCCCGGAAAGAGGGAGAGGCCATAATTGATCGTGCGCATGTCCACCGCCGGGTTGCCATCCAGACGGCTAAAGTTGTCATCGTAGCGCTCATAGCCAAGATTGATAAAGAGTTTGTTGCGGTAGAGCCGGAAGCGGTCCTGGATGTAGAGTCCGCGCAGATCCCTGCGCAGCCAGGGGTTGGCCAGGGAGAGGTACTCGTCGCCGATCGAACGATAGCCGATGTTGATGGCGTGGCCCCACTGGTTGATCTGGGCGTTGAGGAGCCAGGCCATGGAACTGCGGGCCTCGGGATCGAGGGGGACGGTGCTGTCATTGATGATAAGGATATCCGCCAAATCCGCTGGATCTATGGGAAGTTCCGCATCGCTGTTAAAAATCCGTTTTATGTCCGCTGTGCTCGAAGGCCCATAAGAGATGTCCTGCGTAAGCAGGCTTAGGGCGGCTGCGCCGGTAAAGACCAGCCTTCCTCCCAGCAGCGCCAGTTTGACATCCGGGCCCAGCACCAGGTTGTCCCTGGGATGATAGCCCGCCTTTATCGAACTGGTGTCATCGCGGATTTTGGCAAGCGTAAGGCCGAACTGGAAGACTCTGCCGTCGCCCAGGCTGGGCCGCACGCCAAGAATGGACTGTTTGAAGGTGCCATAGCGGAGGGGGACGGAACGCCCTGAATCATCCCTGGTGAAAGTGGTCTGCACAGCCCGCTGCAGCTCGCCGTAGACGAGGTCGACGTTGACCAGTCCGAGGTGGAGATAGCCGGAGAGTCCACGTACCCTGCGCCCCGAGAGGATCAGTTCCTGGAGACGGGGATAGCTGTCGCCGATGCTTGCTCCGATCAGGCGGTTGGCGATGCTGAAGCTGAAGCGGTTGCGCGGCTGGTAGTGCCGGCTCTCGAGGGAGGTGAGAAAGAGCCCCCCGCGGTAGTTGAATCCGCTCACCCGTCCGGAAAAATCCAGCCCGCCCATGGCGATGCCCTCGCTCCTGCCGTTATAGCTCTCCTGCAGCAGATCGGCATAGCTGTGCGCCTGAAACTGTTGGTCGGGCCGTTCCGTCCGGGCGAGCTCCGCCGCCGATTCGACGAAAAAGCGGAAGCGCAGGATCGGCAAATTTTTCCCGTCGGTGGCGGCGGCCTTCATAGCCACCGTATGGACACCCGGGGCGAGCGCGGGAGGTTCAAGGGAGATCATCGCCGCGCTGATCTCGGCCTGGCGGGT
>JAKPUX010000101.1 GCA_029554865.1 bacterium | reverse complement strand
ACGCACCTCCCGTGGATAGTCCGAAAAGGCCAATTTGTCATCCAGTTCTCCCCTTTCAGCCCGTTGCCGTAATTCCTCAGCATCCGCCTCGGTTTCGGGGATCCATATTCTGACCTCTACTCCATCGACCGTGTGTTCGATCACAGTTCTCATCTGCACGCTTCCCTTTCCTGTTTTTTGGGCGAGGTTATCATGCTGGCCTCCATCGTCTCATGGTAGGATCCAACGGGACCCTTCAGCATTTGAATTCGTGTACATCGGGGTCCTGGATCAGCTTGCCGGTGAGTTTGGCAAAACTCTCCTCCGCGCCGTAAGCCTCGATGCTGACCGAGAGATGGTCCTTGCCCTTGACCACCTTGCGGCTGATCACCGTGACCCCGCTGGCAGTCAGGCCGGCGGAGACCTCCTCGATCTTTTCGGAGCGCAGGGGCAGGATGATTTCGTAGGTGCGGGTTTCGCGCACCAGGTCGATGCGGCGTTCAAAACAGGGGAAAATCCACAGCACGGCCATGACCAGCAGCTGGGCGGTCAAAGCGAGGAGCAACTGGCCGGTACCGACAGCCACGCCGATGGCGGCGGTCATCCAGATGATGGCGGCGGTGGTCAGTCCCATGATGCGGCCACGGTCGCGCAGGATGACACCGGCGCCGAGGAAACCGATGCCGGTGACCACGCCGGCGGCGATGCGGGCGGGATCACCGGTGCTCCCGAAGCGCGTGGAGAGCATGGTGAAAAGGGCCGCTCCTGTGCAGATGAGAATCAGGGTGCGGAATCCCGCCGCCTTGTCGCGGAATTCGCGCTCGGCGCCGATCAGTCCTCCGGCCAGCAGGGCAAGGAGGAGTTTGACGAGGTCGTTGATTTCCATTTCCATGAGATCACCCGAAGTTGGTGACAGTTCAATTAAATGATTCATCTATAGTTTTTCGCCAGAAAAAATCCAGCCCGCCGCTGTCAGTCGCACGCCGGGCCTCAGTCCGCAGCATCCGCACCGAAAAGCAGATTCTCCGCAAATAAATCCTGAAAGTCAGGCGCAGCCGCCACCTCGACGTACTCCACCCGGCGGGCCAGTTCGGTAATCGCCCGGCGCTCGGCAAGGCTGATCAGCCCCATCTCCGCCCCGGCGCAGGCGGCGTTGCCGATGAATTTTATCTTTTCGGGATCGATCAGGGGCAGCAGGCCGATGCGCAGGGCCGCCGCGGGGGCGATGTACTGGCCAAAGGCCCCGGCGAGGTACAGTTGCTCCAGTTCCCCGGGCCTCAGGCCCGCCGACTGCAGTAAAAGACCGATGGCGGTGGCGATCGCCGCCTTGGCCAGCTGCAGCTCACGGATGTCGCGCTGGGTGAGCACAATCCGGTCCGTGAGGCGGGCGGCGGGCTGAAGCCCCGCCACCCCGGGATGGGGCGCCATGGTGACCAGGGGATGTCCCTCGGCCAGCCGGCCGGACTCGTCGAGGGCGCCGGTCTCGAGCAGCGCGGCGACGGCGTCGATGAGGCCCGAGCCGCAGATGCCGGTCGCCTCCCCCCCGCCGATGACCCGCACCTCAAGATGATCCCCCCTCCACCACACCCGCTCGATCGCCCCGGCGGCGGCACGCATGCCGGCGCTGATCTGCGCCCCCTCAAAAGCAGGACCGGCGGCGGCCGAGGTGGTCCAGATCCGCCCCTGGTGACAAAGCAGGATCTCGCCGTTGGTGCCGAAGTCCACCGCCAGCCAGGTTCCGTCGAGGCGGCCGGCGAGGGTGAGCAGAACCGCGGCCGTATCCCCGCCGACGAACTTGCCGAGCACGGGAAAGAGCACCACCCGCGCCTCCGGGTGCAGCGCGAGGCCGATCTCCGCGGCGGCCACGGGCGCAAAGTTCCGCACGGCCGGAACATAGGGCATCTCGGCAAGATGGCGCGGCGGCACCCCGAGCAGCAGGTGTTCCATGACGGTGTTGCCTGCCAGCACCATTTCGTAAATATCCTCGCGCAGAATCCCGCCCTGCGCCGCCAGAGCTCCGATCATTTCATTGAGCTGCTCGACAATCTCGCGCTGCAATATTGAAACCCCGTGCGCATTGGCGTGGCCGACACGGGCGATGACGTCCTCGCCATGGCGGCGCTGGCGGTTGAGGCCGCTCTCGGTGGCGAGCAGGCGCCCTGTGCGAAGGTCGATGAGTTTGGCCACGACTGTCGTAGTGCCGAGGTCGACGGCGATGCCGCAGAGGGGACGGGGCTCCGGATGGAAATCGATGAGGCGGCCGCTGGTGAGAATGGCCTCGCCGCGCCAGCCGGCCTGGCGCAGCAGGCCGGGCACGGCCTGGAGCAGACGCAGGGAGGGCGGCTGCGTCCCCGCCGGCAGGGCTGCGAGCAGCACCTCGAGATCGCTGGGGCCGCTCTCGAGTGCGGGCGGGTTGAGGACGACCGGGATGGCTTGCACCGCCGGATCGAGGGCGACCTCGGGAGCGGCGCCGGCCGAGAGGATCGCACCGGCGGTTTCCGCGGCCGCCGAGGGAATCTCCACCGTGCAGTCCTGCGCGGGCAGGGCCGAACAGGAGAGGCGGTAGCCCTCCTTGAGCTCCTCCGGGGTGAGATTTTCCAGATCGTTGTGGGTGACGGGAAGCGTCCCGCGCCGGAGCAGAATCCGGCACTGGCCGCAGAGGCCGGCTCCGCCGCAGAGTGAGGTGATGGCGAGGCCGAGCGCCTGGGCGGCGTCAAGGATGGAGGTGCCGGCCGGCACAGTGGTCCGGCGTCCGGCTGGGAGAAAGGTCAGGGTGATAAAAGGGGATGAGGCGTCGGGCATTGGGGCTCCGCAGGTCGAGGAAGCACTGCTACGGCGGCATCAGGCCGATGGGAAGGCGGGGGCTGCGGCCGCAAGGCGGTCGAGGCTCCTGCCGCACCCGCCCGACCCGGTCAGGCCGATTCGGAGAAATTCGTCAGGGCCAGGTGGCGCCGCATCTCCTCAAGATATTCGCGGGGGACCGACTGGGTGCCGATCATCATCTCGCCGCGGCGGGCGCCGTGGCAGTCGGAGCCGCCGGTCTCGAGCAGGCCGCTGCGCCGGGCGAGGCCGCGGTAATAATCGACCATCTCCGGGGCATGGCGCGGGTGGATGGTCTCAAGGCCGTCGAGGCCCATCTCGATGAGGGCTTCGATGGCCTCGATGGTGGTCCCGGTGCCGGGATGGGCGAGAAAGGCGAGCCCCCCGCTGTCGTGGATGAGGGCGATCGCCTCCTCCGCCGTCAGCTTCATCTTGGGCACATAGCCCGGCTTGTTCTCGCCGAGAAACTTTTGAAAGGCCTCGTTAAAGCTGAAGACATAGCCCTCCTCGACCATGATATCGGCGATATGGGGCCGGCCGAGGGCCCCCTGGCCGGCGCGCATCTGCACCATGTCGAAGCTGATGGGCATACCGAGGTGGCGCAGGCGCTGGAGGATCTCGCGGGCGCGCTCGATGCGGTTGGCGCGCATGTGTTCGGCGAAGGCGATGAGGGGGGCGTTGGTGACATCGTAAAGGTAGCCGAGGATATGGGTCTCGCAGCCTGCGTAAATGGCGCTGAGCTCGATGCCGGGGATCACCTCCAGCCCCAGTTTTTCGCCGGCGGCACGGGCTTCGGGAAAGGCCGAGAGGTCGTCATGGTCAGTGATGGCGATGGCGGAGAGGCCGACCTTGCCGGCATAGGCGACGATCTCCGCGGGGCGCAGCAGTCCGTCCGAATAGTTGGAATGAATATGCAGATCGATATGGATAGAGGCGGACACCAGGATTCCTTTCCGGGGCTGCGGACGGGATCAACCCGCCCACTCCCTCTCCCGCTCGGCCTCGCGGCGCTTGCGTTTTCGTTGTACGGCAGCCGAGACCAGAATGCTGATCTCGTAAAGGATCAGCAGCGGAATGGCCAGCATCATCTGGCTGAAGGCATCCGGCGGGGTCAGGACCGCCGCGACTATGAAGAGGATAAGGATGCCGTAGCGCCGCTTGCTGCGCAGGAACTGCGGCGTCAGCACGCCGATGAGCGAGAGAAAATAGGCCAGCACCGGCAGCTCAAAAACGAGGCCGAAGACGAGCAGCAGGGTGACGACAAAACCGAGATATTTGCCGATGGTAATATTGGCGACCAGAAAATCGGTCTGGTAGCTGAGCAGAAATTTCAGGCCGAAGGGGATGATGAGAAAATAGGCGAAGAGGGCCCCGACCAGGAAGCAGAGGACCGTGAAGACCACGATGGGTCCGACTGCCCGGCGCTCCTTCTCATAGAGTCCAGGCATGACGAAGCGCCAGAACTGCCAGGCGACAAAGGGCAGGGAGACCACCAGACCGGCGTAGGCGGCCACCTTGATATAGGTCATGAAGGCCTCAGTCGGCGAGAGGAAGATCAGTTTGATGTCCTTCGGCGCCGGATGGACGAGGATAGCGATGATCTCGTCGATGAAAAAATAGCAGCCCACGGCGGCAGCGATGACGGCCAGGACGCTCCAGATGATGCGCCAGCGCAGCTCCTCAAGGTGATCGAGGAAGGGCATACGCTTCTCGCGGTCCTGTGCGGCCGGCTCTGGGCCCTGGCCGGCGCCGTCGTCCGGAGGCGGCGGCGTACCGCCGGAGTTCGAGGACGGGGCATCGGCAGGCGGAGGGGCGGCGTCAGGAGAGACGGCCTCGCCAGCGGCCGTGGAGGCAGCCTCCGCAGCAGCCGGCTGGGCGGGACTTTCCCCGGCAGCGGGTTTGGCCTTGCGACGCCTGCGTTTGGGGGCGGAATCACCTTCGTAGGGATAGGTATTTTGGGCGGGATCGATCGTCAAGGGCAGCTCTGCTTTTGTGATTGGGCCAAGATGCAAGATATCAATTCCTGAGGAAAATAGCAAGGCGAATTTGGGGGGCCACCGGCCGCGCGCCGAAGGATGGGGCCGCTTGCCCTGAAGGCCGGGCGCAGCAGGGCGATGGAATAGCCGCCGGAAAAAATCTGTTGCAGAATTATACATCATTTACATCGGGAGAATACTCTCCATGCGAAACCTCATCTTTGTGGCGGTGCCGCTATTACTTAGCTGCGCCCACAGCATAGATCCCGCCAGCCTCCGCCTCGCCTCGCGCCAGGGCATCGAAATCACCCGCAGCGACCGGCTCACCACCCCCGCTACGGTCAAAGGCGCCCTCGCCGACCTCGGCAAGGTGAAAAAGGATAAACGGGCCGAGACCCTGCTGCTCTTCCTCAAGGAGAACAGCGATACTTTCAAGATCCAGGCGCCCGAGCTGGAGCTGAAGCTCCTGCGCAGCGATGAGGACGAGCTGGGCTTCACCCATTACCGCTACGCCCGCCTCATCAGGGAGGTGCCGGTCTACGGTGATGAACTCATCCTCCATGTCAACAACAAATCCCAGCTCTATATGGTCAACGGGCAGTACCATCCCACCCAGCTCCCGGAAAGCAAGCCGGCCCTCACCGCCGAAAAGGCCGGAGCCATTGCCCTCGCAAAGGGGCTCGCCCACCGTATGGAGAGCATTGAGCAAACCACTCTGGTCTATTATCCGGCCAGTGAGGAGCTCCGCCTCGCCTGGCACGTCATCCTGCGCGGCGGACTGGCGAAATGGGATTATTTCATCGACGCCGCTGACGGCCGCATCCTCTTCGATCAGGACCGCAAAAGAAGCTGACCCTCCAGCCGGCTGGAAAACAGCAGAATACGTCATTACCGGTCATCCGGTGTGGTGATGGTTCATTCCACGCAATAACCCCGAACTTGCATTGTTAAAGGATTTAAGGAAACACCTCCGACCGTATGGCGAGGCGGCAGCATTTGACAGCAATAATATAAGGAGACAGGCAATGAAATGGTATCGTTACATGTTTATGGCCATGTTGGTCGCCTTTGTTTTACCCGGCCAGGCCGCTGAACAAAAGGGGAAGGAGCACCAGAAAACGCGGATCATGAACGGGGGGCCGGTCATGGCGCGTGACCTCCGCAGCGCCGGTCCGGTCTGGAAGAATCCGACCCGGCTCTCAGCCTCCAAAAGCAGCTACGGCACCCTGGCCAGCGCTGTCCGCTCTGACCACTCCCTGCTCGCTGCTGCAAGCGGCCGTGGCTTGAAGGTGCGCGAGCTGGAGCTGTCCGCCGACGGCACGATCGCCTTTATCAGCGGCGAACTCGGCCGTCTGGACCAGCTCAAATCGGCCGTCATTCCCGGCGTGACCATGCAGTCATCGGTGCAGACGACCCAGGCCTTGCGCGACCTTCAGCTGGCCCAGAGCTGGCTCGAAACCTTCGCGCCGGCCCTGAAGCTCAGCCAGCCCGCCGCTGAACTCTCGCTCAGCCGCTACGGAACCGATGAGCTCGGCAAGCGCCACCTCCGCTTGCAGCAGTCCTGGCAGGGTCTGCCGGTGTGGGCCAATGAACTCTACGTCCATGTGGATGCCACCGACCAGGTCTACGCCGTCAACGGCCGCTACGCCCCGACCCCGGCCGGCATCGATCCGGCGGCAGCCCGAATCGACGGCGCCGCTGCGGTCGAACAGAGCCGCGCCCACCTCGCGGCGGAAGGCCGGCTCGAGGCGATCCCCGCCGCCCTCGCCAGGCTGACGCGCTACAGCCAGCCGGTCAGCCAAAAGGCGATCTGGATCGACCGGCTGGGCACCCCCCGCCTGGTCTGGCAGGTCGACATCAACGCCAGCGTCCGCGACTGGTATACGGTCATGGTGGACGCCGTCAGCGGTGAGGTGCTGCACAAATACAGCAACACCATGAGCGAAGGCTCCGTCAGCGCCTCCGGCACCGATCTCGGCGGTGCCAGCCGCTCCTTCCGCGCCTATGAACAGAACGGCACCTATTATATGCTCAGCGACCTCAACGAGCTCTCCGGCGGTGTGGACAACCTCCCGGACAATCCCACCGGGGGGCTCTGGGTCATCGACCTCCAAAACACCGACGCGACCTCAACCAGCCAGTTCTATCACGTCACCTCCTCTTCGCGCACGAGCTGGGGCGACCGCAGCGCGGTCTCGGCGATCTATAATCTCAACAAGGTCTACGACTATTACAAGAACACCCATGGCCGCCGGGCCATCGACGGCAACGCTTCCAGCATCATCACCGTGGTCAACGTCACAGAGGACGGCAGGTCGATGGACAATGCCTACTGGAACGGTACGGCTATCTTTTGGGGCAACGGCGCCGATTATTTCACCCCCCTCGCCGGGGCCCTGGACGTGGCCGCGCACGAGCTGACCCACGGCGTCACCGAATACTCGGCCAACCTGGTTTATCAGGATCAGCCCGGCGCCCTCAACGAGGCGATGTCCGATTTCTTCGGCTGCATGGTCGACCGTGAGGACTGGCTGATGGGCGAGGATATCATGCGGTCGGGGACGGGCACAGCTCTGCGCGACGTCTCCAATCCCCATAACTCCCAGGTGCTCAGCCAGCTGCCGCAGACCATGGATGAGTATCAATATACCAGCGAAGATTACGGCGGCGTGCATACCAACTGCGGCGTCCCCCTTTACGCCATGTATCTGTTTACCGGCAGCGTCGGCAAGGAAAAGGCGGAAAAGATCGTTTACCGCGCCCTGACCACCTACCTCACCCGTCAGTCCCAGTTCATCGATGCCCGCACCGCCCTGGAGCAGAGCGCCACCGATCTTTACGGCAGCACTGAAACCGCAGCCGTCAGTTCGGCCTTTGATGCGGTCAAGGTCACCAAGAGCGGCGGCAGCGGCGGCGGCACCACCCCGCGCGGCGCCGGCGAGAACGAGGTCAACGTCACCACCGGCGGCAGCCAGTGGATCGCCTTCGTCGGTGACGACACCCGCCTCGGCCTCTACGACGTCGCCAATGACCAGGACTACCTGCTCAACATTACCGTCAACAGCAAGGAGTACAACTGGACGCAGTTCACCGCCACCGCCGACGGTTACTATCTCTACTTCATCAATTCCGAGGGGGTGCTCTCCCGGCTCGATCTCACCAACCTCGCCGGCGGCTATTATAACTATGAGACCTTCGAGGAGTATTATATCCGGAATCCGGGCGACCTCTGGAACGCCGCGGTCTCGCGCGACGGCGAGTATGTTGCGCTAACCTCCATCTATGAAAACGACAATACGATCTATCTGCTGATCTCGGGCGAACTTTACTACGTCACCCTCGAGTTCCCCTCTTCGCAGACCGGCATCACCAGTCAGACCATCCAGTATCCGGATGTACTCAACTGGTCGCCCAATACCAAGTACCCCAAGCTCGCCTTCGATGCCTATAACCAGATCACCCTCGACAACGGCACGCAACGGAGCTGGTGGAACATGGGCGAAATCGACTTTACCGGCAGCGAGCTGCAAGTTTACACCCTCCTGCCCGCACAACCCGAAGGGATCAGCGTCGGCAACGTACAGTACAGCTCCACCGACCCTGACCGCATCGCCTACAGCTATATCGAAGATGGCAATAACTACTGGGATGTCAAGATCGAGAATTTCGCATCGCACGATAACGATGATTTTCTGCAGCTCTCGGGCCGTGATATCGAACGTCCCTCCTTCTCGCCGGATGACCGCTATCTGGTAGTCGACCGTTACAGCGATGAAAAGCTGCTCATCATCGATCTCGTCGAGCGGAGCTTCTGGGCGCTCGATTTCGAGAACACCACCGGGGCGCGCTATCCCGAATGGTTCGTCGTCGGCGGCAGTTATGACCTCGAGGTCGAGGCGTCACCTGCGGCCCAGCCCGCCGGTTTTGTCCTCGAGGCCAACTATCCCAATCCCTTCAACGCCGGGACCACGATCAGCTACACTCTGGCGCAGAGCGGCCGTGTGCGCGTGGCCGTCTATGACCTGCAGGGCCGTCTGGTGCGCACCCTGAGCGATCAGCCCCAGGCGGCTGGGCGCCACACCCTGACCTGGCACGGCGACGGGAATGATGGCCGCACCCTCTCCTCGGGGGTCTATCTCTGCCGGGTGGAGGCCGAGGGCGGTTACAGCGCCAGCCAGAAGATGGTGATGGTCAAATAGCCTCCATCCAACGGAATAAAAAAAAAGCCAGGGAGCGATGCTCTCTGGCTTTTTTTGTGGCTGAAATTCAAATCAGTTGATCTTCAGCCCCGAGAAGCCGAGGAAGGCGAGGGCGATCAAGCCGGCCATGATGAAGGTGATGGGCAGGCCGCGCATCGCTTTGGGCACATCCGCCAGCTGGAGCTTTTCGCGGATGCCAGCCATCAACACCAGGGCGATGGTGAAGCCGATCCCCGCGGCAAAGCCGTGCACGCTGCATTCGACAAAGTCATACTTTTCATTGACGTTGATCAGAGTGACGCCGAGGACCGCACAGTTGGTGGTGATCAGCGGCAGATAGATGCCCAGGGATTTGTAGAGGGACGGGCTGGTCTTCTGGACCACCATTTCGACGAACTGGACGAGTGCGGCGATGACCAGGATGAAGACAATAGTGTTGAGAAAGGTGAGATCGGGCGGTTTTTTCAGGCCAAAGAGGGTGTAGAAGATGTTGACCTGGGTCGGGGCGAGCAGCCAGGTATAGACGACATAGGCGACCGCGGAGGCCATGGTGAGGACAAAGGTGACGGCTACGCCCATGCCGATGGCGGAATCGAGCTGCCCCGATACCCCGACGTAGGGGCAGGTGCCGAGGATGCGCGAGAAGATAAAGTTATTGATAAAGATCGCCCCGATGGCGATGATGAGCAGCATTCTAAAGTCCATAGCAGCCTCTGGTCAAGTGATGATCGCGCTCCCGCGCAGACCCTTCGTCGCCTTCTCCGGGACGATGGCGACACGGCAAACTCTCTATTTGGCGCCCTTGCGGTGGTCCAGCCAGGTCACAAAGGCCAGGATGAAGCCGATGGTGACAAAGGCCCCGGGGGCGAGGGCGAAGAACATGACCGGCTCGAAGCCGGCTCCGAAAAGGGGGATGCCCAGGAAGGTACCGTTGCCGATGATCTCGCGGATGGTGCTGATGACGAGCAAGGCGAAGGTGAAGCCCAACCCCATACCGATGCCGTCCTTGAAGGAGGCCCAGACCGTGTTTTTACCGGCGAAGGCCTCGGCGCGGCCGAGGATGATGCAGTTGACCACGATCAGGGGCACAAAGATGCCCAGCCGCTTGTAGAGATCGGGTACGAATCCCGCCATGGCAAGATCGATGATGGTGACGAAGGTGGCGATGACGACGATGTAGATCGGGATGCGGATCTTGTCCGGCACCATCTTGCGGATCATTGCGATCAGCACATTGGAGCAGACCAGCACAAAGGTGGCGGCCAGCCCCATGCCGATGCCGTTGGAGACCGAACTCGAGACCGCCAGGGTCGGACACAAACCCAGGGCCTGCTTGAGCACGGGGTTATCCTCGTAAATGCCGCGGGTGATATCGCTGAAAAATGCCATAGTCGCCTCAGTTTGTCCCCAGTTTGGTGCGCAGCCGGGCAAAGCCTTCGTTGACGGCGCGGGTCACGGCCCGCGACGAGATGGTCGCGCCGGTGATGGATCGGATCTCCCCCCCGTCCTTGTCGACGGCCACGTTTGCCGCCGGCTTGCCGAGATACTGGCGCGGGAACCAGGGTTCCTTGTCGCCGTACTTGACCTCCTGCAGCTTGGTGCCGAGGCCGGGGGTCTCGCTCTGGTAGAGCACCTTCATGCCGAGAATGTGGCCCAGGGTGTCGACGCCGACGATGGTTTCGATGGTGCTGGAGTAGCCCGCCCCCCTGGCGAGAAAGGCATAGCCCATGGGCTTGCTGGTATCGCCCGGGGCGAAGGCGGCATAGTAGAGCACCTCGCCATTCTCGCGCACGGTCTTGAGGCTGGCCGGATCGCTGCCGGGCAGGGCGGCCGCCAGGGCCGCCTGGAGCTGGGCCTCCTTCTGGGCGAGGATGCGGGGATTGGTGACGCCGTAAACTGCTGCCAGGGCGGTGGCGGCGACGACCGAAACGATCATCAGGATGAGGCCGAAACGGACGATCTCTTTCATGACTTCACACCTCCGCCAAAGACTTTCGGCCGGATGGAACGGTCGATCACCGGGACGAGCAGGTTCATAAGCAGAATCGAGTAGGAGACCCCCTCCGGATAGCCGCCGACCAGGCGGATGACCATGGTGATGATGCCGCAGCCGAGGCCGAAGATGAGGCGGCCTTTGGAGGTGATCGGCGAGGTGACCATGTCGGTGGCCATGTAAAAGGCCCCGAGCATGAGGCCGCCGGAGAAGATGTGAAAGAGGATGTTGCCGCTGAAGGCCCCCTCGGTGCCGCCGAAGATCCAGGCGAGCAGGGCGACCGAGCCGATATAGCTGACCGGAATCTCCCAGCCGATATAGCGCTTGTAGAGCAGGAAGAGGCCGCCGAGGATGAGCAGAAGCGCAG
>JAKPUX010000054.1 GCA_029554865.1 bacterium | reverse complement strand
TCGCCAGGATGATCAGGAAAAAAAGCCAGACCCGGCCCGGGAACATTTGCGGCCGCTGCGGGGTTTGTGAGGAGGAGGAATTGGAGGAGCCCGGCATCCGGCCGGAAGGCTCCTTCTGCTGCTTCTTCAGTGCCATATCGGGCTCCCTGATAAGGGTATAGGTACACAACTATTTTAATCACTGCTGCAGCCTCTGCCGGGGATGCCGGCAGAAGTCGCGTCCCGACAGATTGATCGATGAAAATATACATAATATTGTTCGAAATGCATACCATTTTCCAACGCATGGAGCAACAAACTGTTCCGCATTGCGTAAGCAGTAGAGGCGCGTCCAGGAGCCCGGTCGCGGGTTTGCTGGAAATCGTACGGAGGATCAGGGTACGCGGCGACCGATGTCAGGTGGGATCCAGATTTAGGGGATGCCCAGGCCCAGAAATCCCTTGACATTCTGTTGCAATAATCTTAAACTGAATAAATCCAATTTCTCCCTATCCAAACAAGAGGCAGAAAATGTCGAAACCAGCGCGTCTCATCTCCCTCGATGCTTTTCGCGGCTTCACCATCATGCTGATGATCCTGGTAAATAATCCCGGCAACTGGGATTATGTCTTTTCACCGCTCGAACACGCCCAATGGCACGGCTGCACCCCGACGGATCTGGTCTTTCCCTTCTTCCTCTTCATCATGGGCAGTGCCATGGCCTTTTCCTTCGCGCGGCGTCTGGCGGAGGAGGGCTCGCGCCGTGCGCTCTATCTGCAGATTCTCAAGCGCACCTTTCTGCTTATCTTCCTCGGCCTCTTCATGGCGTGGTATCTGCGCTGGAACCTTGGCAGCCTGCGCTTCCCCGGCGTACTGCAGCGCATCGGCCTCTGCTACTTTTTCGCTTCGATGATCATCCTCCACACCGGGCGCCGCGGCCAGATCATCTGGACCGCCGTGCTCCTCATCGGTTACTGGCTGGCCATGGCCCTGATTCCCTTCCCCGGCCGCACCGCGGATGTCTGGGCCCTCAACAGCAACCTCGCCCAGTATATCGACGGCATTCTCCTCAAGGGCCACCTGTACAAACAGGATATCGGCTTCGACCCCGAGGGACTGCTCAGCACTATTCCGGCTATCGCCCAGGTGATGCTCGGCTACTTCACCGGACAGTGGCTGCGGGGCAAGGCTGAACCCCTGCAAAAGACCACCACCCTCTTCATCGCCGGCAACATCGCCCTGGTGCTCGGGCTCGCCTGGTCCCTTTTCATGCCGATCAACAAGCAGCTCTGGACCAGCAGCTACGTCCTCTACACCTCCGGCATTGCCCTCAACTTTCTCGGGGTGATCTACTGGCTCATCGACATCAAGGGCTATACCAAATTCACCAAACCTTTTGTCATTTTCGGCAGCAATGCCATCCTCGCCTTTTTCGGCTCCGGGATCATGGCCAAGACCATGTATATGTGGAAGGTGACCAGGGCGGACGGCACCGTCACTTCACTCAAGGGGCTCTTTTGTGAAAAACTGCTCGTCCCCCTCTTTGGCCAGTGGGGGGGATCGCTCGCCCATGCCCTTTTCTTCATCCTGGTCTGGCTTGGGATCCTGACCTGGTTTTACAAGAAAAAGATCTTTATCAAGCTGTAGAGACCGCCGCCCCGGCCTGAGGTCGTCCTTTTCCGTCTGACCGGGCGCGCGCCAATCCTGCACCTCTCCGCCTCCCCTCCCGCAGGGGGAGGCGGATAAACATGCGAGGTCCCCATGAAACTCCCCTCAATCCGGCAGATGGCTGAAGAACTCAAGCGCATCATTATCCGTTTTCCCCTGGTCATGGCCTCCGCAGCAGCCGGCACCATCGCCGCCCTGGTTTTGATCGAACAGCAGGGGCCAACAAAGCCGACGATCTGGTTCCCGATCCTGCTCACCAGCCTGGTCGGCTTTTTCCTCCTGCTGGGGCTGGCCATGCTCGCCGAAAAGCGCCGCTGGCCGCCCGCCCTGCGCATCGCCTCCCAGGGCGGCGGCGTCCTGCTGCTCCTGCTCTATGGCACCTCACTGCCGCTGCTCCCTGAAGGCGAACCCGCCTATCACATCGTGCGCTTTCTTTTACTCATGGCTGCGGTGGTGATTTTCGCCTTGACGATCCCCTTTGCGGGTACCAAAGAGGAAAACGGCTTTTGGCACTATGGCCGGATCCTCGTGGTCCGTTTCCTTACTGCCGCTTTTTATGCCGCGGTGCTGCAAATCAGCCTCTCCCTGGCCCTCCTCGCCCTCAACCAGCTCTTCGACATCACCATCCCCGGAGAGCGCTATGGTGAACTCTGGGCCCTCCTCGTCGGACTTTTCGGCACCGCTTTCTTCCTAGCCGGCATGCCCGGGGAGCTCAACGCACTTGAAGGGAGAAATGACTATCCCAAGGGACTCCGGATCTTTGCGCAGAACATCCTCTCAGCGGTGGTGCTGGTCTACCTGGTGATTCTTTACGCCTACCTGGCCAAGATCATTTTAGCCTGGTCCTGGCCGCGGGGCTGGGTGAGCGGACTGATCATCGGCTTTTCCGCGACCGGTCTTGCCGCCCTGCTCCTGCTCTGGCCGATCCGCAGCCAGGAGGAGAACCGCTGGGGCCACCTGGTCTGGCGCTGGTTCTTCATCGTTCTCATTCCCCTGGTGGTCATGCTCTTCCTTGCCGTCTGGCGCAGGATCTCCGAATATGGCCTGACCGTCAGCCGCTGCCTGGTGGTGGCCGTCGCCCTCTTCCTGGCACTGCTCATCCTCTATTTCCTCATCAGCAAGGCCAAAAGCATCCGGGTGATCCCGGGGCTGTTTGGCATCATCGCCCTGCTGCTCAGTTTCGGCCCCTGGGGGGTCTTCTCCCTCTCCGAACAGAGCCAGAAGGGGCGTCTTGAAACCCTGCTCAGCCGCAACGGCCTGCTCGAGGGCGGGACTATCCGCCAGGCCGCCGGGGCGGTGCCGGACCAGGACATTGTGCAGATCAGCTCGATCCTCTCCTATCTGAACGAGATGCACGGCTATGGCGCCATCCAATCCTGGTTCAGGGAGCCGCTGAAGGAAGAAAAAGAGGGCAGGCCGGTCCGCCTCAGACCGGAGGAGGTGACCAAAAAGCTGGGTGTGGAATATATGCGAGGCGCGCGCAGCGGTTTTGGCTCCGAGCGCACCCTGCGCGCCAGGAAGCAGAGCTATTTTGATATCGCCGGCTATGACCGCATGGTGACCGGGCTTTTTACCGGCGAGGCTGGCGAGCTGTATGGACTGGAGGATGCGGGGGTGACCTGTACGGTCTCCAAGGGGCTGAAGCAGTTGACCCTGGTGGTTAAGGAGGGTGAAGGCGCCGGGGAAAGCCTCACCTTCGAGCTACTGCCCAGGGTGGAGAGTCTTTATGCGGAATGGGGCCTTACCAATCCGGAGGCGATCCCCCTGGGCGAGTTGGCTATCGATGCCGAGGGAGAGCATCTCAAGGCCAGGCTTTACCTGCGCCACATCCAGCTGGAGCAAAAGGAGGAGGGGCTGGAGATCAGGAATCTGTCGATGGACCTGCTCTACGCCCTCAAGCCCTGAAGCTTCAGTGCAGGGTGCGGCAGAGGTTGTTTCACTCGCTCCGGTTGATCTTTTTGCGCCAGCAGAGCTGGGTTTCCGCCCCGTACTGGGGCAGGCTGATGGTGTACTCGCTGCCGGCGCCTTCCTCGCTTTCGAAGCGCAGGGAGCCGCCGTGGCGTTCGATGATCTCCTTGCAGATGAGCAGGCTCAGTCCCTTCTCCTGGCCGGCTTGCAAGGGCGAAAACAGGGCCGGAATCCGGGCGGCCGGAATGGAGGGCCCGTTATCGCGAATGGCGAGCTTGATGCGCTGCGCCTCAGGGTCGTGGCTGAGGCGGATCCAGATCTGCACGTCGCTGCGCGCCTCGACGGCGTTGAGCAGCAGGTTGCGCACAACCTGGCGGATCTGGGTGGCATCGACGAGCACGTCGGGCAGTTCAGCCCCAGGCTGGAGATCGAAACGGGCGCCGCGCCGGGTGACCAGAGGCTTGAGCAGCTCGACAGTTTCGCAGACCAGACTGTTCATGGAACAGCGCTGCAGCTGCTTCTCCTGGGGTTCAGGGTTGATGAGTCCCTGGCTGATCTGGGCGGCGCTGGCCACAACATCCTGGAGCAGGCCAAGGCGCTCCAGGATCCGCCCGGGCTCCTCACCTGCTTGCAGCCAGCTCTTCGCCAGCTCCAGATTGCCCGCCAGCACGCTGAGCAGATTGTTCAGCTCATGACCGGCTGAGGCGGCAATCCGGCCGTTGCCGGCCACCTTGTCAAACCAGATCACCTTTTCCTGCATGTTGCGCAGATAGCCGTTGAGCAGTTCCTTGCTGTGATGCAGCTGGGAATGGCTGAGCAGCAGGCCGAGCATTCCGCTCCAGATCTGGGCTGCGGCGGGCACCTCCCGCTCTTCGGTGAGAAGGACGCCGTCGAGGAAAAGAATGCCGCCGAGATTCCTGCTGCTCACCACCGGAAAAAAGCAGCGCTGCCGCGCTCCGGGACCGGTAGCAAGCTTCCCTTCCTGCTCCAAAATGAACCTCTCCCGGCTGCGCAGGACCTTCTGAATGATCCCGCCGTGTTCCTTCAGCAGGGCATCGGAGGCTTCGCCCCCGCGGGTCATGGTCACGGCGAGCTTGCCCTGGGCGTTGTGTACGAGCAGGACGGCGCTGTCGGCGGGCACAGTCTCGAGACAGGCCTCGAGAATGCGGCCGGCGATGGCGCGATAATCCTCCGGGTTGGCCATGGCATGAACAATCTGCACCATCCGCGTCAGCAGCTCGCTGCGATCCCGACCATCGAGAGAGCGGAAGGTGGTTCCGCGGCTCCACTGGCTGATGAATCGCTCCACGATGGCTGCGGCATCCCCGTCGAGGTCTTCCGGAATCCGGTCAATATAGTCATCTCCCATGAACATGGTGGCTCCTGTGCAAACATGAAAGGGATGAGGCTGAGAGCGGGCAGAACCGGCCTCGGTTCTACCCCATCCATGCCACAAATATTGCATTTGTTGGGGAAAGCAGCCGCTCATAGCGGCTCCCCTCCCTTTCAAGCAATCCTCATGCCATATTCAGAACAAAAAAGGATGGCATTCCGGCGATATTTTTGGTAATCCATGAGCAATGGTCCCGGCGGGATCAAACCGCCGGAAGCTGGGGGGCGGGAATCAGGCGGGATATGGCGAGGCGATGACGAAACCCAAGGAGCTGGTCATGAAAACCCTCTATCTGCTGCGGCACGGCAAGGCCGACCGGCCGGCCGGCATGCTCTCGGACAAGGAGCGGCCCCTTCTCAAACATGGCGTCGAAGAGACAGCCAAAATCTGCCATAAAATGGCCAAAAAGGGAATGTTTCCCGAGGCGATCATCGCCAGCACAGCAGTGCGGGCCCTGCAGACAGCGGAAATAGCGGCGCGGGAGCTGGGGTACGAGTCCGAGCGACTCGAAAAAGCGGAAGTGATCTATGGTGCCGGGGCCGACGAGCTGGGCCTCTTTTTGCGTCATCAGAGCGACGCGCGCTCATCGCTGATGCTGGTGGGTCATAATCCGGGACTTGAGGAGTTGGCCGGGATGCTGGGGAACGAAGATGCCGGACACCTCCCGACCGGAGGGGTGATCGTCATCCGCCTCGCCATCGAAAGCTGGCGTGAAACGGCCCCCGGCTGCGGCAGGATCACCGCCCGGCTCTATCCCTGAGCACCTCGGCGAGGCGCTCATATTGGGAAAGGCTGTTGTAGATCTGCGCCGAGATGCGCAGCAGACGCTCCGGCGGGCGGGGAAAATAGACAACCGGGACGTCGATCTGCCATCTCTGGAAGAGTTCCTCCTGCAGGGGATCGACAAAATAGGGCGGCAGGGGATCCGGGAGGGCCGCTGCGGGGGGTATGGGCAGTGCAGCCATGGCGCCGACCATCTCGTCCGGACAGGGAGGCTTGATGTGCAGGGCCTCGCAGAGAAGCTGCCGGGCGTCCACGGCGAGCTGGCGGTTGCGGCGCATGACCTCCGGCCATCCCCCTTCGACCAGATGACCCATGAATTTGAGCGCGGAGGCGACAGCGAGGTAGGCACTGGTATCGCGCGTACCCGCCCAAAAGAATTCATGCTGGAAGGGATTGAGGGGAGGGGCGACCTCCCCGGCGACATGGCTGATGGCGAGGGGATGAATCTGCTCCTGCAGGTCGCGGCGGACATGCAGAAAGGCCGCGCCCTTGGGGGCGCAGAGCCACTTGTGGCAGTTCCCGGTGAAGTAATCGGCATCGATCTCGTGCAGATTGAGCGGCACCATGCCGGGGGCGTGGGCGCCGTCAACCAGGGTGATGATATTGCGGCGGCCGAGTTCGTAAACCAGCTCCTGGACCGGCATGACCAGGCCGGTCGGACTGGTGACATGATCGATGAGGGCCAGCCGCGTCCGCGGGGTCACGGCCGCGAGAAAAGCATCGATGATCTGTTCGGGAAATTCGAGAGGGAAAGGCAGTTTCGCCACCACCAGGCGCGCGCCATCGCGGCGCGCGGCGAATTCCATGGCGTTGCGGCAGGCAAAATAGTCCTGATTGGTGGTCAGCAGCTCATCCCCCCTCCTGAAGGAGAGCGAGCGCAAAACGGTATTGACGCCGTGAGTCGCATTGGGGACGAAGACGATATCGTCCGGGGAGGCGTGAAGGAACTGCGCCAGGGCGGTGCGGGCGGCGGCATGATGACCGGCCATCTCAATGACCTGGAAACGCCAGGGACTGGATTCGAGCTTCCAGCGGAAACTGTCCTGCACCTCGAGCACCGCCTTTGGGCAGGCGCCGAAGGAGCCATGATTGAGATAGGCGATATCCGCGCGCAGACGCCAGTGGCGTGCAAACTCGGACCCCTTGATCAAGGCCAGGCTGTCACTCATTCCTCATTTTCCTTCCTGCTCCCGGTCCCCTCCGGCCGTGTTGGGCTCTGGCGCATGCTGGTTTACTCTGTTCGGCTCCGGCTCCCGACCATGATCTCCCCCACTCTTCTGAATAGCCGGTCAGGGCTGGAGGATTCGCCTGATGTTCCTGCCGCACCATTTTTCCATCTGTTTATAGCTCTCCTCCCTGCCCATTTTGGCGGCCGTCAGGGAGTGCAGGGTGCTGACAAAACCCTCCATCCTTTTCAGCTCCCGGGGTTCCGGACTGCCGAGAACAGAGATATGAATCCGGTCGGAGGGCAGTTGCGCGGCCAGTTCGAGCAGCCCGCCGGGATCATCTTCC
This sequence comes from bacterium, assembly GCA_029554865.1. Lineage (GTDB taxonomy): Bacteria > Zhuqueibacterota > Zhuqueibacteria > Residuimicrobiales > Residuimicrobiaceae > JAKPUX01. The sequence continues at coordinate 866 of JAKPUX010000054.1, read as the reverse complement.
GGCCGGCAGCGCAGGAGCGCAATCGCCTTTCCGTCCGCCAGCCGCCTGGCGACAGCACCGGGCATGGCTGCGGCTGCGGCAAGGTCAAGCGACCAGACCGCCCGGCCTTTCCAGGCTATGAGGAGGGCCCCGGCGAGGGTGGTATCGGCGAGATCGACATTCAGGAGCATGGAGGCGGCTTCAGCGGCGCGCAGGAGTTCCTTACCGGCCTTCCCGTTCCCGATCTCGGCCCACAGCGGATCCTCGGGCGAATCGATGGTCAAAATGTTGAGGCCGAGCCGGCCAAGCTGGCGCATGACCGCAGCCTCGCCGCGCAGAGCCCTGGTGCCTTTCAGGCGGATGCCGACGGCCAGCTTGCCCTGGCCGGCGGCACGGTCGATGGTGCCGCCGTTTTCATAGCGGGCGAGATGCTGCGGGTGGGCGGCGATCCACTGTTCGAGGCTGTCGAGGCGGCTGAAAAGCTCCGCCTTTCCCTCCTCCCCTCCGTCGAGAGTCAGGGTGGTGAAATGGATGCCGGCGTCATGAGCGACAGCCACCGCTCCGGCCAGATCGCCCTTCAGGGCTGCAGTGCATCCGCATAGATCGAGCTGGTCGCCATGGCGAAGGAAGAAGCGCCCGCGGCCGGCATTGTCAAGAGTGAGGGGTTCGGCCTGGTTCGCCAGGGCCATGATCAGGGCCTCCGCGCGGTCGCCGACGCTTTGCAGGGAGGCCGTATTGAGGGTGCGGGGCTGATCCTCAAACTGGTGGTAAAAGGGATGGCTGCCTGAGGAGCTGAAATAAAAGGCGGATATCCCCTGCTCGATGAAATGGAAATGGTCGGAACCGGACCCGCCCCAGCCGCGGCCAAAGCCGGTTTTGGCGAGCAC
>JAKPUX010000051.1 GCA_029554865.1 bacterium | reverse complement strand
TCCCTGTGACGCGCGGGTCATCGAACAGCGCCGCATCCACGGCCATTATCACTCGGTCAACTCCCTGGTGCTGGCGATGGGGATCGGCGTCTTTGACCAGAACGAGCGGCAGATCACCCGGATGGAAAACAGCCGGCTGGGTGAGTTCGCCCTGATCGAGGTCGGGGCCTTCGGCGTGGGCAGCATCGTCCAGACCTTCACGGGGGATGAGGTGCGCAAGGGCGAGGAGAAGGGCTATTTTCAGTACGGGGGATCAACCATCGTCCTGCTCTTCAGGCAGGGCCGGGTCGCTTTTTGCACAGACCTGATCGCCCACAGCGCGGAGGGGATCGAGACCTTTCTTAAAGCGGGGCAGCTTCTGGCGCGCATGACTGCCACCTGAACGGAAACGTGGCATCCTCACACCAGCCGGATCCGGCAAAAATAGTGCTTGCAATTCCCGGCGAATAAGAATACTTTTTATATCCATGCTGTTATCATTCGCAAGGCGGGCTGCAATCCAGGCGCCGCGGAACCCGGCACTCAAAGAGGATGTGTGATGTACGACGCCATATTGTTCGATCTGGATGGAACCCTGCTGGGGCTGGATAACGACCACTTTGTCAACCTCTACTTCAAGGCCCTGGGGCAAAAGCTCTCGCCCTGGTATCCGGAAGGGGAGATCATCCCCCTCATCGTCCAGGCCACCGAGGCGATGATGAAGGCAAGGGGGGACCGGGGTCTTTTATGCGACGTCTTCCGCGAGGCCTACGACCGTCAGAGTACAGTCCCTTTCGCCTCCCTCGAACCGGTCTATGATGAATTCTACCGCACCGAATTCGACCAGGTGCGCAGCATTTCCCGGCCTCTGCCCCTGGCGCGCAAGGTCCTCGAGCAGGCGGCGGCGATCACGCCGCGCATCGCCCTGGCCACCATCCCCATCTTCCCGCGCGTCGCCATCGACGCCCGCCTGAACTGGGGCCGGCTTTCCGACTTTCCCTTCGCCCTGATCACCAGCTTTGAAAACATGCACACCAGCAAACCCAATCCGAACTACTTTCTCGAGGTCGCCCACCGCCTCAACGTGGCCCCCTCGAGCTGCCTGATGGTGGGCAACGATTATCGGGACGACATGGCCGCGGTCGCTGCGGGCATGGAGACCTACATGGTCCTGGATTACGCCCTCAACTCCCACCTCGCCCGGCACACCCCTACCTACACCGGCTCGCTCGCCGATCTTCATGATTTTCTCTTGCAGATCAGAAACAGCTGAATCCTTTTGGTGCCGCCTGCATCCAATTCTCTTGAAAGGCATAATCGCCGTCCAATTTTTAGCATCCCCATCATAAGGAGTTACCATGGCTACGACCACCATGTCCATCGATAATTTTCAGAACACCATCGAAAACAATGCGATCGTCCTGATCGATTTCTGGGCCGGCTGGTGCGGCCCCTGCAAGATGTTCGGCCCGGTCTTTGAAAAGGCCTCCGAGAAGCATCCTGATATCACCTTCGCCAAGGTGGACACCGAGGCCCAGGGCGACCTCGCTTCGCTCTTCGGCATCCAGTCCATCCCCACCCTGGCCATCTTCCGCGACGGCATTCTGCTCTATCGCGAAGCCGGGGCCCTGCCCGAGGCCGGGCTGGAGGAGCTGATCGGCCAGGTGCGCAAGCTCGATATGGACAAGGTGCGCGCCGACATTGAAAAGCAGAAGGCCGAAGAGACGGTTGACGAACACAATTGCGAAGGCTGCGCCGGCTGCGGCCACTGATCCATCCTCGACCGCAAATCCCCTGAAAAGGGCGGGCAGCCGGCTGCCCGCCCTTTTTTTGCTCTGGGAAAAATGTGATCGATAGCACGATTTTTGCAACATTTTTACCGCCACTTCCATCCGGGAGCACAACTCCTGCCCGATCCGCTCATCGCAACAGCAGTGAGGCAACCATGAGAAAACTTCTGCTATCTATATGTATCCTTTTTACTTATAATCAAGCCTTCTCCGCCGCGAGCCTCCAGGTCATCAATCCCAGCGTGCCCCTTTATCAGTTCGTAACCCTTTCCCTGGATGCGGGCCGGGATGTCCCCAACCCCTTTATCAGCATAACCTTATCTGCAGATATCAGTTCGCCGGACGGGCGCCTCTTCCATGCCGAAGGCTTTTACAACGGCGGCAGGAGCTGGCTGCTCCGTTTCATGCCCGACCGTACCGGCAGCTGGAGCTTTTCCTGGCAATTCGGCGGCGAATCGGGCTCGGGTTCGTTCACTTGTGTATCAAAACAGAACAGCAAACTGCATGGCCATATCCGTATCGATGCGAACAATTCGCACAAACTCCGCTTCGAGGATGGCACCCCCCTGCACTGGATCGGCGGCAAGTATATCGACTTTGACGATCCCTTTTACAAGACTCCCGAACACGCCAGCGTCCCCGAACGCATGCCCAAATCCCAATACCTCCCCCTGGTTCACGCCTATCTGCAGAATATCGCCGCCCTGGGGCTCAACGGCGTGGTCCTCAAGCTGCGCGTCCTGCCCCTCAACTATGACCTGCAGAGCATGGACCTCGATTTTTTCGCCAGCGCCGACCAGATCATGCAGTGGTGCATGGAGCTGGGCATCAACGTCCAGCTCAACTTTTTCGATACCTGGGGCAAACGCAAGCAGGGCGCTGACATCTCCATCAGCAATCCCCCGCCCTCGGACCTGCTCCTCGAGCCGCACGACGCTTCCACGTTTGTCACGGAGACCCGCTTTTTCATCCGTTACGCCATCGCGCGCTACGCCGCCTATCCCAACCTGCTCTGGGAGCTCTGGAACGAGGCCGAGCGCATGGGCGCCTCCGCCCAGACCGCTTCCACTCTTTACGCCACCTATTTCGAAGAGTATGATCCCTACGGTATTCCCATCAGCGCCTCGGAGATCCACACCGCCGCCTATCCGCTGCAGGTCACCTCTTTTCATGCAGGATTCAAATGCGCACCTTCAGAGTGGAACTGGACCCATACCCGCACCGATGATCCCACGCTCTATAAAAAATGGGTGAATTTTGGCCAGTACGGCTATGACTATGGCCGTCCCATCCTCTGGAATGAGCTTTACCCCTACGACGGCGTCGACGATGGCGGCCAGTACGCCACCAACACCGCCGCCCACGACTGGTTCCGCGCCACCTTCTGGGGCAACCTCACCGCCGGCTGCATCGGCACCAGCGAGTTTTGCTGGGCGCCCATCGACCAGGTTCCCAACCGGGTGACCGAATATCACAGCCATTTCGCCGCTTTCCTCTCCTATCTCAAGGATTTCAACGCCCTCGATCCTGCCGACAGCGAGGTCGAGGCCACCATCGGCACCGCGACGATGTGCCGGAAGCGAGGCAAGGAATACGTCATCTACCACTTCACCCAGGGCAGGGGCAGCCAGACCACCCTGAACGTCAAGCTCCCGCCGGGCTATTACTATTACCAGTTCTACGACCCCAAGAACGGCGAGACCGCGAGCCCGCGCAGCATGGTCAGCCGCAGCAGCGAGGGCTGGCAATCCTTCGCCACTCCGCTCTTCAACCAGGACATCGTCCTCTATCTCATCGAGAGCAGCTATTATGGCGTGGTGACCCCGGTCGAACTCGCTCATCTCTCCGGCGCGCGCGATGCCGCCGGGGTGCGGCTGGAGTGGAGCACAGCCTCGGAGACCAACAACTACGGTTTCGAGGTCGCCCGCGCCGGCAGCGGCGACGGCCCCTTTATTACCGCCGCCTTCATCCCTGGTCACGGCACGACCGCCGCCGCCCAGGACTACAACTGGGTCGACACCGAGGCGGGGGAGGGCACGCTCTGGTATCAGCTCATCCAGATCGATGCCGATGGCCTCCGCCACGCCTGGCCCGCCCTGCGCATCGCCGCCGTCGCCCCGGCCGCGCCTGTGATCTCGACCTATCCCAATCCGGGCCGCGGCATGGTGCGCCTCCGTTTCCATCTTGACCAGCCGGACCGCGTGCGCCTGACCATCTACAACACCCTGCAGCAGGTCGTCCACCAGGGCCCCTGGCATCCCCATGCGGCCGGGGCGCAGGAGCTGGTCTGGAATGGACGCAACCACGCCGGCCAGCTGGTTGCCACCGGACTCTACTTCTATCGTCTGGAAACCGAACATCCGCTGCAAGAGGGCGTAAAAATGGTTGGACGTTTCGTATATACACCGTAAATTAATATTAACAAGCCAACCGGTCCCCCTTTTTGCGAGGTCAAGCATGAATCAGCCCCAATGGAGCGCCAGTGAGAATTACAGTTATCCTCTCCTGATCAAAAATCTGCTCTTCGCACCCGCCGTCTACAATCCCAACCAGGAGATCGTTTACCGGGGGGAGAAACGCTACACCTACCAGCAGTTCCGCGAAAGGGTCCGACGTCTGGCCGGGGCCCTGGTCAGGATGGGGATCAAGCAGGGCGATACGGTGGCCGTGATGGACTGGGACAGCCACCGCTACCTCGAATGTTTCTACGCCGTGCCCATGATCGGCGCCGTGCTCCACACCATCAATATCCGCCTCTCGCCCGAGCAGATGGTCTATACCTTCAGCCATGCCGAGGACAGCGCCCTCTTCATCAATGCCGAATTCCTCCCCCTCCTCGACCATATCAAGGGGCGCATCGACACGATCAAGCATTTTGTGCTGCTCAACGACAGCAGCACACCCCCCAATCACCCCTTCAAGTTCGACAACGAGTACGAAAAGCTCCTCGCCGAGGCGGAGCCCCTGCAGGAATTCCCCGATTTCGACGAAAATCTGCGCGCGACCACTTTTTATACCACCGGTACCACCGGGATGCCCAAAGGAGTCTTTTTCTCCCACCGCCAGCTCGTCCTCCATACCCTGAGCGGGCTGGTCTCCCTCGCCTCCAACCGGGCCCACGGTTCCTTCCATCGTGACGATGTCTACATGCCCCTGACCCCGATGTTCCATGTCCACGCCTGGGGCATTCCCTACATGGCGACCATGCTCGGGGTCAAACAGGTCTATCCCGGCAAGTACGCCCCCGACACCATCCTCAGGCTGATCGACCAGGAGAAGGTGAGCTACTCCCACTGCGTGCCGACCATCATGCACATGCTCCTCAAGCATCCCAACAGCGAGAACGTCGATCTCTCCGGCTGGAAAGTCATCATCGGCGGTGCAGCCCTTCCCAAGGCCCTCTGCCTGGCCGCCCTGGCGCGCGGCATCGACATCTACTCGGGCTATGGCCTCTCGGAGACCTGCCCGATCCTGACGATCTCGATGCTCAATGCGGAGGAGCTCCAGCAGCCGCCGGAAGAACAGACCACCCTGCGGTGCCGCACCGGGCGCCCCTTCGCCCTGGTCCACCTGCGCGTGGTCAACGAGCAGTTCAGGGACGTCCCTGACGACGACCTCACCTCGGGCGAGGTGGTGGTGAGGACACCCTGGCTGACCCCGAGTTATCTCAAGGACAACGTCAATTCCGAAAAGCTCTGGGCCGGGGGCTGGCTGCACACCGGCGACGTCGCCGCGCGCGACAGCCGTGGCAGCATCCGTATCACCGACCGCCTCAAGGATGTGATCAAGGTGGGCGGGGAATGGCTCTCTTCGCTGGAACTCGAGGATATCCTCATCAGCCATCCGGCCGTCTCCGAGGCCGCCGTCATCGGCCAGCCCAATGACCGCTGGGGCGAGGTGCCCCTCGCCTTCGTCGTGCGCAAGGAAAACGAAACCCTGACCGCCAAGCAGCTGATCGCCCATGTGCGCGAATTCATCGACAAGGGGCTGGTCCCCGGCGAAGCCATCCTCCTCAAGGTGCAGTTCGTCGGCGCCCTGGAGAAGACCAGCGTAGGCAAGGTCAACAAACAGGCCCTGCGGGGGAAATAGTTTTCGCAGCCGTCGTCCGGCTTGTGCCGTTGTAAACCTCTTCGCAAAATATAAAGCCCGCCCCTCTCCTGCCCTTCGGCAGATAGCGGGGCGGGCTTTTTACATCCCGGCCGGTGGCTGTGACTCAGTAACGGATGCGCCGTTTGTCGCGGTCGCGCCCCCTGCCTCCGACGTGCAGATTGCAGCTTTCGGTCGGCTGGTAGCGGACATCGAAGAGTTCTTCCACGACATCGGGGCAGGCGGGGCTGGCGAGGAGCTTGGTCTCGTTACAGATGGCGAGCCGGACCACCCCGCCCGGCTGGCTCAGCCACTCCTCGGGCAGCCGCAGGGCGATGTGGGCGTTCTTGATCGTGGTGGCCGTGATCGGCAGGGCGGCATTGGTGCCGGTCTGTTTGTTGCCGAGGGTCAGGGCCGGATCATCGTGGCCGAGCCAGACCCCCACCACCATTTGCGGGGTGAAGGTGATGTACCAGGCGTCGGTGAAATCATTGGTGGTGCCGGTCTTGCCACCGGCGGGACGGGCAAAGCCGTACTGCGAGACCGCCTGGGCGCCGGTCCCCGCCTGGGCCACCGTCCGCAGCATATCGGCCATGATGTAGGCGGTCTCCTCGCGCAGCACGCCCTTGCTCTGCGGACTGTTTTTCTGCAGGTCATTGCCGTATTTGTCCTGCACCTTCATGACCCCAAAGGGCTGGACGAGCACGCCGTGGTTGGCGAAGACGCCAAAGGCGGAGATGAGCTCGATCGGAATGACGCCGCAAGAGCCGAGGGCGAGGGCGTCCACCGCATCGAGTTGGGTGGTGATGCCGAGATGGCGCGCATACTGCACCACCTGGCGGGGGGGGATATCCTCCTGCACCAGGCGGGTAGTGACCAGATTGAGCGAGCGGCGCAGGGCTTCGCGCAGGGTGGTCTTGCCGCCGATCGATTCATCGTAATTGTGGGGGGTCCAGCGCGTGCCGTCGCCCAGCTCGACCACCACCGGTTGATTTAGCTTTTCGTAGCAGGGCATGTAGCCGTTATCCACTGCTGCCGTATAGACGATGGGCTTGAAGGCGGAGCCGGGCTGGCGGATGGCCTGGACCGCCCGGTTGTACTTGCTCTCGCTGAAATCCCGTCCCCCGATCATCGCCAGAATATGGCCGTTGCGCGGGTCGAGCGCCACCAGGGCGATCTGAACGGCGGCCCTCTCGTTGAGCACCGAATCGACAAAGGCCTTGCGCGTCAGCCAGCGCTCCACCGTATCCTGCTTGAGCTGTTCCGGGGTGAGGAATTTGGCGAGCACCTCCTTCTTGCGCAGGTTGCGGTTGGAGATCTCCTGCATCTTGGGCAGATAGGTGCGCATCGCCGCTTCGGCGATCGCCTGCACCCGCGAATCGAGGGTGGTATAGATGTTCAATCCGCTCTTGTAAAGATCCCAGCCGAACTCCTTCTGCAAATTCTGCCGCACCCATTCAGTGAAATAGGGGGCGATGCCCTCCAGTTCCGATCCCGTGCGCTCCTTCACCCCGAGCGGAGCGGCAACGGCATCCCGGTACTGCGCCTCGGTGATGAACTTTTCGGCGCGCATCCGATTTAGCACCACGACATTGCGCCGCTTGAGGGCGCGTTCCGGGTAGCGGATCGGGTTCCAGTAGGCCGGCCGCTGCAGGCTGGCGGTCAGTACGGCGCATTCGGGCAGGGTCAGTTCGTGCGCTTTTTTGCCGAAGAGGTACTGGGCCGCCGCCTCGACCCCGTAGGTGCCGTGGGCGAAGGACATGTGGTTGAGGTACATCTCGAGGATTTCAGGCTTGGTATAGGTACGCTCGATCTGGATGGCGGTCATCCACTCGCGGATCTTGCGCGTTACGGTCTTCTCGGGGGTCAGATAGAGCCTGCGGGCAAGCTGCTGGGTGAGGGTGCTCGCGCCCTGCTGCTTGCTTAGAGTGAGGACGTCGAAGAGGATGGCGCGGGCGAAGCGCATCGGCCGGATGCCCCAGTGGTCGTAAAAACGGGCATCCTCCGTGGCCAGAACCGACTTGATCATGACATCGGGGATCTGGGACATCGGCACGTAAAAGCGGCGTTCGGTGAAGAACTCCTTGATGAGCACACCGTCGGTGCTGTAGACCTTGGAAGCGAGCTGGGGGTTATAATCTTCCAGGGTGTCCAGCTTGGGCAGGCTGAAGCCGAGGTAAATGAGCCAACCGATAAAGAGCAGGGCCAGGGCGAGGATCGCGCCCCAGAAGCGCTTGTGCCGCTTGTCGGATGGGATGGCGGAGAGCTTGCGCCTCACGTCGGCCATGATGGAGGTATGCTTGATCGTCATATCCAGGCTAACCCTAATAAAAAGAACGCCCCGCAGGGCAGGGCGTCCGGTTTGTTCCTAATATCTTTTAATGTGCGTCAATACCTTGCGGAAACGGGTGATATCCTCCAGGACCTTGCCCGTCCCGCGCACCACGGCGAGGAGGGGCTCCTCGGCCAGGATGACCGGCAGGTTGGTCTCGCGGCGCAGCCGCTCATCGAGTCCCTTGAGCATCGAGCCGCCGCCGCTCATGAGGATGCCGCGATCGAGAATATCCGCGGAGAGCTCGGGCGGGGTCTGCTCAAGGCACATCTTGACCGAATCGACGAGCTGGTCAACGGTGTCGGAGAGGGCCTCCTGCACCTGTTTGGTGCTGATGTTCACGGTCTTGGGGATGCCGGCGACCAGGTCGCGTCCCTTTACGGTCATGGTGCCCTTGCCGTCGTAGGGGGCAGCGGAGCCCAGATCGCACTTGATCTCCTCCGCGGTGATCTCACCGATGAGGAGGTTGAAGGATTTCTTGAAATACTGAACGATGGCTTCGTTCATCTCATCCCCGCCGATGCGGATGGAGACCGAGTTGACGATGCCGTACATGGCGATGACCGCGATCTCGCAAGTGCCGCCGCCGATATCGATGATCATGTTGCCCACCGGCTGATCGATGGGGAGTCCGAGGCCGATGGCGGCCGCCATGGGCTCTTCGATGAGATAGACCTCGCGCGCGCCGGCGTGCTCCGCCGAATCGCGCACCGCCCGCTTTTCCACCTCGGTGATGCCGGTGGGGACACAGATGGCGATGCGCGGGCGCGGGATACGCGTCGGCATCGCCTTGCGGATGAAGTGGCGGATCATCTGTTCAGCCAGCTCGAAATCGGCGATGACGCCGTCCTTGAGGGGACGGATGGTGATGATCTCGCCGGGGGTGCGGCCGACCATCTCGCGCGCCTGGTTGCCGAAGGCGACGATCTCCTGGGTGCTCTTGCGGATGGCGACGACGGATGGCTCGTCGAGAACCACATCCCGGCCGCGTACATAGACCAGGGTATTGGCGGTGCCGAGATCGATAGCCAAATCATTGGAGAAAAAGGAACCCAAACCGAAGCTCATGTTGCCCAACCTTGTTCAAATGGTGAGAATGCAATCCCGCTCTAATAAAAAATCAGTATGGCCGGCTCCGCTCAGTGGCGGAAATGGCGCATGCCCGTGAAAACCAGGGCGATATTGTGTTCGTCGGCCGCGGCGATGACCTCGTCATCGCGCACGGAGCCCCCCGGCTCGATGACGGCTGTGGCCCCCGCCTCGGCGAGGACATCGAGGCCGTCCCGAAAGGGGAAAAAAGCGTCGGAGGCGGCGGCGCTGCCGCGCAGCTCCAGTCCGGCATGACCGGCCTTCATCGCCGCCAGACGCGAGGAATCGACCCGCGACATCTGGCCGGCACCGATGCCCAGGGTGCGGTCCGGGGCGGCGAAGATGATGGCATTGCTCTTGACCCATTTCGCCACGCGCCAGCCAAAGAGCAGGGCCTGCAGCTCCACTTCGCCCGGCGCCCGGCGGCTGACCACCCGGTAGGTGGAGGGCTCCACCGGTTCGATGTCGACATTCTGGATGAGAAAGCCCCCGCTGACCTTGCGCACATCCTGCATGGCGGGTTTAATGCGGAAGCCGGGCCAGCGGATCAGGCGCAAATTTTTCTTGCTGCGCAGCAGTTCGAGCACCTCGGCGGAAAAGTCGGGAGCCACCACCACCTCAAGAAAGGTCCCGGCCAGCGCAGCGGCGAGGTCGCTCCGGGTCAGGGGCTGGTTGAGGGCGACGATCCCGCCAAAGGCGGAGGCTGGATCGGTCGCCACCGCTTTGGTGTAGGCCTCAAGCAGGTCGGTCCCGATGGCCACTCCGCAGGGGTTGTTGTGCTTGACGATCACCACCGCCGGTTCCCTGAACTCATGGGCCAGGCCGACGGCGGAATGGATATCGAGGATATTGTTGTACGAGAGCTCCTTGCCGTGGAGCTGCTCGCCGAAAGCGTCGCCTCCCTCCTCCGCGTAAAAGGCGGCCGACTGGTGGGGATTCTCGCCGTAGCGCAGATCCTGAAGCTTGTGCAGGCGGAGCTGCAGGGTCTGGGGAAAGGCGGTTTCGCCGGCGGGGGCCGGGGCCTCGAGATAGGCCTGAATGGCGGCATCGTAGCGGCTGGTACGGGTGAAGGCGGCCGCCGCCCATTGCTCGCGCATGGCCAGGCTCGTGCAGCCCTCCAGCTCTTCGAACTGGTGCAGAAAATCACCATACTGGTCCGGGCTGGTCAGCACCGCCACGCCCGGATAATTTTTGGCGGAGGCACGGATCATGCAAGGGCCGCCGATATCGATATTCTCCAGGGCGTCTGCGCGGGTGCAGTCCGGTCTGGCGATGGTCTTTTCGAAGGGATAGAGATTGACCACCACCAGGTCGATCGGGGTCAGCCCCAGTTCCGTCAGCTGGCGCATCTGCTCCTCATCCTCACGTTTGGCGAGGATGGCGCCGTGTATATGGGGATGGAGGGTCTTGACCCTGCCGCCGAGGATTTCGGGGAAACCGGTGACCTCCGAGACGGCACGGACCGGGATGGCGGCCTCCTGCAGATAACGCGCGGTTCCACCGGTCGAAATGATCTCCACGCCGCGTCCGTGCAGGACCCGGGCCAGCTCCAGCAGACCCTCCTTGTCATAGACGCTGAGAAGGGCGCGCCCTATTCTGATGTGATCCGGCAAAAAGTCCTCCCTTCACCATTTCAGGACTTGTTCATATAAAGCATGAAAATAAGTATATCAAAAAAATAGCAAAAATCAAAGAATTTGCTGCAGCGGGCCCGCTATTTTGCCGTTTTTTTTCAACAAATCGGTGCTGCAGCGGGTGTTTCCGCCCCGAATCGTCATTCCCTTCCCCCCTTCGCCAGAATTGTGACCCGGCGGCCCTCGATCCGGATCCTCCCCTCGGCGAAGAGCTGCACGGCGCGGGGCAAAATCTCGTGCTCGGTCTCGAGCACCCTGGCCGCCAGACGCTCCGGCGTATCATCCTCCAGCACCGGCACGCACTGCTGCAGCACCGGGGCGCCGGTATCGTAATCGCTGTCCACGATATGAACGGTCGCCCCGCTCACCTTGCAGCCGTAATCCAGGACCGCCTCATGCACGTGATGGCCGTACATCCCCTTGCCGCCAAAGGCGGGCAGCAGGGCGGGATGGATATTGAGGATGCGGTGACGGTAGTGCTGGATGACCGCAGCAGGGATCTTTTTGAGATAGCCGGCGAGGACGATCAGGCCGACGCCGTGTTCTTCCAGCATGCCGAGCAGGCTGCTGCTGTAGGCCTCCTCGGAAGTGAACTGAGCCGGGGAAAGGTGGAGGGCCGTTATGGCGTTCGCTCGTGCCAGGGCCAGGGCCCCGGCCTCGGCCTTGTTGCTGATCACCAGGGCGATGCGCGCATCGAGGCGCCCCAAGCGGATCGCCTCGATCAGGGCCGCCAGGTTGGAGCCCCGTCCGGAGACGAAGACACAGAGTGTGAGCAAGGCGGTTTCTCCTCTCAACAGCGCTGCAGCCCGTCTGCCCTCGACATCAGGCCGCCGGCCCCGCGGGGGCAGCCACCGGCGGCTCGAGCAGGCGCAGGGTTCCATTGTCCGCATCGAGGCGGACCCGGCAGCCGAAGGGCAGGGTATACTTGAAATCCTGGTGACCGTAGGGGAAATTGCCCAGGATGGGGATGTTGAGATCGCGGGTGTATTTTTCCAGGACCTCTTCGAGGCTCAGAGTGGGTTCGGTTTTCTCGCCGCTCTCCATATCCAGGAACTGACCAAAGATAAGGCCGCTGAGCCTCTCGAGGATGCCGGCGTAGCGCAGCTGGACCAGGTAGCGGTCGATGCCGTAGACATCCTCGCCGATATCCTCGATGACCAGGACGGCGCCGGTAAAATCGGGCTGGTAGGGGGTGCCGATGAGGGGATTGATCAGGGAGAGGCAGCCCCCGAGCAGGCGTCCCTCGCCGACGCCGCCGTGATAGATGCGCGGCTCATACTCCCCCGCACCGGCCTTGAGGAGCTTGCGCGTGCTCTTGCCCACCATCGCCCAGAAGTGCTTCTCGGTGAAGGGGAGAATCCCCTTGCCCATCTCCACAGCGACCATGGGGCCGGAGAAGGTGACCAGACCAGTGCGGGCGAAGAGGGCGAGCTGCAATGAGGTGATGTCGCTGTAGCCGACGAGAATTTTCGGATGTTTGCGGACCGCCTCATAATCGATCAGATCGAGCAGCCGCGGGGTTCCGTAGCCTCCGCGCGAGCAGATGATCGCCTTGATCCGGGGGTTGCGGAACATCGCATTGAGGTCGGCCGCGCGGCTTTCGTCAGTGCCGGCCAGATAGCCGTATTGGTCAAGGACGTGCTTGCCCTCGCTGATCTTGTATCCCAATCCACGCAGGTAGGCCAGACCGTTCTGGTACTGATCATGCTTTTCGGGTTTGGGCGGGCTCGCCGGGGAGATGACGCCAATGCGGTCGCCGGGGACCAGGGCAGGGGGAATGCGAAGCTCCATGGGGATTCCTGTCAGTTATGCAGCAGCCGTTGAAATTCGTATATGGACATAGGGGTTTGCAGGCGGTAGTCGCCGAAGCCGGTGTAATCGAGAAAGAGAAAATCCCGGTTGAACTCATAATAGGTCCAGATTTCGTAGGGCTTCATATCGCGAGGATAGACATCGCGTTCCACGTTGTCGGGTGAGCCCAGAATGATAAAGATTACCCCCATATCGGTACGCCAGCCAGGCATCTGCATGACCGAGAAGCGCTGGTTGGCGAATTCGACCCGAGAATAAAAGGCATCCATAGTCTCGTTGGCATCGGTGCCGGGGCTGGGATCATGGCGCTTCCAGAAGGCCTTGAACTCGGTGAGCAGGGCATCCCCCTTGGCTTTCTTCAGCCGCTTCCACTCATCCTTGGAGGCGACCAGGCGCAGCTGTTCGATGGCGGTCTTGAGGTCCGACGCCGTCGCCGGCAGGGCGCTCCAGCGGATGTAGACCGGCTTTTCACGCTTGATCTTGCCGCCCGCCGACTCGATCTGCACGGTGAGCAGATAGGAATCCTGCGGCAGGCTGTCGGGGTGCAGCTTGAAATAGACGGGATTGCGCCAGGAGTTCAGGGTATGGGTGAACGAGCGGCGGATGCGCTTGTGGGTGATCTTGCCGGCGAGTTCATAGCTCACCGTGAGCTCCTGGGGAGGATTCTCGCAGTAAACCTCGAAGAAAGCCTGGGTCGAATCGACAATACCCTTGGTCGCGTCGCTCACCTGCGGGCGGATCGAGATCGCCCCGGTCGAATCGCGCTGCATTTCGCTGACGAGGAGGATATCGCTGCCGCGCATCGTGCTCTCCTGGTAATTCCGGAGATCGATGGAGAGGCTGCGGGTGGAGCCGCGGTGGGTTTCGTTATCCTGAACGGCGATATTGACCTTGTAATGGCCCGGTTCGAGGTCAAAGTGGCGGTGGCTCTGGCTCAGCCGTGTGCGCTCGTTGGTCATGTCAAAGCTGGTTGCGGTGGCCAATTCCTTCCAGATCTCCCCATCAGCCTGGTCATCATCCTTGTCCATGATGGTGACGCTGATCTCATAGGTCGCTTCAAAATTCTCCTCCTTCTTGACGAACTGCAGCTCATCATAGACGATCTCGAGATAGACATTGAGGCGGCTCAGTCGGCTGGCTGGTCCGACTGCGGTGTTGACCAGATCCACATGGAAATCGGGTCCACTCTGCTCCTGCATGGTACTGAATTCTACCTGGGCCTGCATGCGGGTTGCCGTAACTGCCAGCATCAATACTGCGGCGAATATTGCTTTGTGCATAAATGGCATTCTCCAGCTCCTTCCGGATTCGGCGACCGCTGCGGGCGGTTTCACCTAAAAGGTAAAACACGCATTGCCCGGAACTCATTTCCTTTTTTAATCATCCCCGGCCGGTTCGGCGTAAAGATCGTAGGGTGCGGCACCGGTGATCCGCACCATTGCAAAACTCCCGGGCGCAAGCTCCCCGCTGACGATGACACTATTATCGATCTCGGGGGCATCCCAGACCGTACGAGCCAGGCAGGTGCCCGGCTCCTCTCCGGGCTGATCCACCAGGACCTGCAGCCGACGGCCGATCAATCCGCGATTGTTCTGCAGGGAAAGCTCCGCCTGGATGGCCATGATCTCCTGCAGGCGGGCCTCTTTCTCCTCCTCGCTCACGCTCTGGGGCCAGGTTTCCGCGGGCGTCCCCTCCTCCTGGGAGTAACTGAAAACCCCGAGCCGCTCGAAGCGGATCTGTCGGACGAAATCGCACAATTCCTGGAATTCCCGCTCCCCCTCGCCCGGAAAGCCGACGATCAGCGAGGTGCGCAGGGCCAGGCCGGGGATGCGGCTGCGCAGCCTCATATTCAGCACCTCGATCTGCCCGCGGCTGCTTTTGCGGCCCATCGCCCGCAGGAGGGGATCGGAAATGTGCTGGATGGGCAGGTCGATGTAGGGGACCACCTTGTCCAGGGCTGCCACGGCCTCGATCAGCTCATCGTACCAGTGCGCGGGATGGCTGTAGAGCAGCCGGATCCAGCGCAGCCGGGACACCTCCTGCAGCGCGGCGAGCACGTCATGCAGGCGGACGGAACGGCCGAGGTCCAGGCCATAGCGGGTGCTGTCCTGGGCCACGATCATCACCTCCTGCATGCCGTCGGCCGCCAGCAGTTCCGCCTCGGTCCGGATCTCCGCCAAAGGGCGGCTGCGGCCAGGTCCCTTGATGAGGGGGATGGCGCAGTAGCTGCAGCGGTTGTCGCACCCTTCCGCGATGCGCAGATAGGCATAGTGGCGCGGTGTCAGGCGGTGGCGTCGCGCGCAGGGGTGGGCGGCCACGCCGAGATAAGCGGCGATTCCGGCCGAAGTGACGCCGGCATCGAGATCAAAGAAAAAGCGGTCCACCTCCGGCAGCAGTTCCTCGAGCTCGGCGCGGTAGCGCTGGGGCAGGCAGCCGCTGACCAGCAGCTTGAGGCCGGGCCTCTCCTCCTTCAACGCCGCCAGCTGTAAAATCGTTTCAATCGCCTCCTGTTTGGCGCTGGTGATGAAGGCGCAGGTATTGACCAGGGCGACATCGGCGGTTTCCGGCTCTTCCACCAGCTCCATGCCGCCGGTGAGGCCGCCGAGGATGGTCTCGAGATCGACGCTGTTCTTTGGGCAGCCAAGGCTTACATAGTGCAGTTTCACGCGAAGAGGGCCTCGACAAAGGTTTGGGGATCGAATCTCTGCAGGTCGTCGATTTTTTCGCCCAGGCCGACATAGCGGACGGGGATGCCCAGTTCGCGGGCGATGGAGAAGACGATGCCTCCCTTGGCGGTGCCGTCCAGCTTGGTGACGACCAGACCGGTCACCTTGACCGCCTCGGCGAACCGGCGCGCCTGGGAGAGGCCGTTCTGTCCGGTGGTGGCGTCGATGACGAGCAGGACTTCATGGGGAGCTCCGGGACACTGGCGGGCGAGGACCTTGTGGATTTTTTCGAGCTCGGCCATGAGATTCTCCTTGGTATGCAGGCGTCCCGCCGTATCGATGAAGAGATAGTCGACGTGCCTGGCCATGGCGGCCTTGAGGGAATCAAAAGCCACCGAGGCCGGATCCGCGCCGCTCTGGGAGGGGATGATTTCGACCCCGGCCCGGTCTTTCCAGATCTCCAGTTGTTCGGCGGCGGCGGCGCGAAAGGTATCAGCAGCGGCGAGCAGCACCTTGCGGCCGCGGCTGGCATGGAGATGGGCCAGCTTGCCGATAGTCGTGGTCTTGCCGGCGCCGTTGACCCCGACCACGCTTATCACGGTCGGCTGGTGCACCGGTTCTTCCGGCCCGGCTGCGGCCTGCCCGCCGGGACCGAGCTGCGCAATCAGCTCCTGCTTGAGCAGCTCGAGGACCTCGCCGGGCTCGATGCGGCCGCTCTCACGGCTGCGCTGGCGCAGGTTTTCGATCACCGTCTCGGTCGTGGCCACTCCGAGATCGCTGAGAATGAGCAGCTCTTCCAGCTCCTCGAGCACCTCCTCATCGATCCCGCGCGCCTGATTGATAATGCGCTGGACGCCCTCGACCAGACCCGATTTGGTCCGCGCCAGGCCATGTTGAAACTTCTTGAAAAGGTCTAACACTCTCGCCTCACCCTTGCAAAGGTCAGGGCTGCGCCTGTGCAGCCCTCATGATGTGCTTCCGCTGCTTTCACCATTCCGGGCATAAACCAGGATGTAGCGGATGAGCGTGATGGGCACCAAAGCCACCGAGATGGCCATGGCGATGTAATTATATGGTTTCAGGTCCAGAATATAGGCGACGATGACAATGAGAAAAACCACCAGGGCCACCTTGCCGATCAGATTCGACTGCGGAACATGGCGCTTGGTTTTGATCACCCAGAGGCTGAGGACCAGGATGGCCAGGTCCCTGCCGATGACGATGGCGACATACCAGCAGGGCAGATCGCGATAGGCAGTCAGAAAGAGCATGATCGCGGCGACGTTGAGCTTGTCCATGATCGGATCAAGTATGCGTCCCAGTTCAGAGAACTGATTGCGCCGCCGCGCCACATAGCCGTCGAAAAAATCGGTGACGAACGAGAGCGCGAGGAGAACCAGGGCCAGCCCGCCGCCGGCGGCGGGCTCGAGGGTAATCGCGTAGCAGATCAGGGGCAGAAGCAGCAGCCGCGAGAAAGAGAGCAAATTGGGAAGGCCCAGAATATATTTGTCTTGTTTGATGATCTCCATCAGACCCAGCTTCATGGTGTCCTCTAGGTAAATAGTTTGACCGCGTCGAGGAGGAGCGAAGGCTTGTGCAACAAAGCCGATTTCATGATCGACAGAATGGTGCGTTTTTCGACGGGAATCCGGAGCACGCTCCTGGCCAGGGCGTCATAATCCTCATCCCCGAGGCTGAAGACAAATTTGCGCAGCCGGTAGAACTGCGCCTGTTTTCCCCCCTCGCCCGCCAGCCAGGCCTTCGGGTAGCGGCGCAGCGTCTCCCGGTCGGAGCGGCCGGCGGCGACGGCCTCCGCGGCGGTCTCGCCGGCGATGCGTCCGGCGATCATGCCGGTGACGATGCCGCCCCCGGTGAGGGGATTGGCCTGATGGGCGGCATCGCCGACGACCATGAGGCCGTCGGCAGCGAGTTCCTTGAGGGTATTCGAACAGGGTACCCCGCCGCAGACGCGCCCCAGGATCGAGGCGCCGGGAAAAAATCTCGCAAGAAAGGCCTCGAGATAATCATGCGGAGAACGCTCTCCCCCGGCGCTGGCGGAGATGCCAAGTCCGACATTGGCCATGCCGTTGCCCTTGGGGAAGATCCAGAGATATCCGCCCGGCGCCATCGAACGGGAAAAATAGAAGTGGAGCATCTCCGGATCGCCCTGATAGCCGCCGATGGTGGCCTGGGCGCAGCTCTCCATATCGGCCAGGGCGGTGCGGGTGGCAAGTCCGGCCCAGCGCGCGGCGCGTGACTCAACCCCGTCGGCGGCGATGACCAGCCTGGCCTCGATCCGCCGCCGTTCGCCGAGATGGTCCACCACCACACCCGCCGTGCGGCCCTGCTCCATGATCAATCCAGTGACATGGGCCCGGGTGAAGATGGCCACCCCGGCGGCCGCGGCCATCTGCGCCAGGTCATAATCGAAGATCTTGCGGTGCAGGATGTAGCCGATCTGGTCTGTATGCAGCGGCACCTCGGCTCCCGAGGGGGCGTGGAGCACCGCGCCGGTGATCTTTTGGGCGATCCAGCGGGACGGGATATTCTCCACCACTGCGGCCAGGCCGGCGTGGGAGACCCCTTCGGCGCAGCGCACCGGCACGCCGACCTCGCGGTCCTTCTCGAAGAGGGCGACGGAGGCCCCGCGGCCGGCCGCATAGCGCGCCGCCATCGATCCGGCCGGCCCGCCGCCGATGACGATGACGTCATACGCCGGCTTCATCGTTCACCTCCAGGGCATGAATCGGGCAGGCCTGCACACACTGGCCGCAGCGGGTGCAGCGTTCATCATCGACGATGAGCTCCGCCTCGCGCAGTTCAATGGCATCGTGCGGGCAGACCCCGACGCAAACCCCGCAGAAATCGCAGCGGTCCTGATTGTGTTTCATTTTGTTGGTCATGTCAACAGACTGGGATAATGGACCTGAAACCGCATCCGGTAATACCATTTGCTGAAATAAAAGACCAGCACCAGCAGGAGCAGATAGACCGGCAGGCGCCAGCAGATCAGGAACGAAAGGATCAGTGTGGCAAACTTGTTGGCGCGCAGGGCCGAGTCCACGCTCCGGCGCCGCCAGGCGGTGTAAAAAAAAAGCCAGGTCAGCAGGGTCGCCGTCAGGGCCACCCCCTCCCGAACCGGCAGGGCAGCCAGCACCCCCAGGGTCCCGGCTGCCAGGGTTGCACCGTAAATGCGCTCTTCGCCCCAATGGACCGCCAGGGTGATCTTGTGTGCCGCCGCGTCTCCGGGCCGGTCGGGGATCGTGGTGAGCAGATAGACCGCGCCGATGCCGGCGATATAGGGCAGGCCGGAGAGGAACATCCGCCCTGAAGCGGGGGCGGCCATCAGCCAGCCGAAAATATAGATCAGGCCCGACCCGCCGAGATTGATAAAAAGGCCGGCCCAGGGGCGGTCCTTGCCGTAGAGCGGCGCGCAGCTGTAGGCCCAGCCCGTGACCAGAAAGGCGAGCAGGGCGACCAGGGCCAGGGGGCGGCTCAGCCACAGCAGCCCGCCCAGGCCGGCGGCGAGCAGGAGCGCGGTCTCGCTCCAGGCGGCGCGCAGGCTCACCGCCCCGCTGGCGACCAGATAGAGCTTGTTGTTGAGGCGGTCGCTCTCGACATCCGTGATCTGGTTGAGGAGAAAGCAGGCCCCCATCACCAGCGTGAGCAGACCGATCGCTATCGCCCCCTCCAGGGCGAAGCCCTGGCGCGGCCAATGGAGCGCATACCAGGGCTGGCCGGCAGCCGCTCGTTCCGCGCTCCACAGTCCGGCCAGAGAAACCGTCCAGACCGGATAGAAGAGGGTCGGCCGCAGCACAAAGAGATAATCAAGGCGCTTGAGGAGTCCATGCATGAGGCGGCTGCGCGCCGGCGGGGTTGGCGTCATGCCGTCGTTTTCCTCTCAGAGCGGCTCATGCACCCTCTCGCTGTAATTATCCTCGACAGGGATGGGATATTCGCCGGTGAAGCAGGCCGCACAGTAGCCCTCGTCGTCGTGCGCCACCGATTTCAGCAGCCCCTCCAGCGAAAGATAGGCGAGGCTGTCGCACTGCAGCCAGGCGCGGATCTCCTCAACGCTCTTGTGGGCGGCGATGAGCTCGCTGGTGCTGGGAAAATCCATACCGTAATAGCAGGGAGAGATGATCGGCGGCGAGCTGACGCGCACGTGCACCTCGCGGGCGCCGGCCTGGCGAATGAGCGAAACCAGCTGGCGCAGGGTTGTGCCGCGCACGATCGAGTCCTCGATCACCACCACCCGCCGGTCCTGCAGCACCCCCTTGACAGGATTGAATTTGATGCGCACATTAAAGTCGCGCATATCCTGCTGGGGATGGATGAAGGTCCGTCCGACATAGTGGTTGCGGATGAGCCCCAGCTCGAATTTGATCCCGGTGCGGCGCGAATAGCCCACCGCCGCGGTGTTGCTCGAATCGGGCACAGAGATGACGATGTCCGCCTCCGCCGGGCTCTCCAGGGCCAGATTCTTGCCCAGCCTGCGGCGTACCCGGTCGACGTTCTCGTTGAAGATGCGGCTGTCGGGGCGGGAGAAATAGACGAACTCAAAGATACAGGCATGGCGCGGCGTCAGCGGAGCGAAGCGGTGCGATTCGACCACCCCGTCATGGATCTCGATCAGCTCGCCGGGCTCGATATCGCGCACAATTTCGGCGCGGAGAAGGTCGAGGGCGCAGGTCTCGGAGGCCACAAACCAGCTCCCCTCCTTGTGTCCCAGACAGAGCGGCCGCACCCCGTGGGGATCGCGGGCGGCATAGATGCGGCCGTTGCACATCATCACCAGGGAATAGGCTCCCTCGATCTGCAGCAGGGCCTCTGCTATCCTTGCGGTCATATCTTGCGCGCGGGAACGGGCGATCAGGTGCAGCACCACCTCGGTATCGGTGGTGGTCTGAAAGAGCGAGCCCTGCTCTTCGAGCCGGCGGCGCAGTTCGCCCGCATTGGTGAAATTGCCGTTATGGCTGACGGCGAACGGCCCTTCGCGAAAATTGGCCACCAGCGGCTGGGCGTTGACGAGATGGGAAGCCCCGGTGGTGGAGTAACGGTTGTGCCCGATGGCCATGTGGCCCCCCAGTGTGGCAAAGAGGGCCTGGTCGCTGAAGACGTCGGCGACGAGCCCGCGGCCGACGTGGCGGTTGACGCGGCGGCCGTCACTGGCGACGATGCCGCTGCTCTCCTGCCCGCGGTGCTGCTGGGCATAGAGGGCCAGATAAGCCAGACGGGAGGCCTCCGTCGTGCCGTAGACGCCAACCACCGCGCAGTTGCAGCGCGCCTTGTCGATTAGGGAACATGCCTTCACTTACTGCCTCATTCCAGTTAGAGAGCCCCGGCCGAACAGAGGAGATAACCCAAGCCGATCCCCGCCAGATCGGCCGCGAGATCCTTGAGACTGAAAAAGCCCCCCCGCCGGCCCTGATCACGCACCTCCTTGAGGAGGCCCAGAGAGAGGCTGAACCCCGCCCCGAGGTTGGTACTGCCGGGTTCGGAGAGGTGGAACTCCTTGCGCGCCGCATAGTAACCCAGGCCGACCAGAAAGGCGCTCACCACCAGGTGATCGGCCTTGTCCTTGGCCAGCCAGAGGTCGCCCCGCGGCCGCCGTATCGGGAGGGGTGCCGGCAGGGTATCCCCGGCCGTGCACAGCAGGGTTGGCAAGTGATAAAAAATGGCGGAGGCAGACCCGCCGCTGCTCCCGGCCTCCGGAGGGCTCCCCGCTGCGAACGCGCCAGCCGCAGCCAGCATGATCATAAGTAACACCCGCTTCATCATGCTAATGCCCCGAGCGCTCATCATCTGCGCCGAAAAAACACGTCAGGGCGCTCATCACCGCCTCCACGGCCAGAACGTGTACGAAAAAGTTGCGGTTCCGGAAGCGCGACTGCGCCAGGGTTAAAGCCTCTTCTCTATTCATCAAGATTACAACCGTTTTTTGTTTTTTTTCCGTCATGCAATGGAGTTAATATACGCATAATCTGCCTTGATTGCAAGAGACGCTATGGCCTCCTGCCGGGAGAGACAGGGGGGCGGGCTAAAAATGCAGGGCGAGATTGAAGGCGAGGGCGGGTCCCGATCCGCCTGTCCGGGCAGCGCTGGAGGGGGCCAGGCTGAGATCCGGCCGCTCATCGAAATCGAAAAGATGCGCATCGACGTAGGCGTCGGCCATGCTGTAGAGAATGACGGCCCCCAGCCACCAGATGGCCAGGCTGCGATTGTTGCGATAATACTCCCGCTCGTAATCCGCTTCCGAGCGGGCGGCGAGCTGATTCTGCACAATGGCATCGATGACCAGCCCTGCCTCCGCGCCCATGACAACCACGGCCTTGAGCCGCTTTTCATTATACCACTGCCCCCAGCCGGGCAAGGCCATGGAGCGGAGCATGGCGCCGGTCGGAGACTTGCGCAGGGGGGCGGAACGGACCTCGGCGGCTGTGCTCTTTAGCCGGGTGGCCAGGCTGTCGGCCGGCGCACCGGATTGGGCCTGCAGGCCGGGCGCAGCCAGGAGCAGGGCCGCGCCCAGTAAAGGCAGGTAAAGGCTGTGGGCCGATGGTTTCACCTCGCCGCCCTATTCCTGATGGCCCGGGACGAGCGCCACCGCCTCGATCTCCACCAGGGCGTTCTTGGGCAGACGCGCCACCTGCACCGTCGATCGCGCGGGCGGATGCTCGGGAAAAAAGCCGGCGTAGACCCCGTTCACCGTCACAAAATCGTTCATATCGAGCAGAAAGATCGTCGTCTTGACGACCAGATCCAGCGCGGAACCCGCCTCCTCCAGGATCGCCTTGAGATTGAGCATGGCCTGCAGGGTCTGGGCCTTGACGCCCCCCTCGACCATGATGCCGTTGTAGGGATCCAGTCCGAGCTGGCCGGCGCTGAAAAGCAGACCATTCACCACCACAGCCTGACTGTAAGGCCCGATCGCTTGGGGAGCATTCTCCGTCTCGATGATTTTTCGCATGTGTTTATCCTTTCCCTTGCGTCTGAGCGGTTGTGCTGCTCTGCAAATATTCCTGCATGTAGTAACGCTGAAAAATCCGCACCAGCCGGGGCTGGAACTCTGGCGCCTCCGCCTGCGCCGCCGTGATGTAATCGACGCTGTCAAAGCCGCTGAGAAAGTGGAGTTCCTCCGCCTCCAGCCGGTCGGGGTGTTCATGCTCCAGAATGCGCACCAGCCGGTCCAGCTTGACCGCCCGGAAGGCGTTCACCGGCAGGGGATCGAACTGGCTGCCGATATTGTCGAGCAGGAGCTGGATGACCTCTGTGAAGGGCATGCGGGTGCGGTAATGGCGTTTCGAAGTGAGGGCATCAAAGACATCGGCCACCGCCAGGATCTTGCTCAGCAGGGGGATCTCATCGTCCATCAGTCCGGCGGGATAGCCGGTACCGTCGACGCGCTCATGATGCGAGGCGGCGATCAGGGGCACCTGGCGCAGCTCCCGGCTGAAGTTGATCTTCTCCAGGATGCTCCTGGTATAGGCGGCGTGATTGCGGATGTGACTGAACTCCTCGTCGGTGAGCTTGTCGTTCTTGGTGAGCACAGCCTCGCGCACGGCGATCTTGCCATAATCATGGAGCAGGGCCGAGATGCGCAGCACCTCGCGCTCCTGGGTCTGCAGGCGCAGGACGCGGCCGATCTCGTCGGCGTAGAGGCTGATGCGCTGGGAATGACCGGCCGTGAGGGGGTCGCGCGCATCGATGGTGCTGGCGAGGGTTTCCACCAGGCTGTCAAAGGTCTTTTTCTGCTCCTCATAGAGCTGGGCGTTTTCGATCTGGGTTGCGGCCAGGACCGAAATCGCATTGAGTATCTCCTCGTCCTCCCGGGTGAAGGGACCCTCCAGCTTGTTGAGGATCTGGAACACCCCGATGATCTCACCCGGCTTGTTGCGCATGGGCGCGGAGAGCAGGTTGCGGGTGTGGTAGCCCGTCTGCCTGTCGATATTCGGATTGAAGCGGCTGTCGGCATAAGCATCGGGGATGTTGATGACCTGGCCGCTCTGCACGACCGCCCCGGCGATGCCGAGGTGGGCGGGAAAGCGGATCTCCGATTCACCATGGGCGACCCGGGACCAGAGTTCGTTATGTTCGCGGTCGAGAACAAAGACCGTGCAGCGATCGCACTGCAGCACCTGTTTGACCTCGTCCATAATCAGTCGCAGGAGTTTGTCAAGCTGCATCTCCGAGGAGATCGAGCCGGCGACCTTGAGCAGCATCTTGAGTCTTTCATGCTCGCGCTGCTGCATATGCAGGGTTTCGGGGTCAGTCATGATGCAGCTGCCCCAACCCCATCCCGATGGCGAACCAGACCATGGTGATGATCTCCTGGTCGCCGAAATTCCATTCAAAAAAACCGTTGAGGCTGAAGGCGGCAAAGACCGCCAGCGCCGCCAGCGTCCAGCCGCCGCCCCAGTCGCGCGCCCCCATCCGCGCCCGCAGGCTTTGTGCGAGGCGTACCAGCAGGAGCGCCGTCATGAACAGAAAGGCGGCCAGCCCGATGGCGCCGAGGGTCACGCCGATGTGGACATAATTGCTGTGGAAATGGCCGACCAGTTCCTTTTCGCCGGCGGGGGCGTAGCGGGCGTACATCGACGTCGTGCCGACATCTCCGATCCCCACCAGGGGATGGTCCTTGAAGATCTCCCAGCCGACCGACCACCAGTGAATCCGCTTGGCATTGGTCCCCCAGGCTGGATCGAAGATGTGGCGCATCCGCCAGGAGAAATCCCCCGGCTGCAGCAGATAAAAGGCGAGGACGAGCAGGGGCAGGGCCCAGACCAGCCGGCGGTTCTGCACCAGCAGGATGAGCAGGGCGGCCGCAAAAAAACCCACCCACGAGCCCCGGGTTGAGGTCAAAATAAGGCAGCCGAGAATGACTGCCCCGGCCAGGAGCATGAACAACCGGCTCCGCATCTCCCGCAGCCGCACCGCAAAGGCGGCGGCCGTTACCGCGCCCACCATGGTGATGCCACCCGCCGTCATCGAATTCTGGATGTGCCGCACCCGCACGGCGGGATTGAGAAAGTAGGAGACGATCCCCCAGACCGAATAAAGCAGGATGGAGACGACAAAGATCATCCCGAGACGCCTGAGTTCCTCCCTGTCGCTGCTGTTGGCCGCGACCAGATAGACGATGGGGATGAGAAGCAGCCGTTTCAGGTAGATCACGTTCTGGCCAAGATTGGTCGAAAAGACGCAGGCGAGGAGCTCGGCGGCGATGAAAGCGATGAAGCCCCACTCCACACCTAGGCGCGGCCATTTTGCTGCGCGTGTGTAAACCAGGCGGCCCAGCCAGGCCAGGAGAGCAATGCCGACGGCGATCTGGGTGAGGGCAATGGCAAAGGGCATGGCCGCCGCGAAAATATAGAGGCTCCAGCGGATCACCTCCACGAGATGGCGGTCGACAAGTCTGCGGTCGCTCACGGCTGCACCTCCGCAGCACGGAACTGCATGGTGTAGAGTTTCTGGTAGAGCCCGGGCTGCGCGACCAGCTCGTCGTGCACCCCCTGCTGCACCATCCGCCCCTTCTCCAGGACGATGATGCGGTCGGCTCGGAGGATGGTCGAAAGCCGGTGGGCGATGACGAAAGAAGTGCGGTTGCGCATCAGCCGTTCGATGGCCTGCTGCACCAGCAGCTCCGATTCGGTATCCAGGGCGGAGGTGGCCTCATCAAGGATGAGAATGGGGGGGTTTTTAAGCACCGCCCTGGCGATGGCCAGCCGCTGCCGCTGCCCGCCGGAGAGGGCAATCCCGCGCTCGCCGATGTTGGTGTCGTAGCCTTCGGGCAGCTGGCTGATGAAATCGTGGGCATTGGCGATGCGCGCCGCCTCGACGATCTCCTCGAGGGGCTTGCTGCTCAGGCCGTAGGCTATATTGTTGCGCACGGTGTCATTGAAAAGAATGGTCTCCTGGGTGACGATGCCCATGAGCCGGCGCAGATGGCCGATTTCGATTTCGCGGAGGTCCACGCCGTCCAGAAAGATCGCCCCCTCCGTGGGGTCATAAAAGCGCGGGATGAGGTCGACCAGGGTCGATTTTCCCGCCCCGCTTGGTCCGACAATGGCGAGGATATTGCCCTTGGGGATGGTCAGCGAGAGATCGCGCAGCACCTCCGCTTCGCGTCCGTAGGAAAAACTGACGCCGCGCAGCTCAATCGCCTCCCTGAACTCCGTGAGCTTGATCGCCCCGGGCCGGCTCTGCACGGCGGGTTCGAGGTCGAGGACCTCGAAGATGCGCTCCGCGGCCGCCATCGCCTCCTGGATGCGGTTATGCACGCTCGAAAGCTCCTTCACGGGCTGCATCAGCGATAAAACGATGACCAGAAAACCCATGAACTCCTCGGGGGAGAGCATCCGGCCCGCCAGCACCTGCTGCCCGCCAAACCAGAGGATCCCGACGGCGATCATGGTGCCGAGAAACTCGGTCAGGGGCGAGGCCAGATTGCGCGTGCGGGTGATGCGCAGCAAGGTCTCGTAGTAGCGATGCGCCTCGGCGCCGAATTTGCGCACCTCAAACTCCTCCATGGCGAAGGCCTTGACCACGCGCTGGCCGGCGACGGTTTCCTGCAACAGCGAGGTGAGATTGGCCATCCGCTCCTGCGAGATGGTGCTCTCCTTTTTCAGCTTGAGGCCGATCCAGCCGATGATGCCCATGCTGAAGGGGGCCACCACCAGGGCGATGAGGGTGAGCGACCAGCTCAGATAAATGGCGATGGCCAGGTAGGCGATGATGAGGAGGGGATTCTTGATCAGGGTGACAAAGCTGGCCGAAACCCCGCTGTTGACGAGGGTGACGTCATTGGTGATGCGCGAGATGATCTGGCCGGTCCGGGTGCGGGTGAAATAGCCCAGAGAGAGGCGGTTGATCTGCCGGTAAAGGTCGTTGCGGATGTCGCGGATGACCCCCTGCTCGACAGCGGCCATCAGATAGGACTGAAAATAGTCGAAAAATCCCTTCAAAAATATGAGCAGGATGATGAAGATGCAGAGCCGCCGCAGGGCTTCCCGGCGGCTGCCGCCCGTGAGCCAGGCCATGGCGACATTCTTGTAGTGGCTTAACTGTCCACGCAGGGAGCGCACCGTTCCGGCGGCCCCATCATCAGCCGGGGCCGCCTCGTCCAGTTCCGCCCCGGGCCCCGGCGCCGGCGCCTCCGCCCGCATCTCCACACCCTGTTGTGAGCCGAAAATAGTCCCCAAAAAGGGAATGATCGAGACCAGGGAGGCGCTGCTGAACAGGGTAAAGAAAAAGATGCAGATCAGGGAACCGAGCAGACTGGTCCAATAGGGTTTGAGATAACGCAGGATGCGGAAATAGAGAGCCATAAGAGAAATCAGTTAGGAGAGGGGCAAAGCCGGCGCAGGCGGCGAGACCGGTCCATGATTTAAGCGCGCATCACTTGTTGCGCGGGAGCTCTTTATAATCAACATCCTCCACATCCTCATCGGAGAGATCGAGGGCATTGGGCTGGGAGGGGCCGTGCACTTGCGTTTCCTGATGGTCGATCCGGCTGGAAAAAAGACGGCTGAAGACCCTGGTGGCCAGATAAAAGAGGAGTGCCAGAATGAGGAGACGGAATAACATGGGCATATGCCTTTTATTGTGATGAAGACGGGTGCTGCTATCTTGCCGGCGAAAAATATTCGATGCCGGAGTGCGGCCGCATGATCTGGCGGACCAGTTCCTCAAAATCAGCCTTGTTGTTGACAAAATCGATGCCGACGCTGTTCACCACCAGCAGCGGGGTCTCCTGGTAATGAAAGAAAAAGCGGTTGTAGGACTCGTTCAGGGAGGAGATGTACTCTTCGGACATCTCCTTCTCATAGGCGCGGCTGCGCTTGCGGATATTGGCCATCAGCCGTTCGACCGAGGACTGGAGATAGACCACCAGATCGGGCTTGACGATATCCTGCTCCAGCAGTGAGGCGATCTTGTCATAAAGAAAGAGTTCGCGATCCTCGAGATTAAGATGGGCGAAGATGCGGTCCTTGGCGAAGAGATAGTCGGAGATGGCGATGTCGTGAAAAAGGTCCGGCTGCAGGCTCTCCTGCTGCTGGCGGTAGCGGCTCAGGAGGAAAAAGAGCTGCACCTGGAAGGCATAGCGCTGGGGATCGCGGTAGAAATCGGCGAGAAAGGGATTTTCGTCCGGTTTTTCATAAATCGCCCGGGCATCCAGGCGCTCGCAGAGCATGCGGGTCAGGCTGGTCTTGCCAGCGCCGATGACGCCTTCTATACAGATATATCTCGGTAGATTCACGCTCGTGCCTTTCGCATGCGTAATTGCACCTGCTCCGCGCTCCAGCAGAGGCGCACCCTGTGGGGGTCCCTGCAGTCCCGCAGCAGCTCTTTGACTGTGGCACCCGTTCCGGGGACCTCATAATCCGCCGCTATCTCGGCGAAGGGAACCAGTACGAAACGCCGTTCGTGGAGCCGCGGATGCGGCAGAACCAGCCGCTCATCCCGCCAGATCAGTCCCCCCATGCACAGCAGGTCCAGATCGATCGTGCGCGCCCCCCAGCGTTCGTGCCGGACGCGGCCAAGCTGCTGCTCGATCTCCTGCATCCGCGTCAGCAGCTGCAGGGGCGGCAGCAGTGTGGTGAGCCGCACCACCATATTGAGGAAATCGGGCTGCTCCTCCCTGCCGACCGGTTCGGTCTCGTAGAGGCCGGAAAGGCGCCCGAGGCGGATTCCTCTCCCCCGCAGTGCCTGCAGCGCCCGGATCAGATTCTCTTCGCGATCTCCGAGGTTGGCACCCAGGCTGAGAAAGGCCTCAGGGGCGCGGCGGGGAGGATTCAGCTTCACGGCGATGACGGATGATCTCGATCTCGCTGCCGTTGGCGAGTCCGCCCAGCGGTGCGAAAGGCTTGCGCACGCGGACCAGCACTCCTCCGGCAGGAAAACGCTCCAGGATTTCGGCGGCGATATGTTCAGCGACCGCCTCGATGAGAAAAAAACGCCTCTCCATGACGACGCGGCGGACCAGGGCATAAATCTCACGGACGTCGATGGTGTCGCTGATGCGATCACTGCGGCCTGCGGGTGCGGCGTCGAAATGCAGTTCAACGTCCACCTCAAAGCGCTGGCCGTTCTCGATCTCTTCCTGCTGCAGTCCGTGATAGGCATGGAAAGCCATGCCCAGAAGCCGCAAATAATCCTGTGCCATAAAGCCGGTCGTCCTGATATAAATTAAACCTAATTTATCGAAATAACACCACTTTGTCAAGATAATTCAGGGCCAGTGTACCCCCCGAAATCTGGCTTTTACCTGCCTCCTTGCCCCGCGTACCCCAATCCTCCGCCGCAAAATCACTGCAAAATGCCCTTCACAGCGCAAACAACTCTACGCATTGCGCCCGATTTTTCGTATATTTAATTAAACCATAATGGCCCGGTCCCGTTCGAAGGAGTCGACCTGCTTGAGTAATTCTGCATTGCACCGCTTTCTGCTGCCCCTGCTTCTGATTGGCTCATTCGCCATCCTCACGAGTCCGCCCCCGGCGGAGGCCGCGCGCCGCGAGCCCTGGGAAGACCAGCCTTCACTACGCCAGGAACCCCTGATCCGTTATCAGCCGGTGGAGGAGGCCGCTCCCCTGCCCCCCGCCCGGGTCAGCGCCGCGGAGGCTGATGCAGGCGCTCTCGCCGCCCGCAGCGCCGCCCTCTGGACGGAGGGCGGCCACGCCAGGACCTTCCTGCTCGGCGGCAAAAAACTGATCGGCCGGGCGACCATCCATCTCGACGCCCTCCCGCCCGGGGAGAGCCGCACCCTGCTCCTGCAGGTCAAGCGCGAGCGCGAGCCCTTTCACACCGTCGCATCAGTGGAGGCCGCCGGCTCCGGACCGGTGACCCTCACTTTCCCCGGAGAGGAAGCCACCGCCCTCCGCGTACTGATTTCCGGCGACCCGGAAGAGAGCAATCCGCTCACCTCCCTCCAGGCCGAACAGATTGTCCTGGCCGCCGACAAGCGCATCATGCTCCTCGGCGATTCCATCACTGCAGGGAAATATGCCGACGACAATCTCGGCTACCGCAAGGTGCTCTACGACCAGCTCAGGGCCGGGGGCTTTAACGTCGATTTCGTCGGCGCCTATGGCGACTCGCCCTATGAAGGCCATTTCCAGGGCGGCCGCAAGACCTTCGACTTTTATCCGGATAACGGTTTCCGCACCCCCATCCTCGATGTCACCGCGGACATGAACAATTACCGCCCGCACATCGTCGGCATTCTGCTCGGCACCAACAATCTCAACGACCTCGGCGACGATCCGGTGGGCCCCTGCGGAACGGCTCCCGCGTTCAATTCCACCCCCGCCGGACAGATGGCCAAACTTATTGCCTATCTGCTCAGGTGGAACAACAACACCTACGGCGCCGATCTCCAGGATATCTTCCTCTTTCTGCTGCCGCCCATCAAGGGCGCCGACAGCCTGGTGGCGCACTACAACATCGAGCTCGCCCGCCTCGCCCGCGACTACGCCGGCGGCGCCATCACCGGCAAGGCCGAACCGGTGCATATCGTCGACCTCTACACCCCCTTTTACGAGGATCCCGTTTTCAACAACAACAAGTCGACCTATTACCCGCCCTACCTCTCGACGCCTCTCGATCCGGCCAACCGCCTTCATCCCAACAACGCCGGCCATCAGCTCATCGGCCAGACCTGCTATCAGGCCTTCAGGAGCCAGCTCTCCGGCACACCGCCGTGGTTCACCGACATCTCCTGGGAGACCAACACGGCCGGATATGACGCCGAGTACGGCGGCCAGGGGATCGCCGTCGCCGACGCCGACGGCGATGGCAGAGACGACCTTTACACGACCCGCACTGTGACTGAGGGCGCCTTCCGCCGCGATTTTTTCCTTCGCCAGGACTCCGAAGGGCTCTTTGCCGAGAGCTCGGAGAGCTGGAGCGTCAGGGATGACGGCGACAGCCGCGGCGCACTCTTTGTCGACATCGACAGCGACGGCGACCTCGATCTCTTCAACGGCAATTCGCCCGGCCGCAACCGCCTCTACGAGAACCTCAACCGCAGCAGTTTCCGTGATATCACCGCCACCGCCGGCATCGCGGAGATCGCCGCCACCACCACCGCCCTGCTCGCTTTCGACGCCGATGGCGATGAGGATATCGACCTCTACGCGGTCAACTCGCGCACGCTCAACGAACTCTATCTCAACCAGGGCAACGGCCGCTTCCAGCGCGCCGACCGCGGCGCCAACGACGCCGAAGAGCCGGGGGTGGCCAGCGAATCGGCCACAGCGGCCGATTTCGACCAGGACGGCGACGTCGATATCTATATTGCCAAGAACGGCGGCGCCAACCGGCTCTATCTCAACAACGGCGCTGGCTGGTTCAGCGACGGCGCCGCCGCGGCCGGTCTGGCCCTGAACCTGAACTGCAAAAGCGCCCACTGGGCCGACCTCGACAACGACGCCGATCTCGACCTCATCGTTGCAGTGGCCAACACCTCCGATCCGGGCAATCTCCTGCGCCTCTTTAGGAATGACAACGGCGTTTTCACCGAGGTCAGCACCACCGCCAACATCCCCATGAACGGCTTCACAGCCCTGACCGGGGATTTCGACAACGACGGCGACCTCGATATCATCACCACCAGCGACAGAACCACCGGCGGCTTTTACCGCAACGGGGGCGGCTGGCGCTTCAGCCTCGTCAACGCCACCGGCGCCGAGGTCCGCGCCGGCGACGTCCGCAGCGGGGTTGCCCTGGATTATGACCGCGACGGGGACCTGGACTTTTTCCTCACCCGCTCGGATATCTTCAATCTGTTCCGGGAAAACACCCTCGACAACGGCAACCACTACCTGCTCGTCGATCCGGCCGGACCGGGCGGCAGCGCCAGCGCCTTTGGCACCAGGATCTGGTGCTACCAGGCGGGCAGGGCCGGCGATCCGGCCGCCCTGCTCGGCTACCGCGAAGTGCTCTCGGGCAGCGGCCATCTCGCCCAGTCGCCCCTCGTCCAGCACTTCGGCCTCGCTGGCCGCACTGCCTGCGACCTGATCGTCCAGTTCATCGACAACACCTTCCTTGTGCTCGGCGGTGTGCCGGCGGACCAGACCATCCGGGTCGCCCCCCTGGCCCCGACCGTGAATCCGGGCGCCGCAGCGAGGCTGATCGCCCATGCGGGCAATAACCAGTCCGGCACGGTCGGCTCCCCCCTTCCTGTTCCCCTCACAGTGAAGGCCGTGGACGGAGCCGGCGCGCCCGTGGCGGGCCTCCATGTCGATTTCAGCCTCACTGCCGGCGACGCCGCCCTTCTTCTGCCCGCGGGGGCCGGCTCGACCAATCTCTGGCTTGAGGCCGAATCCGGCGCCCCCGGAGGCAGCCTCGCCTGGGCCTACGACGCCTCCTCTTCCGGGAACGGCCTGGTCTTCGTGCCCCCATCCAAACGCACCAACGGCCGCGACACCCTCGCCTTCTCCCTCGCCGAGGGAGCAGCCTCCACCCTCTGGATCCGCGCCCGCACCGGCACCGCCGGTTCGATCCTCAGCGCCGTCATGAACGGCGGCAGCCCCTATACCCAGAGCCTTGAGGCCGGCAGCGACTGGGCCTGGGTCAGACTGGGAAGCCCGGGAGGATGGAATCTCGCCGCCGGGACCCACCGGCTGGTCCTCGAGATAGCCCCGGGCAGCCTGCAGATCGACCGCATTCTGGTGAGCGCCAGTTCCTCCTACATTCCTTCGGGGGCGGGCGAATCCGGCAGCGATCCCTTTGCCACCGACAGCCAGGGACTGGCCCGGCGCACCTTGCAGCTCGGCACCACCGCCGGGCCGGTGGAGGTGTCAGCGCAGGCTATAGAGGGGGGCAGAACCCTCACCGCCTCCTTCCGCGCCACCGCCCAGGCCGGCGCCGCAGCCTCCATCATGATCGCCGACGGCAACAACCAGGTGGCCAGCCAGGGGGGCGCGCCCCTGCCCTCCCCCCTGATCGTCGCTGTCAGCGACGGCTTCGGCAACCCGGTCCAGGGCGAAATGGTCCTCTTCAGCGTCCGCGCCGGCGGCGGCTCGCTTGTCCCGGCAGATGGCCGTGTCGCCACCGATTCCGACGGCCGTGCGCAGGCAGTCTACATCACCGGCACCCTTGCCGGCCAGCAGACCATCGCCGCTTCTCCCCTCTCGCTGAGCAGCAAAGAGGTGCTCTTCTCCGCGACAGTTGCCAACGGGGCCGCCAACCTCGTCTATCTGCAGGGAGACGCCCAGGCCGATACCGTGCGCGCCCTCCTCGCCCAGCCGGTCCGCTTCAAGGTCACCCGGGCCGATGGCCAGCCCGCGGCTTCCATTCAGATAACCGTCACGGCCTTCGACGGCGGCCGCGTCGGCAAGACAGCTGCGGTCGGAGCGGACTCTATTCTCCAGCTCGTCACCGGCAGTGACGGAGTCGTCTCCTGCTACTGGCGGCTGGGCCCGGTCAGTGGAGATCAGCATCTCAAGGTCGAGGCGCCGGGGCTGCAGGGTTCACCCCGCGTGCTCAGGGCCGCCGCCTCTCCCGGCTCCCCCTACCGGATTCTCGCCATCGACGGAGACGGCCAGAACGGGGCTGTCAAGACCAAACTGGATAACCCCCTCACCGCTCGCGTGGCGGACCGCTACGGCAATCCTGTCCCTGAACACCCGGTTCAGTTCCGCCTCCTCGCCGGGGGCGGCTTCCTCAACACCAGCGGTTCGGACCAGTACAGCACCGCGACCAACGCCTCCGGGGCCGCATCGGTGGAGCTGATGCTGGGCGAGGTGGCCGGGGTTAATGTCAGCCGGGTCGAGGCTGTGAGCCAGTACCACAGCCACCCCCTGACCGGCTCGCCGGTCATCTTTTACGCCAGCGCCACCGCGGGCCCGCCCCACTTTTTCTATATATTAAGCGGCAATCAGCAGTCCAGAGTCGCCGGCTCGCTCCTGCCCGACTCTTTGGCCGTCATGGTCACCGATTACTACCAGAATCCCCTCATCGGCCATACCGTCACCTTCAGGGTGACTGGGGGCGACGGAAAAATCAACGGTCTGACGCAGGCGGCAGTTGCTACCGATGGTGGAGGACGCGCATGGGCCTGGTTCCGATTGGGTACGAAAGCCGGCCCGGGGCTCCAGCAGGTGACAGCGGCGGCCCAGGGGCTGGCCTCCGAAACCCTTCTCTTCACTGCGACCGCCACGGCTGATATCGCCGCCCGGATGAGCTATCACTCCGGCAGGGGTCAGACCGGCCTGGCCGGCTCCCGCCTGGCCGATCCCCTGGTCGTATTTGTTCAGGACCGCCACGGCAATCCGGTCGCCGGCCATCAGGTACAGTTTTCGGTCACCGCGGGTGGGGGCAGCTTTATCGGCGAACCGAACATCAATCTGACCAGCGATGAGGAAGGCCTGGCCAAGGCCTGGCTCACCCTCGGCCCGGCGGTAGGGGATTCGGTCCATCGCGTCAGTGCCACCAGCCTGGTCCGCAGCAGCACCACACCCCTGATCGGCAGTCCCGTGCTCTTCAGCGCCGGCGGGGCCACCCAGCAGGCCGGCGACATTAAAAAAATCGAAGTATTCGCCGGGGAGGGCCAGAGCGCCGTGGTCGATCAGTGGCTCGCCGGAGCGCTCAGCGCCCGCGTCATCGATACCAACAACCTCCCGGTGAAAAACCACCCCATCGTTTTCCGCATCGCACGCGGCAACGGCCGCCTCGGCAGCGGCCAGGATACCCTGGTCAGCCTGCCCACCAACAGCAGCGGCATCGCCGAGGTGATCTGGCGCCTCGGCACCCTTGCCGGAGACAGCACCCAGGCAGTGGAGATGATCTGCCTCGGCAGGTCCGGCCTCCCCGTGCCGGGTTCGCACCGCCTCATCTACGCAGCCGCCAGGGCGGGCGCCCCGGACATCAACCGCTCGACCCTGAGCGTTGAATCGCCGGTCTCCGCCGACGGCCTCAGCGCAAGCGCCATCATCACGACCGTGAGGGACAGTTACGGCAATCCGGTCGCCGGCCAGGGCATTCTGCTGGTCGGCAGCGGTCTGGAGGCCGAGCTCAATCCCAACCAGGGCTACAGCGACGGCGGCGGCCTCTTCAGATCGGCGGCCGTCTCATCGCTGCCGGGCAGCTTTAGTGTGCAGGCCCGCGTGGCCACCAGCAGCCAGTGGCTGACGGAGGCCAAAACCATCTCCTTTATCGCCCCGCCGGCGGCCCGTCTTGAAGTGGCCGGCGGCGACGGCCAGACTGCAATGGTCACAAACTGGCTGCGGGAACCCCTCGCCGTACGGGTCCTCGACGGTATCGGCAGCGCTCTGCAGGACAGGGAGGTGCGCTTTTCCCTGGTCGAGGGCAGCGCGGAGATCGCAGAACCCGGCTCCGCCCGGCTCACTGCGCTCTCTTCCCCCTCCGCCGCAGCGGCGGTTTTGACCGTAAGAAGCGACGGCGACGGTGTCGCCGCTATCGATGTGCGCATGGGCACGCGCAGCGGCCGGGTGGTCATCTTCGCCTCCCTGGTCGATGATCCGGAAAGCCGGTTCCGCTTCCAGCTCCGGGCTCTGCCGGGCGAAGCGGCGGAGCTGATCCGCATCAGCGGCGACGGGCAGAGCGGCACCACCTGGCACCGGCTGAGCCAGCCCCTGATTGTACAGGTGCGCGACGCCTTCGCCAATCCGGTTCCGGCCCAGCAGGTCCTCTTTTCGACCGGCCAGGAGCAGGGCTGGTTCCAGCCCAACGCCATGCAGACGACCGACTCGACCGGCGCCGCATCGGTCCTCTGGTATCTCGGCGGCGTCGAGGGCACACAGAGCGCCGAGGCCTCGGTCGCCGGCGCAGCCAACTCCCCCCTCCGCTTCGAGGCCGCGACCCTGCCCAACCAGCCTCCCCAGATCAGCCTCGCCGACAGCGTCCAGATCCGTGAAAACGAAAAATGGAGCTACCAGCTCGAAATCAACGACCTCGAGGGCGACAGCGTCCGAATCAACCTCAAATCCCGGCCCGAAGGGCTGGAGATGAACGGCGAGGGACGGATCGACTGGCAGCCTTCCTACCAACAGGCGGGACGTTACGAGCTGCCGGTCGAAGCCCGGGACCAGTTCGGTGCAGCCTCCTCCGCCCGCATGCTCCTCGTGGTCGTGGATGTCAACCGCCCGCCCCTGATCGACGGCGCCGCCTGCCTCCCGCAGCAGCAGGAGGGGCTGCAGTTGACCAAACCGGATGTCATCGACTTTTTCGTCTCCGCCTCCGATCCCGACGGCGACGCGCTCAGCTACAGCTGGTATCTCAACGGCGCCTTTTGCGCCTATGGCAAACCCACCTACCGCCTTCAGTCCGAACTCGTTTCCTCCGGCGATGCCCAGGTCAAGGTGGTGGTCAGTGACCGCAGCACAAGTGTCAGCCACACCTGGACGCTCAAGCTGGTCTCGGCGGTCTGGCTGGCCGGCTTCCAGGCCCAGGCCGAGCCCGGCCGCGGCATCACCCTGAGCTGGCGGACTCTGCTCGAGAGCGACCACCTCGGCTTTTTCGTCCAGCGCGCCGGCCGGGAAGAGGGCCCCTTCCAGACCATCAGCTCGCTGCTGGCACCGGCCGCGGAGGGGAGCTACCGCTTCACCGACGAGTCGGCCGAGGCCGGCAGGCTTTACTATTATCGTCTGCAGGACCTCAGCCGCGACGGCAGCGCCCGCACCCATCCGGCCTTGCAAGCCCGTCTGCCCCTGCCGCTCCGCTTCAACCTCTCGGCCAACTATCCCAATCCCTTCAACGCCGGGACGCGGCTCACGGTCGCGCTGCCGGGCCCGGGGACGGTCAGGGCGGAGGTCATCGATCTGATGGGGAGAAGCGTCCGGCGGCTCCACGACGGTGAAACCGAAGGCGGCTATCTGACCCTGACCTGGGACGGCCGCGACGAACTCGGCCTGCTCGCCGCCAGCGGGGTCTATTATTGCCGGGTGTCGGCAGGGAATGAAACGGCGTCTCGCAAGCTGGTTTTGGTCAAATAAGGAGAGAGGGGAATGGCGAAGCGGATCGGCGCAGCGGGAATAGGGGCCGCAGACACGGCGTTAGTATGTAAAAGTAAAATCCATCCTGTGAGGTGAGCATGGTCCATCCCTGGCATGATGTCACACCGGGCCTCGAATCGCCCTACATCTTCAATGCCATCACCGAAATCCCCTACGGCTCGAGCATCAAATACGAGCTCGACAAGCCAAGCGGACTGCTCAAGCTCGACCGCATCCTCTACTCGGCGGTTTTTTATCCGGCCAATTACGGCTTCATCCCCCAGACCCTGGCCGAGGATGACGATCCCCTCGATGTGCTGGTCTTCTGCCAGGAGGTGGTCCAGCCGCTGACCATCATCAAGGCCCGCTGCATCGGCCTGATGACCATGGTCGATTCAGGCAAGAAGGACCACAAGATCATCGCCGTCGCGACCGAGGATCCCACCTACAACACCTTTCACGAAACCACCGAGATGCCCCCCCATACCCTGCAGATGCTGCGCCGCTTTTTCGAGGATTACAAGCAGCTCGAGGGCAAGGTGGTGGCGGTCGATGACATCCTCCCCGCAAAAGAGGGTTATGATATCGTCCAGGACGCCCTCGAGCGTTACAGCCACAAGCGCCGCGGCGGCTACAAGTTCTGATCCGGCGGCGGATTCTTCTGTTCCTGCTGCCGGGTCTCGATGACCCGGCGCAGGCGTTCCAGCTCCTTTTCCGCCCTCTCCTTTTCGGCGCGCAGCCGATCGAGATCATCCCGGTTGGCTTCCTTGCTGCTCTCCTCCCCGATAATCTTTTCGAATACCGGCGTGCGCTCCTCCACGCGCTGCATGATCACCTCCTCATCGCTGGTCTGCATGATGTACAGCGGCAGCAGCTTGAGATGGAGTCCGAGGTTCAGCAGCCAGGAGGGATAGTTGGGCAGCTCCCCGAGGCCGCGCTCCGCCATGGCCGGGATGGTCTCGTCGGCGTCGGCCGAGAGCCGGCGGTCGAGGGCGAGGGAGAGATGGCACCAGCGCAGGGGCTTGTAGCGGAGGGAAAGGCTGGCGTAGGAGAAATTCTCCCGGCCTTCGGCCCCGGCTGCGGGTTGGCGGAGCCAGTGCTGGCCGTAGCCCTCAATCCCCAGGTCAAAGTGCGCCCCCGGCAGCGCCACTCCGGCGCTCCAGGAGAACTTTTGGCTGCGCTGGACGACGAAGCTTCTGGCGGCAGTGATGGGGTCGTGAAACTGCAAACCGGTATCATCAAAGAGGGTATAGCCAACATTGACGTGGCCGCTGAGGGCCTCGGCCGGGAATTCCGGATCAACCGCATAGCTCGCCAGGCCGGTGAGGGTGACCGCATGTCTGCCCGGGCTGTAGGGCTCGAAGAGAAGATTGTGGCGGGCGCCGGCCGGAAAGTGGGCTGTCATGGCGGCGCCGAGAAACCAGGAAGGGGCCGGCCACTGCAAAGATCCCACCGCCAGGGTGGCCGAGAGGTCATGGCCGAAGGTGCTGCCGCCGCTCTGGTCTGACTGGTAGAGCACCGGGGTGATCTGGGCTTCGAGGTGGGCGCCGAGGCCACAGTTTACGGCCAGGGCGCTCTGCAGATCCCAGATATTGCGTTTGCCTGGGGCGCCGAAGGGCGCATAGCTCTGCGCCGCCGCCTGGCCCCAGAAGCGGGCCCCCATCTGCGAGGTGAGCTGGCCGTTGTCGAGCACCCAGGCGGGACGGGTGTGGGGCAGTCCGGCGCCGCCGTTGAGGGCCTGGCCGGACGCCGGCAGGCTGCCGGAGAGGGCGGCGGCGAACAGGACCCGCCGCGCCAGTGGGAAATATCTGCATTTGAGCATATCGCAACTCCCAGCTAGATCCTGGTCGGTCAATAAAGGGTGAAACGCTGCCAGGCCGATTCGCTTCCGGTCCGCGCGGCCGCGCCGACGCAATCGAGGCGCCAACGGTAGAGAACCCCGCTCTGCAGGCGAGGCAGAGCGGCCCGGCCATCGCTGTTGTAAGGGGTGCTCTCGCGCGTCCCCTGATAACCGGGTGCCATCCGGCCGATCCATACCGGCGTTCCGCTGCTCTCTTCGTGCAAGCGGAGCAGATAAAAGGCCGGGCGCATCAGGCCGGTGCTCCACGAGAAGAGCAGCGGCTCCCCCGGGGTGACTTGCAGATCAAAGGCTTTGGCCAGGAGCATGTAATCCACTGTGTCTGATGGGGCACCCATCCTCTCCTCCTCATCGAGACCACGCAAAAAATAGTAGCAGCGGAGATCGGTTGGAACCCGGTCGAAGAATGAGCTGTCCCGCGCGGTCAGCACCGCGACGAGGCTGAAGTTTTTCTCCCCCTCAAAGCGGCGGAAGAGCTGGAACCCCGCCAGCTCCGGGTCGCGATGCCACTGCAAAAAAATGGCATCCTCCTCGGGGACAGCGTCGATGCCCCGCTCCTCCACGGCCGTATCGGCCGCCGCCGCGACAAAGCGCGGCACGGGGATGCCCGGCTGGGGATTGGTCACCTCCTGGTCGCAGGCCATCCACACCCCTGCCGTGATCCCCACCACGAGAAGCGCTTTTTTCATCCCGTATCTCCCGGCTTGTTAAAAGACAAAGGCGCAGCCGATGCGATGCACGCCCTCGAAATCGAGCGATGTGAAGGCGTAATCCACGCGCATCCGCCGCCAGCGCAGGCCGGCTCCGGCGGTCAGCCCCGATTCATTATAACCAACACGCAGGGCAGCGCCTCCCAGCTCGTATTCCACGCCATAGAGCGCATTCCGTTCCTCCTTTTCTCGCAGAGTCCAGAAAAAATTCAGGCGGCTGCGGTGAAAGGAGAGCGGCTGGCTGTAGTGCACGCCCCAGAGCAGGGCTGTGCCGATCTTTTCCTCGCGCTGGTTTTGCCAGACCAGGGTCGTGCGGGTGAGATCGAGGGCCGAGAGCCCCAGGCTCATCTGTCCCGCGCGGCGGAGCTGCAGGAGCTGTGCAAGGTCGAAACGAACCATCATGCCGAGATCGATGCCCAGACCGTTGGCGCTGCTCTCATGCAGGGACTGGCGCAGCATCTTGATGTTGAGACCGATCGGCACCTCGACGGCCAGATCGGTATAGAGCCAGCCCAGGGGCAGCTCGAAGCGGAAGGAGCGGGCGAAGGAGAGATAAAAGGCGTCCTCCACATCCTTGAAATAGCCTTCGGGCGCCCCGTCAGGCCGCAGCGAAGGATCCTGAAGCCGGTCGAGAAAGGAGCCGCCCGAGAGCCTGGGGTAGAGGGGGATCTCGTCGACGCTGAAGCGGGTCCAGTGCAGGGCGATGCTTCCGCCGCCGGGCAGGGGAAAGGCCCCGCCGAGGTAGTGGAGCGTAGCCATCGGTTCGGAGATCGAACCGAAGGTGGGGGCGTACATGAGGCCGATCTCCCGGTTGACGCACAAGCCCAGGCTGGCCGGATTGTAGCGGAAGAGTTCCGCCCCGCCGGACATGGCCGCGGCAGCCGCTCCCAGGGCCAGGGGGCGGGCCCCCACCCCCAGATCCAGCGCGGCCCCCGCATAGCGCGTGGCCTGCGCCCCCAGCGGGGCGGCCGCCAGGAGAATCATGCAGAACAGGCCGTGCCGCATTCCCCGCAGGCGATGTCGTTGTGCGCTTTTCATCTCAGCCTGGCCATCTTGCCGGTTATCTCCTCGCTCTTGTCGCCGGAACGGGCTGTCAGCCGGTAAAAATAGACCCCGTTGGCCGCCTCGTAGCCCTCCTCGTCGCGGCCGTCCCAGGTGATTTCGTGATAGTCGGCGCTGAGGGGATTCGGATCCTCGGCGCTGGCGCCGTTGAATTCCCGGATCAGTCTGCCGGAGGCGGTGTAGATGCGGAGTGAGAGCTTGTCCGCGCTGCTCGAGAGCAGATAGACAAAAGTGGTCCGCGCGGCGAAGGGGTTGGGATAATTGCCCAGCATCCTGAGCGCAAAGGCTTCGGCCACCTGAAAGTTGAACTCGCGCGCCGCCATGGTGTTGCCATTGCAGTCGCTGACCGTCACTGCAAGGGTGTGCGGGCCGGGCTGCAGCTCCGGGCGCAGGCTGAGTGGAATCAGATTGCCGTTGATGATCGAATCGGGCAGGGCCCAGCTGTTCCCGTCGAGCAGCCGGCCGTCGAGCATGAAATGCAGCCTGCCCGGGGCGGCATCGATGCCATTTTCGTCGCGGAGCTGCAGCGAGATGGTAGTGTTGCGATTTACAAAGCCGTTCGCCGCAGAGGGCCGCCCGTCGAAGGCGGCATCCACCTCAGGAGGCCTGTCATCGGCCGCCCAAAGGATGGTGTAGAGGCCCGATTCCCGTATCGATGCATTGAGGCGCGAACCCTCGACGGCAGCGGGCAGGCGGACCCATTTGCGGGTGGCGGCGGCATAACGAAAGAGGGCGGCGGATTCGACGGCGCCGGGCGCGTCGTCCGCAGGGGGGACGGCACAGGAGAAGAGCACCCCGTCAACAACCGCCTCGGGGCGGCTGAACTGGAGGCTGTAAACCGGAATGGCGGGGCTGGCGGCGAAATCGGGCTGCTCGTGCAGCCGGGCCGGGGCGAGCCGCTCCACCCTGAACACGCTGTTCATACTCACGGTTCGAGGTGAGGCGACACAGAGGGCGCGGTCATCGGGGCGCAGGGTGTCGGCGGGGCCGGCGATGAAGCGAAAGCCGGCACCGGCCTCGAGGGCATAATGGTGCGGGGTGACCGCCGTCCAGGTTTCGAGCACCCCAGCCTGGCCGGTCTCGATGCGGAATCGGATGCTGAGATCGCCGGGGGAGGTATAGAGCGGAAAGGAGGCCAGGGCCCCGGTGTAGGGACGCACCGCGATGGTGTCGGCGGAGAGGGGATGCCAGCTCTCGTCGCCCCCCTGCCGGTAGTCTAGGTAGATCCTGGCCATGCCGGAGCCGTTGCCCCAGTTCATTACCGGCAGAAAGAGTACGGGCTGTTCCTCACCGCCCCAGCTCAGGCGGTCCGGCAAGGCCTCGACATTGAGCCGCCCGGCGGGATCATGGTTGTACTGGCCGGAAAGGATGGCACCGCCGTCATAAAGAGCCATGAACTGGCAGGCGAGGGGAACCCACCAGGATTTGACAGCGAGGCTGTACCAGCCGGGGCCGTCCTGCTCCATGCGCAGGGTATCCCCGCGGAAGAGGCAAAAGACCGAATCCGGCGCCGTGCTGCTGAAGAGCTGCACCAGGAGGCGTAAGGTGTCCTGGCCGGCCGGAAGCACCCTGAGGGAATCGAAAAAGGCCGGCTCGAGGGAAAAGCGGGCGGCCCCGTGGGTCTGCTGCAGGCCGAGGCCGTCCACGCCGTGAAAGCGGACGATGCCGGTCCCGCCTGTGCTCCCCGCCGGAAGGGGCAGGCGGTGCCCGGTCCTGCTCCCTGTAAAATGGAGGCTGCCGCCTGATATGGGCAGCCCCCTCTCAAGCTCGAATTCGACCGCGGCCGTGCCCGGGGCAAAGGGCCAGTGCAGGGAGAGCTCGAGGGTATCGCCGGCTGCGAGGAGGGAATTGGCGATTCCTGCTTCGGTACGGAGGACGGGCAGGCGCAGGCGCGTGGCGGGATCCCCGAAGATGGTGTATTGGTTGACCTCAGCTCGGGCGATGTCGCTGCCGTAATACTGGCTGAAATAGCGAATCTTGCCGGCGGTGAGCAGCTCGCCAAGGGTGGCCTCCGGATTCTCATAGAGGCAGGACATGATTGCCGCCTGGAGCATATCATCGTTTTCGAGCCAGCCATAGCCGCCGGCCCCTAAAAAAGCCATGGTGCCCTTTTGGGGAGCAAAAAGCATGGTCTCGGCGAGATTTTCGCCCACAGGCTGCTCAAAGTCCCCGGTGAAACAGGTCATACTGAGGATGAGGGGGTAGCGGCCCCGATTGTTGAGGCTTGCCACATCTTCCAGTCCGAGCAATCCGTCATCCGACCAGATCGCCCCGCCGCCGTGGCCGTGAAAACCGATCACTGCGCAGCCCTCATCGATGAAATCGAGCAGCTCCGGAGTGTTGCCGAAAAAGGGATCGGGCGAACGGCCGGGATCCGCAGTGGTGAAGAGCATTGCGGGCGACCAGGCCGGCGGCACCTTGTCGGCGAGAGCCAACCCCTTGGTCCGGAAGACCATGGTGTTGCCGCCGACGAAGAGGAGACGGTTGTGCCACTTGTCCTCCACGGCGCGGGTCTCGTGGTCGATGATCTTGTCCACGACGACCTCGAGCTGCTCCGGGGTGCGCGCCGGCAGGCGGCCGATACAGAGGTCGGGGATCTCATCCTCGCCCTCGAGCAGGGTGTACCAGAAATCGCTGGCGGCGGCGCCGTACTTGAGGGTCTGGCGCATGTAGACGGGCACCAGGTCGAGGGTGTCGCCGCGCACGGGGGTGCGCTGAAAAGAGCCGTCCCCGGCGAGGAGGCAGTACTTGAGCGGCCAGCGCTCCGCCGCCCACTTGAGAAAGGCCTTGATGGCCAGAGGACTGCGGCGGCCGTGGTTGAGATAGTCAAAAATATCCTCCACCGCCACGCCGGCGGCCCGGTGTCCCTGGCCCCGGCGGTGCTGCATCAGCTGCGGCAGGGCTTTTTCAGCGAGAAAGGCGCGCGGGGCGATCACAATATAATCGATGTCGCCGCCGGATGAAGGCTGCCACTGCCGCCGCACCGCCTCGATGCGCAGGGGCGTCTTTTTGGCGGAGGCGGCGACGGCGATGTAGCGGACATCATGCGAGGGCACAGTGTCGAGAAACTGGAGGTGCATCGAGCGCAGGCCGTCTCTGGCGGTGGCCTCGGTCACGCTTGCGCCGGCGATGCGGCTGGCGCCGAGTTTGAAGATCTCGACCGCTCCGTCAGCAAAGCCGTCGATAGTGAAGCGGAACAGTCCGGGCTCCTCTTCCGGCGGGATGGTGAATTCCAGCCACCCTTCGTCGGCCCGGTAGAGGCGGGGATAAGTGACCTCAAACCAGTTGAGGGCGATATAGTCGGTCCGGGTGGGATCGAACTCGTTGACCAGGGTGAGGGTGTTGTTCTCGGCGCTCAGGGAGGCGGCCAGCAGGCCGATGACCTCTTGACTCTGCAAATCGATGATGCCCTGCCGTTCGCCGCGCCCGCGCGCGGCGAAACGGTCGTTGAGAAAGACCGCCGCCTGATGGAGCTCGGTATAAGCTGTCGTCAATCCGGTGAGCATGACCCGCACCTTGACGGGCAGAAGGGAACGGGCGTCGGGATAGCGCAGGGGGAAGGGATAGCTGCGCTTGTGGCCGGCTGCCAGGCCGCTGTCATAGAGCCAGTGGTCGCGCAGGGAATCCGCCATCGAGATATCATCGAAGGTGGTGAAATGGTTATCCTGCTCCACATGCACCGTCTGATAAAAGGCATAGGGGATGCGTGCGCTGCCGGAGGTGGGGCTTTCACTGTACTCCTCCTCCATCCGGACCCCCGCCTCGCCCTCCCAATCGAGCCAGTAGACGTTGCTCCGGCTGAAGGGATCCTGATAGAGGTCGGGGGTGGCCGCCGGGGCCTCCCGGCGCAGGCCGGTGCCGTAGAATTCGATGCTCTCGCCGGGATCAAGCTGGCCGTTCTTCCCGCCGTTGAAGAA
Organism: bacterium; assembly: GCA_029554865.1. GTDB lineage: Bacteria > Zhuqueibacterota > Zhuqueibacteria > Residuimicrobiales > Residuimicrobiaceae > JAKPUX01. Next base: position 6,827 of record JAKPUX010000051.1, on the reverse strand, counting down.
AAAGGGCACCGCTGTTCCGCCGCAGCTCAGCCGCAGTTTTTCGACATCGACCTCGAGCAGGTCGATGCCGGCCTTGCGCAGGTCGGCGCCGGTGACCCGGTACCATCCCTCCTCATCGACAGTGAGCCGGACGCGCCCGGGCGCGAGAAAAACGCCGCTGTCGCCGCTGCTGCTGCGCGCCAGGTGAGCGGAGGAGGCCATCGCCAGCACCCCCGCTCCGGCCAGTGCCGGCCGGCGCTCCGCAGCGGGCAGGCCTCCGCTCCCGGTCAGCTCCAGCCTCATGGAGGCGCGGCGCGACAGCACGGCAGCCCGCGCATCATAACGCCAGGGATAGATCCTCAGCATCCACAGCCGCTGCCGGCCGGCCGCGCCGGCGTAGACCACCTCGGCCGGGACGGCAGGGCCGGAACGAAATTCGCGCTGCCACGGTAAAGGCTCAACGGAGGCGCCGGTGACCGGGAGATCGGAGCTGTACACCAGGGGGGCAACAGCGAAGCCCTCTTCGGGGGCGGCGGAGAATATGCGCAGATGGACCTCCTGGACCGGCCAGTCGAGCAGCAGGGTCTGAAAGGGAAGGGCGGGAAAGCGCTCGTCCTGAAGCAGGGGCCAGGGGGAGGAGGCGAAGGAGGTGTTGAGGCCGGAAGAGACGGCGAGGGTGTCGGGTACAATCAAGGGGGTGGTGATCTCGAGGATCAGCCGTTCCGGACCTTTTTCAAGCACACGGCACCATTCCTGGGCCGGGGCCGGAAGCGTACTGAACCAGACCAGCAGAAACAGGCAGCGTATCAAACAATTTTTGTGAGAATCGGGGACCATGGCGCTCAAAGGATGCGTTACCGACAGGCTCGGGGCCAGCTGCTGCAAGGCGTTGATCAGCCATCGCATGGAATTTGCAGTCGGGCCGAGCATTGCAGTATTGCGGCGGCGCGGACGCCCGGCCTGCTTTCGACCCATAAAAACAAGTACCTCTACCAGGTCCCGATTGCGGAAGAGAATCTTCAGCCTCGGCCCTACTGGATGCGCAGCATCTTGCGCGCAGCGGTAAAGGAACCGGCTCTGAGGAGGCAGAAATAGACCCCGCTTGGCAAACCAGAAGCATCGAAGCGCACCTCGTGGCTGCCGGCCCGCTGCGGCCCCTCAGCGAGCAGGGCCACCTCGCGACCGAGAGCATCATGGACGGTGAGATGGACGCTGGCTGCGACCGGCAGGCGGTAGCGGATCACTGTTGCGGGATTGAAGGGATTGGGAAAGTTCTGCTCCAGAGTAAAGAGCGCAGGCGGCGCAACCGGCTCCACCTCCACGGCTGTGGCTGGCGCCGTTAACAGGGCCACCGCAGCCAGGGTCATCTGCCCGACCTTGCGCACCAGGCGGTAATTGACCGTCCCGGAGGAATCATCAGAGGTGTGATAAAAGGGATTCGCCCGGTAAAAGGCGTTATTGTCCCAGGGCGGGGCATTCTCGATCAGACAGATGGCCGGGTAGCCCTCCGTCCAGTAGGGCTCGTGATCGCTGTAGGTGGCCGAGGGGTTCTTCTTCAAGGCGATGGTCAGATCGATGCCGAGGCTGTCCCGGGCTGCGCGAAACTGGACGCCAAGCGCTTCGGAAAGATCGTTGCAGATGACCGACTGGTAATCGACATAGGGATTGTAGCCGATCATGTCGATGGAAACCATGCCGGCGATCTCCTCGCCGGCCGCCCTCGAGATCTGGGCGGCCCTGCGGCTGCCGTTATGGTTTTTATAGTCGGCAGGGCTGCTCTCCTCCGCGGCGAAAGCAATAAAGCGTATCGTGCATTCCGGCCTGAAGCCGAAAGCGGGTTCGCTCATCAGCCGCGCCAGCTCAAGCAGGACCGCCACCCCGGTGGCGTTGTCGTCCGCGCCGGGGGCGCGCATGGTCGCCCACTCTCTGTTCCAGATCTCGCTGCCCATTCTGCTCCCGGAACAGTCGTGATGGGCGCCGATGATAAAGACCCGCCCGGGCCGGCTCGACCCGGGGATGGTTGCGATGACATTGCTCTGCACCCTGGTGGTAAAGCCGGGCCGCGCCTGCAGGCTGAAGGTATCCAGCTCGACATAGTCGAGATGGTCGAGCGCCTCGAACTGGCGAAAGATGTAGGCGACGCCGCTGTCGTTTCCGGCCGTGTGGCGCACCCGCGACCAATGCCCGCCGGCCCGCTCCAGCTGCAGGATATGTTCGATCAGCCGCGCCTCGGAGATCGAGTCGGCCATGGCCTGGATGGGGCGGGGCAGTGCCGCCCAACCCGGCAGGGCTGAAAACAACATCAGAATAATCAGGGCGGATGCCCGATGGATCTTCATTCTCTTGCAGCTCCCGCAGATGAAGCCGGGTAATTCCCGGCGTGGTCGTCTCGAAGAAATGCCACTGCTGCAGCCGGGGAAAACCCGGATGCATTTTTAAAAGATAGGCATGTATGAGCTAAAAACCAAGGAGATTATGCGCCTCCACTCCGCCGCGAGGGTTTCCCCCTCTTCCGGCATATTCCGCATTTTTTTGTTGCATGGGCCGCAGAAAATGTGTATCAATACATAGGTGCCCAATTAAATCCGCCTGGCAAAGGAGAACCCATGAAAGTTGAACCCGACTATCATATGTATTATGTGGCCCCGCCCGAAGAACTGGAGGAGATCGCCGACACCGTCGAGGAGCTGGTGGGCCAGCTGGAGGGCCCCCAATACCACACCGTGCTCCGCATCCTCGCCCTGCGGCGTCCCTGGCGGCCGCGCCATACCGGCTGGGTCAATGTGCTCGACCAGATCCTCCATTTCGCCTATGCCGTCATCGTCTTCCTGCCCCTCATCATCTGGCCCTCCTGGTATACGGCAGGACTGGGCGGGCTGCTGCTGGGCGCCATCCGGGAATGGGAACAGTGGAAGGAACTCGACCTGAAAATCCCGATGATCCCGGACCGGCTGCAGGACATCCTCTTTTTCGGGGTCGGCGCCGTCGTCCTCTATTTCATCCACGACGCTCTCTTCGGATAGAGCGCATGACCTATGCCGCCCTTCGGACCACACCATGAAAATCGTCCACCTCTCCGATTTGCACTGGGGATTCTCCCCGGAGCGTGATGCCCTCATCGAACAGCGCCTCGGCGAGCTCTCTGCATGCACGGCCGACCATGTGGTGATCAGCGGAGACCTCAGCCAGAGCGGCCGCAGCGAAGAGTTCGCCGCCCTGCGCAGTCTGCTGCTCGGGAGCGGCTGTTACCACCCGGACCGGCTGACGGTCATCCCCGGCAACCATGACCTTTTTTCCTTCTTTTTCAGGGATTTTAATGCCGGCCGCGACCTCTACGCCAGATGGCGCCGCCTCCCGGGCGCCGCCGCCAGTCTCTACCGCTACGGCTGGCGGGAGTACGAGGCGGACCTGGACCGGTTCCACTCCTTCTTCAGCGAGACCTTCGAGGGCATCTTCACCCTGGCGGGCAATCCCGCCATCTCCTACCCCTTCATCAAGCTCCTGGGCGAGAGGGCAGCCCTCATCGTCCTCGAATCCAACCGCATGCTGCCGCAGATCCGCAGAAACAGCGCCTGCTCCAATGGATGGATCGATCTCGATGCCGCCGCGGCGATCCTCGCCCATCCCGGGCTGGAAAACAGATTCAGGATCGTTGTCCTCCACCACCAGCTCCAGGCGGAGGAGCAGGTCGCCGCGCGCATGGGGCGGCTCTACGCCGCCATGACCAGACTCATCAATCGCACCGCGCTGATCGATCTCCTGGACAGAAGCGGGGTTGACCTGGTGCTGCATGGACATTATCATCATCTGGAGCAGTATACGGTGGGAAGGAGCATACCGGTGGTCAACAGCGGGGATGCCGCCGGATGGCATCTGATCGATATCGGAGAAGAGGGAGCCGGCATCATCCCGCGGATGTGAGGTGATCCCGGCCGCTGATCGGAAGTGCGGCCGATGAACTCCCGCACGTTGAGCATAAAAGTGAATTACCTATTCTGCAGGATTGTGCTCTCCTGCCGGCGCCTTGCACCCTTTTTTCATCTCGGTACGCGGGGAGGATAGACCACAACATCTGGTGAATAATACCTATGCATTGTGACGCATTCCGCCTGACTGATGGGCAGATCCGGTTTGCAGCCGCGATAGACCGGCGCATAGAAGCGGAGTGTACCGGCCATCATGGGAACGACGAACTTTTGAGTGTGAGCGCTCCCGGCCGGGACCGGCACTTCATAACCTTCCCAAACACATACTACCATGGTATGATCCACCCAGCCGGTATCGCTTTTGGTGCTGTAATAGAATTGATTGCACCCTTCCAGATAGACCGTTTTCTCACCACGGTTGAAAAGGGTGATGGTGATCTCATCGCCCGGTGCCGCTTTGAGCTTGCTCACTGTCATCTCGACCAGCCCTTTTTCCGGATCGATAACCTCATCGATCCAGTCGCAGCCTGTGATCAGCAGGGCTGCTAACGCCATCAGGAACAAAGGATATTTCATAGGCCACTCCTGCACTGCCGCCCGGCTATTGCCGGCAGCGTTAAAATTTAAGCTGCAGAAATATAACCGCCAGAGTGATACAAGTCAATATATTATACGTAAACGGCACCAATCTGTTCCTTGCTTGTGATATATGATAATCTTCCGTACTTTTTTCTACAGGTCCTGAAAATCAAATTGCGAGGAAAAATGAAAAACTTCATCGTCTGCATTATGTTTGCCCTCGCCAGCCCCGTCCTGGCGCAGGCCCCCTGGCTGAATCCTGAGTTGCCCGCCGGGGAGCGCGCCCGCCGGCTGGTCCGCGAGATGACCCTGGAAGAAAAGATCTCCCAGATGCAGCACAGCGCCTCAGCCATCTCCCGCCTCGGCATCCCCGCCTGCAACTGGTGGAACGAGGCCTTGCACGGGGTCGCCCGGGCCGGCATCGCCACAGTCTTTCCCCAGGCTATCGGGCTCGGGGCCACCTGGGATGAAGCGCTTGTTGGCCGCATCGCCGCGGTGATCGGCGACGAGGCTCGCGCCAAGCACCACGAATTCGTCCGCCAGGGCAAGCGCGGCATTTACCAGGGGCTCACCTTCTGGTCGCCGAACATCAACATCTTCCGCGATCCGCGCTGGGGCCGCAGCCAGGAGACCTATGGCGAGGATCCCTTCCTCACCGGCCGCCTCGGTGTCGCCTTTGTCAAGGGCCTCCAGGGTGACGATCCGCGCTACTTCAAGGCGATCGCCACCCCCAAACACTACGCTGTGCACAGCGGCCCGGAGCCGGATCGTCACGGCTTTAACGCCATCGCCGGCGAACGCGACCTGCGCGAAACCTACCTCCCCGCCTTTGAGATGTGCGTGCGCGAGGGAGGAGCCCAATCGATCATGTGCGCCTATAACCGCTACGAGGGCGAACCCTGCTGCAGCAGCACCCTGCTGATGACCTCTATCCTGCGCCGGGAGTGGGGTTTCGACGGCTATATCGTCTCCGACTGCGGGGCCATCTCTGACATCCTCTACGGCCACAAAATGGTGCCGGGGATGGCGGCCGCAGCGGCCCGCGCCGTCAAATCCGGCTGCGACCTCAGCTGCGGCGAGGAGTACGGCGCCCTGGCCGAGGCGGTGCGCGAGGGGCTGATCGCCGAAACGGAGATCGACACTGCTGTCGAACGCCTCTTCACCGCCCGCTTCCGGCTCGGGGAATTCGATCCCCCGGAGCGCGTCCCCTACGCCCGGATACCCTATACCATCAACGATCGCCCGGAACATGACCGGCTCGCCCTCGAGGCCGCCTGCGCCTCCCTGGTGCTGCTCAAGAACGAAGGCAACGCCCTGCCCTGGCCCAAAACCCTGAAAAAGATCGCCGTCATCGGCCCCAATGCCGACAACCTCGAGGTGCTGCTTGGCAACTACAATGGCACCCCCTCCCATCCGGTCACCCCCCTGCAGGGGATCCGCGACAAGCTCGGGGCGCAAGCCAGTGTAACTTATGCCAGGGGGTGCATTCTGGCCGAGGGCATGGCCGCTGGCGAAAAGCGCTCCGCCGCGGCTCTGCTGGAGGAGGCGCTGCAGGCCGCCAGGACGGCCGAGGCGGTGGTGCTCTGCCTCGGCATCTCGCCCCGCCTCGAGGGCGAGGAGATGGAGGTGCAGGTGCCGGGATTTCACGGCGGCGACCGCACCAGCCTGGATCTGCCCGCCCCCCAGCAGGAGCTGATGGAACGCCTCGCCGCCCTTGACAAGCCGACGGTGCTGGTGCTCCTCAACGGCAGCGCACTGGTGGTCAATGGGGCGAATGCGAGGATCCCGGCCATCCTCGAGGCGTGGTATTCCGGACAACGCGCCGGCACTGCCATCGCCGACGCCCTTTTCGGGGATTACAATCCCGGCGGCCGCCTGCCCGTCACCTTTTACAAGTCAGCCGCCGATCTCCCCCCCTTCCCCGAGTACACCATGGCCGGGCGTACCTATCGTTATTTCACCGGCGAGCCCCTCTATCCCTTCGGCCACGGCCTCTCCTATACCACTTTCGATTATACCGAGTTCAAGATGCCGGAAAAGGTGCGCGCGGGGGAGGGCGTGAGTGTGCAGGTGACCGTTAAAAACACCGGTGCGCGGGCGGGAGATGAAGTAGTGCAGCTCTATGTGCGTGACGAGCAGGCCTCGGTCCCGGTGCCGCTGCGCAGCCTGGCGGGCTTCCGGCGCCTCCATCTGCAGCCGGGCGAAAGCCGCAGAATTTCTTTTCTGATTACCCCGCGGCAGCTTTCCCTGATCACCGATGAGGGTGAGCGCATCGTCGAGCCCGGCTGGTTCACCGTCACCATCGGCGGCAAGCAGCCGGGCTTTTCGGGCAGCGCCGACAAT
>JAKPUX010000114.1 GCA_029554865.1 bacterium | reverse complement strand
ACCTGAAGGTTGGTAATCTGGTTCGGCAGCTCGGTGTTGAGCAGATTGGTGATCGTGGTGACCTCGTCCTCGCCTTTGCCGAACAGGTTGGCGCCAACATTCTTGATGAAATCGATAAGTCCCATTGCAAAACCTCCTGGTTAGTGGGTCATAGGAGCAAATGAATTAGGCTGGTTATACTAAAATAACAGTCCCGGGGCCGTTTTTCATCCCGGGGGGGCGGTTTTCGGCTCTTATTTTGCCACAACCGGGCAGGGCGCCGGCGCCAGGCATGCGCAATTCAGGCGGTGAGGGTCAGCCAGAGAATGCCCCAGAGCAGGGTCAGGAGGGTGATCGGCACCCCGGCGCGCAGGTATTCGCGGAAGGAGAGCAGGACCCCGCGCTGCTTTGCCGATTCGGCGACGATGAGGTTGGCGACCGAGCCGAGCAGGGTGAGGTTGCCCGCCAGGGTGGTGGCCATGGCCAGGGTGAGCCAGGCCTGTTCCGGCCGGGCGAAGTGGGGGATGATGGGACGGAAGAGCAGCACGGCCGGGACGTTGGAGACCAGATTGCTGAGCAGGGCGGAGGTGATCGAGAGCGAGGCGACTCCCCGGTCCGCCACCGGTTCGATCCAGCGGAAGATCTTTTCGCTCAGGCCGGCGGCCTCGATTGATCCGGTCACGACAAAGAGACCGCTGAAAAAGATCAGCAGCGACCAATCCATTTCGCGAAAGACGCGCTCGGGCTTGAGACGGCGGGTGATGAGCAGAAGGGCCGCGGCCGCCAGGGCGGAGAGGGGGATGGGCATGCCGGAGAAGAGATTGACCAGCATGAAGAGCACGGCAATGCACCCCTTGGTCAGCAGGGGTTTCTGCCATTTCACCGCCCCGAGCGGCGGCCGCGTCATGCTGTGCTCCCGGAACTCCTCCCGGTAAATCAGCAGCAGGATCAGCCAGGCGATGAGCAGGCCGACCACCGCCACCGGCAGCAGCCGGGCCGCGAAGCGGGCGTAGCTGAGCCCCGAGGCGATGCCAATGATCATGTTCTGGGGATTGCCGGTGATCGTCGCCGCCGAGCCGATATTGGCCGAGACCGCCAGGCCGATCAGATAGGGGAGGGGATTGCGGCGCAGGGCGAGGGTGATCTCCAGCACCAGGGGGGTGAACATGAGCACGATGGTGTCGTTGAGGAAGAGGGCGGAGAGCAGCCCCGAGGCGGCCATGATCAGAGCGAGCAGCTGGCGGGGGGAACGCGCCCAGTGCATGACGTGGTGCCCGACGAGACGGAAGAAGCCGGCGATCTGGAGATTGGCGATGATGATCATCATCGCCAGCAGGAGCAGCAGGGTGTCGAGGTCGAGCGAGGTGTAGGCCTGGCTCAGGGGCATCGCCCCCAGCAGCACCAGCAAGGTCGCCCCGCTCAGGGCGATGGTGGCGCGGTTCATGCGCAGCCGCGGCAGACGGCCCACCGCCACCCCGATCATGGTGATGATCAGGATGGCGACGATCAACCCCATCTGGTTTTGTGGTGTATTGAGCTCCATCATCCGGGGAATAATATAGCGCTTTTAACCGGCTATTGCCAACCTTTTCTCCCGGCCGCCGGCCGGGCCGCGGTTTTCATTTTAGTGTTGTTTATTAGTGCAAAACATTGTAAAATATCAGAGGTATAAGGTTATGCAAAGGACGAAATATGGTGACACGTTCCCAAAAAATGCGCCTGGGTATCTTTCTCACCCTCGCCTTTGTGGCCCTGGTCGCCCTGCTGGCGGCTGTGCTGGCGCCGCGCTACATCCAGAAGCGGGATACCTACATGATCGGCTTCAGCGATATCTCCCTGACCGGCCTGCTCGAGGGGGGGACGGTCAAATATCACGGCCTCAATGTGGGCTTTGTCAGCGACATCTCCATCGATCCCGCTAACATCCGCCGCGTCATCGTCGAGGTCAGCCTCGATCCCGCCACCCCGATCAAGACCGACACCCAGGCGGAGATCACCTTCCTCGGCATCACCGGCATCAAGGTGATCGAGCTCCACGCCGGCAGCGATACCGCGGCCTTTCTCCAGCCTGGCGAGTACATCCAGACCGGACGCTCCCTCACCGACGAAATCACCGGCAAGGCCGAGGTCATCGCCGACAAGGCGGAGCGGGTGCTCAACAACATCGCCATCCTCACCGATACTGCCAACCGCGACAAGATGATCACCCTGCTCGACAACACCAACAAGGCGCTCACCGAACTCCACGACATCCTCGACAAGAACAACGCCCCCTTCACCCGCATCCTGGCCAACGGCGAGGCGATCACCAGCGACCTGCAGGAAACCGCTACCTCCGCCCGCTACACCGTCAGCAGTCTGCGCGGCCTCGCCGAATCCGATTCCCTGCAGGAGATCATCGGCAACCTCGCCCATTTCTCCCGCACCCTCCAGGAGGCCGATCTGCTCAAGATCGTCCAGGATTTTAACCTGACCCTCGAGCGCACCAACAGCATCCTCAAGGAGGCCGGCCGGCGCTACAACGAAAGCCAGGAGGAGATCACCATCACCATGAAGCGGGCCCAGGAGACCATGGACAATCTCAACACCTTCTCGCGCCTTATCAGCGAGGACCCCTCCATCCTCCTGCGCGGCGGCAAGCCCAAAGACATCCCCGATTATCAACTGGAGAAGTGACATGAAACGGCTCTTCCGGCTCTCTTTCCTGCTGGGCCTGCTGCTCCTCCTCGGCTGCGGCAGCCGCGCCACCCTGGCCCGGAAGTATTACCTCATCGAAAGCGACGCCCGCGTCGACACCTGGCTGCTTGATGTGCCCGAGCCCTTTCTGGTCACCGCCTGCATCGGCCCGGTGCGGGTCGCCGACCCCTACCAGGATACGCGCATCGCCCAGCGCAGCGAAAGCAACGAACTGGTCTACTATTACTACAATTTCTGGGCCGACAAACCCGGCGAGATGGCGGCCAACATGCTCCTGCGGGCCTTCAGGGAGTCCGGGGTCTTCAGGGAGGTCTCGCGCCATAACCGCGGCGAGGCCGACGTCATGATCACCTGTGCCATCGACGCCCTCGAGCGCTCGCGCGAGGCGAAGAACGATCTCGTCCGCGCTGCCGGCAGCTTCCGGTTGGTCTACCTGCAGAGCAACACCACCCTGCTCACCTATGAATTCGACAAGCAGACGCGGCTGCGCAAGGACCGCAGCATGAACGCCTTCGCCTCGGCCGTCAGCAAGCTCCTTTTCAGCGAGATGGAAGAGTTCGTCTTCCGCGTCGCCGACTATTATCAATATCCCCCGGATTAGGCCATGCTCAGGATTGTGCTCACCGGCGATACCCTCAGCCTGGCAGGCGTGCTGAGCCGGGAGGAGGCGGGCCGGGCCCTGACCGATATTCGCGGCCGCCTCGCCGCCTCCGCGCCCGGCCGGATGCATCTCGATCTCTCGGGGCTTGAGCGCATCGACAGCGCCGGGGTCGCGATGATCGACCAGCTCCGCCAGGAGCTGCAGGCGCGCGGCCTCGAGGCCGAGCTGACCCGGGTGCCCGCGCAGGTGAGCGAGGCCCTCAAGCTCTTCTCCGCACCTGCAGCCCCCGCCCCCACACCCCAGGTCCGGGAAAGTCTTTTCTACCGCGTCGGCGACGCCGCCGTCAAGGCCGCCCACACCGCCTGGATCATGCTCTATCTCATCGCCGACACCCTCTACTTCGCCGTGGTCGGCCTCTTCAACCGCCGGGGCATCCGCAAAGGCGAGTTCATCAACCAGTCCATTCTCATCGGGGTCAATGCCCTGCCCATCGTCGCCCTGATCTCCTTCCTCATCGGCTTCATCCTCGCCCTCCAGTCCGCCGCCCAGCTGCGCCAGTTCGGGGCAGCCATCTATGTGGCCGACCTCATCGCCATCGCCATGACACGCGAAATGGGGCCCCTCATCACTGCCATTCTCTTCGCCGGCCGCAGCGGCTCGGCCATCGCCGCCGAGCTGGCCACCATGGGGGTCACCGAGGAAACCGACGCCCTGCGCTCGATGGGACTCAACCCCACCCGTTACGTCCTGGTGCCGAAATTCTACGCCATCACCCTCACCATGCCCCTGCTCACCGTCCTCTCGATCATCATCGGCATCGGCGGGGCCATGGTCATCGGTTACAGCTATCTCGGCATCGGCCCCAAACCCTTTTATCAGGAGGTGATGACCGTGCTCTTTTTCCGGGATATCCTCACCGGCCTGATCAAGAGCGTGGTCTTCGCCTGGATTATCGCCCTGGTCGGGGCTTACTACGGCTTCAGCGCCCGGGGCGGTTCCGAGGATGTCGGCCGGGTGACCACCGCCGCAGTGGTGGCTTCGATCTTCTGGGTGATCCTCGCCGACAGCCTGCTCGGCCTGGTCTTTTATTTCGGTCAGGGACTGGAGTACTAGATGGAGCGGGAGAGGGAAATGCGCGAAATCGTCCGGGTGCGCGGCCTCCATGCCGGCTACGACGAGGAGGAGATCCTCCATGATATCTCCCTGACCGCCCTTGCCGGGGACGTGACCGTCATCCTCGGGGCCTCGGGCTGCGGCAAGACCACCCTGCTCAAGCACCTCATCCGTCTCTACGTGCCCTCCAGGGGCTCGATCGAACTCTTCGGCCGCGAAATCACCACCATGGACGAACCCGAGTTCGACGAGCTGCTTCAGCAGGTCGGGGTGCTCTTTCAGAACGGCGCCCTGCTCAACTCGATCAGCGTCGCCGAAAATGTCGCCATCCCCCTCGAGCAGCACACCACCCTGCCGCCCGAACTCATCGCCCGGCTGGTGCACACCAAGCTCAGGCTGGTCGAGATGGATCAGGCCCTGGACAAACGGCCGGCCGAGCTCTCCGGCGGCATGCGCAAACGCGCCGCCCTGGCGCGGGCGATCATCCTCGATCCCCCCCTGCTCTTCTGCGACGAACCCTCGGCCGGCCTCGATCCCACCACCAGCGCCGGCCTCGATTACCTCCTCCTCAAGCTCCGCGACGAACTGGGCATGAGCATGGTCATCGTCACCCATGTCGTGGCCAGCATCAAACGCATCGCCGACCGCTGCATTTTCATGGACCAGGGGGAGGTGCTCTTCTCCGGCACCCTCAAGGAGGCCGAGAGCTCCGGCCTCGAAAAGATCGAGCGCTTTTTCAGGGAGGGGTGACCGCCCCGCCTCGCCGCTTCGCCATCGACATGCCCCCTAAAAAATAAAGCCCTGATCATCTCAGGGCTTTTTGCTGTCGCCTCCGCAGGCGGGGGTCTGCGGACCGAGGGCGACGAAAATAAAGGGCCCGGCTGCATCTCCCCTCGGCATCGAAACACTGCGGTATGGCGGGAAAGAGAGGCGTCTCCAGCTGCGGCGTGCAGCCGGGTCATTTCAGATCTGCGACATGTAAAAGAGCACGGGATTGCTGGCGGTCTGCATCCCCACCCGGGGGAGGCTCCTGACCGGCTTCTCGGGCAGGGCCGTATTCGAGAGGTAGACGATGGCGTCATAGGGCGCGCTGCCGATGTAACTGCTGAACGAGGCGCTCTGCCCCGGCAGCAGGAGATGGCCGGGGGCTTCGGCGAAGGCCTGGCAGTACTGCACGAGCTGGCCCTCCCGGTAGAGGCAGATCAGGATCGAGGGCCAGGCGATGGCTGAACCGGAGACGTTGCGGAGCAGGCCCGAAATCTTTTTGCCCGGTCCCCACTCTTCGGCGCGCGCAGTGGTGACCTTGAGCCCCTCCTTGTCGATGTGCGGCTGAAGCCCGTCGCCGCTGCGGAAGGTGATGCTGAAGGCGACGCTGTCGAATTCGACCCGGTCGATGTAGCTCGCGTAAAAGTTCTCGCATCCCGGCCTCATCCCGTTGCGGCCGTAGGTGGCATAGTCGCCGTAGAACTCGGCCGTCCCCGCCAGGGCACCCTTCCGGTAAAGGCGGCAGTCGAGGCGGACATAGTCAATCAGTTCAAGGCCGGAGTAGTGGAGGCGCGAATAGCCCATCAGATAGGAGGAGGAGTAGGGATAGACGATGAAATCCCGGATGACAAAATCGCTTCCCACCTCGACGTTGACGGCGGAGTAGATTGGTTTATCTTCGCCCCGGAGCGGCCCGGCGCAGAGCATGGCGACCAGTGCGATGGCAAAAAACTTCTTCATCGTTTCCTCATAACTGGCGGGAGAGCAGCCTCCCCGGCAGGATGCGGCGCTGCCTGGGCGGGTGCGCTCCCCGCCGATGGTGTTGTGGCATGAACAGAGTTGTGCCGTGCAGGATAACAGGGGCGCCCGCGCAGAGAGCGGAGAGGTTCGTGCTGAAATGGCATGGCGCGGAGGGAGAGATCCGCGCGGACGCATTATTTTACTACCGAGATGCTGGGAACTGTCGGATGCTGAAAAGGTGTTCTGGAGGGTAAAAAAAAGGCACAGCCCACCGTCGTGAGTCCGTGCCTGTATGACTAAATTCCACCCATCCCATTCCCCATAAAGTATATTTTGCTGCCCGTCAACCGGTTGAATTTCCCCTGGAACTATTCTAATAAAAGGCGATAAAAAAAGCAAGTAAAAATAAAAATTTTTGTATTTTCGCCACCATTGAAATTACGGGGCTTAGCGGAAAGAAGAATTTTCGCGGCCGGCCAAAAGAGCCCTTTTTTTGCCCAATTTTCCGGGGTGAAAACGGACATAATAACATATTATAAAACAAGAAAATAAATCGTCATACTCCGGTCCAAAAACTGGAGTTAGGGGGCCGAACTCTCCTTGCGGTCGCGCCAAAAATCATAAATGGTATGGACCGATTCGGGCAGCTGGCTCTGCATGAGCAGTTCGAGTTCGAAGCGCTTCTCCTCGTCGTTCTCTTCCTCCAGATAGAGGGGGATGAAGCGCTCCGGCTGGATGAAATAAAAGACCGGCACCAGCAGTTCGGCCATGTCCCGGTCGCTGCTCTTGAACCACTCCTCCTCGAAGAACTGCATGCCCTTGGAAAAGCCGACGCACCAGAGGCCGAGATTGTGCATCCGGGTTTCGGGGTCATCCTCGCGGCCGAGCCAGGGCTGGAACTGCCCCTCACGGATATAGGCGAGGGTATCATTGTAAAGGCCGTAGAGGGAGAGGACCAGGGTCTCGAGCTCCTCGCGGCCGGGGCTTTCCGGAACCCGCCCGTCGGCCGAGAGGGCGAAGGGGATCCAGCGCTCGGGCGGCAGCTCCGACGGCCCGACGATCACGGCGGTCATGAGCCCATGGGCGGCGCTGAGGGGGGGCGTAGCCTCCCCGAGTCCGGCGAGGCGCGCAGCGAGATCCGCCGGCTTGAGCAGGCTGGGTGCAGTGGACATGAAATACTCCTTGGTTGCGGTTAAAAAAAAAGGAATGGAGGGCTGACTCCATTCCTTGCTGTGATTTGGTGAAATGAACGATCAGTCTTCGCGTTTGCCGTAACGGGCGTCCAGCATCATGAGGGCGTGCGGGTGTTTGACACTCATCTTCACCTGATGCAGTCCCTTGTCCATGTTGGCCTCTTCCTCGATCTGCTCCTTGATGAACCAATCGAGCATGCCGGCGCTGGCATAGTCGCTCTCCTTGACAGCCAGGGTCATGAGGTCGTTGATCGACTTGGTGACGAACTTTTCGTGGTTGAGGGCGAGGGTAAAGATCTCCTCGACATCCTTGTAGTCGGCCTGGGGTTTATCGATGGCTTCGAGGACGACGCGGCCGCCCTGTTCGTTGACATATTCGTAAAACTTCATGGCATGCTCCATCTCTTCCTTGGCCTGAACCTCGAAAAAGCGGGCGAAGCCATCCAGATATTTTTCACGCAGGTCAGCGGCCATGGCGAGATAGAAATAGGCTGAATAGATCTCTTTATTGATCTGGGAATTGAGGGCAGCTTCCATTTTTTTCGAAATCATAAATCCTCCTTGATGATCATTGGGGTTTTGGGTTGGTTTCTTCAAAGGTTGTAACAAAAAAAGTGCGAAAATAGTTCCGGAATCTTGCCGGCGGGGTCACAGAATCGAGATGATCTGGGCGCAGATAATGGTCAAAACCAGGGCGACGGGATAGACCGTGGCATAGGCCACCGCTGGCGCGTTGCAGTCGGTGAGGGGATTGAGGGCCCCCAGCCCCGGTGTGCTCGTCATCGCCCCGGTCAGGGTGCCAAGCAGGGTAAGGAGATTGACCCGGAAGAGCCTGTAGCCGACCAGGATGCCGATGATCATCGGGATCAGGGTAATGGCCGCACCGATGAGAAAGATCGACGGGCCGTACTGGCTGACCGCCTCGGAGATATGGGCCCCGGCCTCGGTGCCGACGGCGGCGAGGAAGAAGAGCAGACCGAGCTGGCGCAGCACCTGGTTGGCGGTGCCGGAGAGGCTCCAGATGATCGGGCCGGTCTTGCCGATGCGGCTGAGAATGAGGGCCGCGGCGAGCACCCCGCCGGTGAGGCCGAGATTGAAATCCATGCCGCCGGGCAGGGGGATGTGCACACGGCCGAGGAGCACACCGCTGACGATGCCAAGGGCAATGGGGAGAAAATCGGTCTCCGAAAGGCGCTTGTTGTCGTTGCCGAGCAGCTTGACCACCTGGGTCATGTTCTCGCTGTCGCAGGCCACCAGCAGCTTGTCACCGAAGCGGAGAATGCTGGTGCGCCGGGGGGCGATGTCGATGTCGGCGCGGCGGATGCGGGTGATATTGGCGTTATAGTTGGTGTGCATGTGCAGCGCGGCCAGGGACTGGCCGACCACCGCCTTGTTGGTCACCAGCACCCACTGCACGTCATAGCCCTTGCTGAGGGGGATCTCCCTGCTGGTCTCGGGGCCGATGAGCAGGCGGCTCTTCTCGAGGGCGTCCTCGGTGCCCACGGCCTTGACCAGATCGCCGAGGTGGAGCAGGGTTCGGGGCGAAGGGGTGACCGCGGTCTGGCCGTGCATCACGCGCGAGATCGTCGCCCCGGTCATGGTGCGGATGTCCAGCTCGCCGATGGCCTTGCCGTCCAGATTGGCGTTTTCGACGACGAAATTGCGGTTGAGGATCTCCGGAAAAGCGACAAAGGCCTCGGCGGCGTAATCATGCGCCGCCTTTTTCAGGTCCGCGCGCAGGAGGCGGGGCATCAGGCGCACAAAGAGGATCACCCCGATCACCCCGAAGGGATAGGCGATGCCGTAGCCGATCGAGGCCAGTGGCGAGTCGGCCGCCTCGATGGCCGCCGCCAGGCCGGGGGTGCTGGTCAGCGCTCCGGTGAAGAGCCCGCTTGCCATGCGGAAATCGACGTCAAAGGCCCAGGAGAGGGCGATCGTGACCGCGGCCCCGGTGACGACGATGACCAGGGTGGTGAGGATGAGCTGAAAGCCGCGGCGCTGGAAGGAGGCGAAAAAGCCCGGCCCGGCGGAGATGCCGATGGTGAAGATGAAGAGCAGCAGCCCGATGTTCTGAAAGTCGGCCGGGACGCGATAGCCGTAATGGCCGAAAATCAGGGCGACGAAAATGACCGCCGAAACATCCAGGGAGATGCCGCGCACCTGGATATGGCCGATGATGATGCCGATGGCGACGATGAGAAAAAGGCTGAAATAACTCGAGTGCAGCAGGGTGTCCATGATTTTCCTCTGTCAAAACGGCTGAAATGTAGCCATTTTCAGGCAGATTTCAAAATTATTTTGCCTTACATGCAGTAAATATTTATATTATCACTCACCGGCACCCTGCGGCATCCCGCCGCACCGGCCGCCGTCCACCTTTCAATCCGGTCAAAGGAAGAAACCCGCGTGCAGTTTTCCCGATATCTCCCCGCCTTCGCCCTGCGTCAGGCCCTGATCCTGACCCTGGCCGCCCTCGTCCTCGGCCTCGCCGCCAACCAGCTCAATCCCCGCGGCATCGCCATCGGCGCGGCCCCAACCGGCGCTGCGGCCTGGGATGATAGCCCAACCCCCGTCTATCCGCGCCCGATCACCCTCGACCAGCTGCAGGGGCTCATGCAGCGCAGGGCGGCCCTGCTCATCGACGCCCGCAGCCGCGAAGAGTACCTCGACGGCCATCTGCCCGGGGCCCTCCATATTCCCTTTGAGGGCTGGTTCGAACAGATCGACCGGGTGCGGGCCCTGCCGCACGAGCGCTGGCTCGTCCTCTATTGCAGCGGCGGGACCTGCGATCTCGCGGATCTGCTGGCCGGTGAATTGATCAGGGAGGGATTCGAAAAAGTGGCGGTCTATCGCGGCGGAATTGCGGAGTACAGGCTCGCCAACCCGCTCAAGCGCGGAGAGGAGGCCGGCCGTGAATAGGATAAAATTCCCCCGCATCGCAGCCCTGCTTCGCCTGGGGCTCGGCGCACTCTTTATCTATGCAAGCCTCGGCAAGATCATGGACCCGGCCGGCTTCGCCCTCTCCATCGATAATTACCGCATGCTGCCCGAATTCCTCGTCGCCTTGATGGCGGCGGTGCTACCCTGGCTCGAGCTGCTCTGCGGCCTCGCCCTCGTTTTCAACTGCTGGACCCCCGGGGCGAGCCTGCTCATTTTTGCAATGAACGCGATCTTTATCATCGCCATCGCCTCGGCCATGGCGCGCGGGCTCGACATCTCATGCGGCTGTTTTTCGACCTCAGAGGCGGGCAGCCGCGCCGGCCTGGCCCACCTCGTCGAGGATCTCTTTTTTCTGGCGGCCGCGGGCTATCTCTACCTCAGCAGCATCGCCTCGCTGCAGCCGCCGCAGCGCTGATCAGATCACCAGCAGCTGCATGAATTCGTTGATCGGCAGCGGCCGGCTCCCCAGGGCCCAGGTCGCATCGATCAGGCGCGCCCGCTGCTCCGCCCCCATCACCCCCTCGGCGTTGGCCGTGAACTTGTCGATCACCTCTTCGTCGCTCATCGGATTCTCCGGGCTCCCCTTGGCGTTGTCCACCTGGGCGGTGTAAACCTGTCCGGCCACCGTGGTGATCGAGACGATCGCCCGCTTGACCCCCGGGAACATGGCGTCGATCTCTGGATCGGCTACCACTGTGATCTTGCCGAGCATGCTCCAGATGCGCGGATCCTTGAGCTTCTCCTCGTCGAAGGAGGAGGGCAGCACGTGCCCGTCCACCAGGGCGGCGGCGATGCAGTAGGGCAGGCTGTGGTCGGCGGTCTCCTTGGTGGTCGGCTTGTACTTGCTCGGATCGGAGAGGATATCCGCCCCGCGCTTGGTGGTTTTGACCAGGACGTTGCTGATGAGATCGTCGGTGAGATGGTGCTCCTCGCGCAGCTGCAGGGCGGCGGAGATGGGCTGGTGGGTGAGGGCCTCGGTCGGGAAGGGCTTGTAACCGCATTCGTTGATGAGCCATTCGCTGCCCAGACCCCTGAGCAGGGTGTCCGTCGACCACTGCACATTGTGTAGGACATGATAGAGCCCCTCCTTGCCCTCGATCACCTCGGCCGGACCGGTATAGTTTTCGGCGGCGAGCAGGGCAGCAGCCACCCCCGCCTCGGTCGCCATTGGATCGGCGGTGTTCTTCATATTGGTGAGGTGGCCGGCGACGACCCCGCCGAGGGTGAAATGGCTCGAGCCGCTGATGCCGGCGGCGGCGACGGTCTGGGCCTCGGTGAGGCCGAGCATGCGCGCGGCGACAAAGGGCGAGACGAACTGGGTGAGGGTGGCATGATGCCAGCCGACCTCGCGCACGCCCGGGGTTGCGGCCAGACACCAGCGCATCTCCAGCTCGTAGGCGATGAGGATGCCGGCGATGAGGTCGCGGACGTCCCGTCCGGCTTTTTCTCCGGCCGCCAGGGCCGCGGGGATGATGTCCGAGGGATGGCTGGGATCCTGCTTCCAGTAGATATCGTTATAGTCGATGGCGCGGATGAGCAGGCTGTTCATCAACGCTGCATTGGGGGCGTTGGTGCGCAGGCCGCTGCCGATGACGGTGGCGTCCGGGACGCCGCCGAGCTTTACGATATAGCGGTGGGCGGCGCGCATGTCCTCGTTGTTCACCGCCGCCAGGGCGCAGCCAAAGCTGTCGAGCAGAAATCGCCGCGCCTCCTTGCGGGCGGTTTCGGGGATCGCGTCGTACTGGAGATTGAGGGCGAAGCGGGCCATATCCTGGGTGATGCTCATATCGGGTCTCTCCTGTAAGGTTCGGGTTGGCTTGGCAGGGCTAATATAAAAAATCCCCGCGAGAAAGCAAAGAAAAAGCGCTCCGCTGAAGGGTGCAGAAATCCCTTTCAAAAGCCGGGCGAAAGTCGTACATTATCCCCCCATAAAAAAGTACTTTTCACCCGAACGGAAGCGATGAATCTCTCCCTTAAAAACAGCCTGCTGGTCGCGGCCTACCTGGTCAGCGTGGTGGCGGCCAATCTGGTCATCGCCGCCTTTGGACCCCGGGCCACGGCCATCGTCGCCTTTCTGCTCATCGGCCTCGATCTGACCAGCCGCGACGCCCTGCACGAGGCCTGGCGCAAGCGCTCGCTGCTGCCCAAGATGACCCTGCTCATCTTCGCCGGCAGCCTCATCTCCTGGCTCATCAACCGGGAGGCCGCCGCCGTTGCCGTCGCCTCATTTGCCGCTTTTGCTGCGGCCGGGGCTGTCGACGCCCTCAGCTACCACCTCCTGCGCGACCGCCTCTGGCTGGTCAAGGTCAACGGCAGCAACATCCCCAGCGCCCTCATCGACAGCCTGCTCTTCCCGACCCTGGCCTTCGGTGCGGTCATGCCCGCCATCATCGCCGGGCAGTTCCTCGCCAAGGTGGCCGGTGGCTTTTTCTGGTCCCTCGTCCTCCACCATCTTTTCCGCAGGCCGCAGACCGCCCCGGGCGCCTGATCCGCGCGAGGCAGATCCGAAAAAAAAGCCGGTGCAGAATTTATCTGCACCGGCTTTTTTCATCCCGGATGCGCCCTGCTGGCAGCCCCGGCGCTATCTGATCGCCGTCACCACCAGATTTGGTGATTTCGCCGTCGCATACTCTCCCCGGCGCAGATCGCCAAAAATGTCGATGTTGCCAAATCCGGCTTCTTCTACCGCCCGCTCGACCTCGGCGTGGCGCCAGGGGCGGAGGGGAGTGGTCTGCAGGCGGTGGCGGGGTGGCTGCTGGGACCAGTCAATCTCGAGGATGTTGAAGCCCAGCAGGGATTCGCCGAAATCGTAAAAGCGGATGAACTCACGCTCGCCGTCGCGGTTGAGGGCGAGGATGCGGCGCTGCCCGGCCAGGACCGCCTCGTAGTTGACCAGCTGAAGCAGCAGCAGGCCGCCGGGGACGAGCAGCTGGTGAAATCCCGCCAGGGCGGCCGCCAGCGCCTCCTCATCCAGGAGGTGGGGCAGAGAGTTGCCCAGGCAGAAGAGGGCATCGAAGGGCCCCTGCACATGCGCGGGCAGCCGCTCCATCGCCGCTTCCACCCAGGTGACCTCGACCCCCTCGGCCGCGGCATGAGCGCGCGCCCCGGCGAGCATCTCCGGCGAGAGATCGGCCCCGGTCACCTCGAGGCCCAGCTGCGCCAGGGCGACCGCATGCAGCCCGGTCCCGCAGGCCGCATCGAGGGGACGGGTGAAGCCGTGGCGCGTCCGCCATTCGGCCAGCAGCGCCCGCTCGCCGGGCAGCCGCTCGGCGAAACGGGTCATGCCGTCGTAGCTGGCGGCCAGGCCGCGGTAAAACTCCGCCGCTTCATGGTTGTCGGAATTCATCGTTTTTCCCTCCGGCCATCGCGGCCGCCCTTTCGTTCGGTTTTCCCTTATTACTCCTTGCAGAAATAACTGCGGTAGAGATCGGCCTGCTCCTGCAGGCTCCAGGCGGCAAAACCCTTCTTTTTGACCGCATCGATCAGCGGTGCGGGCAGAAAGGGGGTGGTGAGTTCGTAGATTTCGCCCGGCTGCAGCTGCTGACTCTCGCTCACCACCTGCGTCAGGGGATGCTCGCCGGCCGCCAGCAGCGGTCGGGCGTCCAGACGCCGGGTGATCTTGTCCGCTGCGAACCAGGCGGGACGATCGTCAGATTCGGCGGGCCCGCCATAATTGCCGCACATCTGGCCGACCGCCGCGCGCAGGGTGTTGATCACTTCGGCCAGAGGCAGACCGCCGACCTCCGCCACCTGGCGCAGGGTGGCGATTTTGGCGATGGTGGCGCGCAGGACCGGATTGCGCAGCTTGGCGAACTGGGGCGACATCGAAAGCAGCTTCTCTTCGAGCTGGGGATAGGCCTCGAGCAGGGCGCTCAGCCTGGTCTCGGGGGTGATGGTCAACTCCATGATTTTCTCCTTTTTTAAAAAAAGGGGCGGCAGAACGGCCGCCCTCTCATCTGTCGAATCCGGCGGACCGGCGTGCACCGGCCCGCGCTCTGTCAGCTGTAGGAAAGCAGCCGCTGATTGCCGCTCAGCTTTTTCTTTGCGGTGAGATCCTGGGTCACCTCGAGGGTGCCGAGGTACTTTCCTGCGGCGTCGCGCAGGGCGAAGTACTCGATGTGGATGAATTTGTCGCCCATCGTGATCCAGAAGGGGGCGCGGTTCTGCCGGCCGGCGCGAAAGTCGTCGAGAATCTTCTGGACAATATGCATGGAGGAGGGGGGATGGCAGAGCTGCACCTTGCGGCCGATGACGGCGAGGTTGCGCTCAAAGATGCGCTCGCTGCCCGCGGAGTAATAGCGCACTGTGTCCTCCGCATCGACAAAGGTGATATCGAAAGGAAGATTATCGAGCACCGCGGTGAGCTCCTCGACGCTGAAGCTGCCGGTCGGGAGCGTGATGCGGCCGGAGGGGCCGGCCTCTTCGGGCCGCGCCGAAGCGGGGGCGGCCTCTTCCGAGGGGGTCCAGACCGCGGTCGGGGCATAGAGACAGTAGCCGATATCGGCTGAGCCGGCGAGGATGGCCGCCCACTCCGCTTCGGTGAGGGTGTCCAGGCACATCGGGAAGAGGATCTCCTCCTCCTTGTAAATCATCTCCTCGATGGCGTCGGCGGCGGGATGCAGCAGCAGGTCGATGGCGCCGGTGAGGGAGGCCTGGTCGGCCCCGGTCAGGGTGTGCAGGGCCTCGAGGGCGGCCTTGAGCATCCCGCGCGCCTCGTCGTGCTTGCCCCACATCACCGTCGGCGGACCGGTGATCCCCTTCTTCTCCAGCAGCGGAAAGAGGAGGTACTCCTTGCGGCGGTAGTGCTTGTCCACATCCATCAGGGCGTTGAAATGGCCGGTGATCTCATAGACCAGCTCGCTGCTGAAGTCGGTGCGGGCTTTGGCGAAGAGCGTCTCGAGGGCCGCAATCTCGAGCTGCAGGGCGCGGTTCTCCTGGATGAAGGTGTGCACGGGATGGCCGTCCGGAGCGGTGCGGGCGTTGCTGTGGTCGATCTTGCCCTTGAGCACGGCGCCGTGGATGTCACAAAGCTTGAGCACCTCCTCGGTCGGCAGCCCCTCCGAGATCAGCTCCTGCTCCACCGCCACCACATCTTCATAGGGCACCTGGCCCATCAGCTCGGCCAGCTGTTTGCGCACCGCCTCGGGAGCGGTGCCCTTGTGCAGCTGCAGGATCATATGTTTGAGCAGATCCTTGCGCTTGCGGTCATTGTCGATCAGTTCACTCATGGTTTACTCCTTTATTATTATTGTTCATTTATTGTCAGCGGGTTGAGATGCCGGTCCGGAATCCGGTCCGGTCTGGCGGACGGCCGGCGGCGGAGTGCGGCCGCGGAAGTGGTTGTACTCGGGACTCTCGATGTTGCGGATATGGTGGCGGTACTCCGCCGGGGTGATGCTGCTGTGCCAGCGGTCGAAGAGGTGCCCGGCGCCGATGCCGAGCACGAAGAGCAGGAGCAGGACGACGGGATAGAACCGCCGCGGCAGCCGGCCCCGCTTCGGGGTGACTGAAAAACTCAGGGTATCCCTGACCGGGCAGGTGTCGACGCAGCGCAGGCAGGCGTTGCATTCGTCCGAGCGCACGCTGACAGCCTTGTCGACCTTGATGCTGGCCGGGCAGACCCGGGTGCACTTGCCGCAGTCGATGCAGCTCTCCGCATTGCGGCGCACCTTGAGGGGGCTCAGCCAGCCGAAAATGCCGAGCAGCGCTCCGTAAGGGCAAAGGTAGCGGCACCAGAAATAGCGCACCAGCACCGAGAGCAGCACCAGGGCGGCGAGCACCTTGAGGGTGAAGGCTGAAGCATTGGCGAAAAAGAGGTACATCTTGACGTCGGCGACCTTGTTGTAGGGGGTGTTGATAAAGGCCCCGAGCTCGCGCACCCCCATCTCCCAAAAGATGGCGTAGGCGAAAAAGCCGAGCAGCAGGTATTTCAGGCTGCGCAGGGGATAGTCGAGCCAGCGGGGCAGACGCCGCGGCCGGCCGAAGATCCAGGTGTGGATTGCGGCCAGATATTCGGAGAGCAGCCCGAAGGGGCAGACCCAGCCGCAAAAGCCCTTCTTGAGCAGCAGGGCGGTGGCCATGATGACCAGCAGCAGCACCAGACTGGCCGGGTGGATGGTGTTGAAAATCCCGGTCAGGAGCCAGAACTTGAGGCTGATCAGGGCGCTGATCGGCAGAAAGGCCTCGACTCCGGGGGGGCGGGTGATGGTGATCTCGCCGCTGCCGCCGGCCTGATGGACGAAGAGGATGAATTTGATCCCGATCCAGATCGTCAGCAGGGCAAAGCCCCACTGGACCATGCGCCGGACCGACTGCGGATCGGCCAGCTCCTTTTTAATCCGTTCGATTATCCTTGTCATCTTCATAATGCGATCGATACCTGTCCTTGTTCTCTCTGCTAACGCCGGCTCGAATCCGGGCCTGCGTTTTGTTTTGTCAGCTCTCCCGGCAGCAGGTCGGTCAGACGCAAGCCCTCCGCGCGCGCCCTTCCGGCGAGGTGGGCGACCGATGTGCGGCTGAAAAGCTCGTCCAGATCGCCGCGCAGAGCGCTCCACTGCTCATGCAGGGGACAGGGATGATCGTCGTCGCAGTGGTCGAGCCCGACCATGCAGCCCCGGAAGAGGCCCTCGCCATCGATGGCCAGGACGATCTCCTTGAGGGCGATTTCCTCCGCCGGCCGCGCCAAAGCGATCCCGCCGTTGGGCCCCTTGAAGGAGGTCATGATGTTCTTCTGCGTCAGCACCTGAAGGATCTTGGTGAGGAAATGAAACGAGATCCCCAGGCCCGCCGCGATCTCCCTGATCGGCACATATCCCCGGTCGGGATGCATGGC
>JAKPUX010000011.1 GCA_029554865.1 bacterium | reverse complement strand
AGGGGCGGGTGTTCCTGTGGTGGCGTGAAATTCAGGGCGGCATGAATAATTTTTTTATCGTCTGCCCCGGTTAGAACATTCCAGCCTGCATCCACCGTTTCCACCCACTCCGTTTCATCACGCAATGTAATGCATGGCACTTTGAGCCAGTACGCCTCTTTCTGCATGCCGCCTGAGTCGGTGAGGAGGAGGCGCGCGGACTTTTCGAGGGCGACGATGTCGAAATAGCCGACGGGATCGATAAGGCGCACGTGGGGCGGCGGCTGATAGTTTTTTTCGTGCAAAAACTTGCGCGTGCGGGGGTGCGCGGGGAAGACGACGGGCTCGTCGAGCGCCGCAAAGGCCGACAAGATGTCTGACAGGCGCTGGGGGTCATCCGTGTTTTCGGCACGATGGACCGTGGCCAGGAGGTAACGTTGCGGCTGCAGCCCCAGGCGGGCCATGATATCCGAGTGGGCGGACGCCTGTGTGGCGGGATCTGCGACCACGGCGGCGGCCTGCGGGGCAGCCTTTGCCCCGACCTTGGCGGCGGCAAACTGCAGGGCATCGGCCATGACATCGCCGGTGATGACGACTCTTTGGGGAAAATGAGGGACAGCGCCCATTTTTTCGTCATTTTTCCCGCCGATGCCTTCGGCGGCCAAATTGTCCACGGCCGTCTGGCTGGGGCAAAGCAGCAGACTGGAGAGCTGATCGGCGACCACCCGGTTGATCTCCTCCGGCATGCGGCGATTGAAGCTGCGCAGACCCGCCTCCACGTGGGCGATGGGGATGTGCAGCTTGGCCGCGGCAAGTGCACCGGCCAGCGTAGAGTTCGTATCGCCGTAGATCAGGACCCAGTCGGGTTTTTCGGCGAGGAGGACCTCCTCGATTGCCGCGAGCATCCGGCCTGTCTGGCGGCCGTGGGGGCCGGAACCGATGTTCAGGTTGTATTTCGGCTCGGGGATATCGAGTTCGCGGAAAAAGACGGCGGACATGCCGTCATCGTAGTGCTGGCCGGTATGAATGAGGATCTCCTCGATGACGGGCGGCGGGGCGACGCCATTATGCGCGCCAGGGTTTGCTATTGCGGCGGCCGCCTGCGCGGTGGGGCATACGGCACGGTTGTGGGCGGCGATGGCGCGCGAGACCGCGGCGGCCTTGATGAACTGGGGCCGGGCGCCGATAATCGTGGCGATTTTCATTCCTGCTCTTAAATCACCTATGCCGGAGCTCCGGCATAGGTAAAGTAGCTGATATTATTCTGTAATTGACGACTCACGAAAAGTTTTGCCTCGGATTTTCGCCGGCCGCCAGGAGGCCGCCGATGGTCTCCTGGAGGTCCTCCAGGGCCTCGGTGAGGGCGGTCTTTTCTTCTTCCGTCCAGGGGGCGGGGTCGATGGCGTTGAGTTTGGTGTTGGCCTTGGTCACCCAGTCGATGAGTTCCTCCGGGGTGGCGGGGGCCTTCTCTTTGCGGGTGGCGCCGGCGGCGGCCTTGGCCTGTTTCTCCTTGTACTTGGTCCAGGCGGTCTGCATGCCCCGGGCCTGTTTCTTCCGGGCGATCTCGATGAGGGCGCTCTTGGAAACCTTGCGGTCGCCCCGGCATTCGTCCCGGATCTCCGCGGGGAGGCGGTTGATGAGGAGGATGTCCGAGAGGGTGGTCCGGGCGCGGCCGATGACGCCGCTCAACTGCTCGTCAGTGTACTGCTGGTCGTCCTTGAGGCGCTGGAGGGCCTCGGCCTCTTCCACGGCGGTGAGGTCCTGACGGAGGAGGTTCTCCACCAGGGCGATCTCGGCGTGGTTCCCCTCCACCAGCATCGCCGGCAGGGTCAAAAGGCCCAACTCCTTCGCCGCCCGGTAGCGCCGCTCCCCGGAGACGATGTAGAGCCACCCCTGATCACCCTGACGGAAGAGGAGGGGCTGGAGAATCCCGTGGGTCTTGATGGAGGCGGTCAGCTCCGCCAGGGCGTCGGGGTCGATGACCTTCCGGGGCTGGTCGGGATCGAGCTTGAAGTCAATGATGGAAATCTCGTAGAGCTTGCCGCGTTCGTAAGTCGTCATGGTTTTCACCTCGCTGATGTTTACATGAAAACGTTTTTATGGGGTCAGG
>JAKPUX010000010.1 GCA_029554865.1 bacterium | reverse complement strand
GATGACCCGCTCCTTCTCCTTGCTGATGCGGTATTTTTTGGCCTGCTTGTTGAGCACTCGCGAGACCGTGGATACCGAACAGTGGGTTTTGGTGGCGATGTCGGTGATGGTGGTGGACATGAGAGCGCCGTCCCGTGCTGGAGGTGGAGGAACTCGCCGCAAAGGATAGAACAAACGTTTGTGCAATTAAGTATAGCAAACTCGATGGGCATTGTCAAGCACTTTTTACAAAATCTCCATTTTTCTGCTGCCTCAAGCTGCACAATGCGGCTAAATTTCACAGGCATGCCCCCCTCCCTTCCATTGCAGAGAATTCTCTCATTACCCCTCAAAGTATTGGTCCTACCGGGATAAAAATAAAATAATGAACTAGAGGCGGAAACTGGCTTTTTAAAAAGGTAGCCTCATCGGCCGGGGCACACGCCGCGGGTATGATGGAGTTAGTTTGAAGGGATTGGGATACATGGTACTAAGGTGCCGGGTGGGAACCAGATTTCTGCAGGGGAGGCGGCACAAGGTGCCGGGTGGGAACCAGATTTTTCCAGGGTACGCGGCACAAGGTGCCGGGTGGGAACGAGATTTTTACAGGGGACGTGGCACAAGGTGCCGGATGGGAACCAGATTTCTGCAGGGGACGCGGCACAAGGTGCCGGATGGGAACCAGATTTTTACAGGGGACGCGGCACAAGGCGCCGGATGGGAACCAGATTTTTACAGGGGAGGCGGCACAGCTGGCAAGTGGTATGCAGATTCAGGGGGTACCCTGGTAAAAAAATCTCCTTTGATTATTTGCCCAAAGTAGACTATATTAGACAAATCATTGATCCGGCGGGAGAGGCACGCTCCCCTCCTGCCTTCCTCACCAACCGGTACCCTTAATGGCTGATCCCCTCCTTTTCAGCGGTGAACTGCCCTACCGGCAGCGCTGTGAAAAAATCCTCGCCCTTCTCGGCGTCAACCCCAAAGCCGGCCTCACCGCAGCCGAGGCCCGGCAGCGTTTGGAAAAATACGGCCCCAACGAACTCCCCCAGGAGCCGCCTGTCCCCAAATGGAAAAAATTCTTCGCCCAGTTCAGGGATCCCCTCACCCTCCTGCTGCTGGTCGCGACCGTGATCTCCTTCATCGCCTGGGTGATCGAACGCGATTCGGTCATCCCCTTCGAGGCGATCACCATCCTGATCGTGGTCATCCTCAACGGCGTGCTCGGCTATCTTCAGGAGGAGCGCGCCGAGCAGGCAATCGCCGCCCTGGCGGCGATGTCGGCGGCGACCGCCCGCGTCCTGCGCGACGGCGCCCAGCAGACCCTCCCCGCCCGTGAACTGGTTCCCGGCGACATCCTTCTCATCGAGGAGGGCGACACCATCCCCGCCGACGCCCGCGTCCTTGAATCGGTGGCCCTGCGCGTCGCCGAGGCGGCCCTGACCGGCGAGAGCGCCCCGGTCAGCAAGGACAGCGCCCACATGGAGGATGAAACCGGCATCGGCGACCAGCTCAACATGCTCTTCAGCGGCACCGCCGTCACCAGCGGCCGCGGCCGCGCCGTGGTCGTCGGCACCGGCAGCCACACCGAGATCGGCAAGATCGCCGGCACCCTCCAGGAGACCGCCGAGGTCAGCACCCCCCTCCAGCGCGAGCTGGCCGGGGTGGGACGCATGCTCGGCATCGCCGTCATCGCCATCGCCATCCTCATCAGCGCTACCATCCTCATCGTCGAGAATCTGCGCACCTGGGCCGACCTCGTCGATGTCCTGCTCCTTGCCGTCTCGCTGGCGGTAGCCGCCGTCCCTGAAGGGCTGACCGCCATCACCACCATCGTCCTCTCCCTCGGCATGGAGCGCATGGCCAAACGTAACGTCATCGTGCGCAAGCTCAATGCTGTCGAAACCCTGGGTTCGACCACGGTGATCTGCTCGGACAAGACCGGCACCCTGACCCGCAACGAGATGACCGTGCGCAAGGTCGTCACCGCCAGCGGCGAGGTCTCGTTCACCGGCGCGGGCTACTCCCCGGCCGGCCGGCTCGAGCAGGGAGGCGAACCCCTCGCCGGGGGTCCCCTGCGCAACGAAGTGCGCCACGCCCTGCGCGCCGCCCACCTGGCCAACAATGCCCGCCTGGTGCACAACAGCGAGGAGCAGTGGACCATCCAGGGCGATCCGACCGAGGGAGCCCTGCTCGTGGCTGCCCGCAAGGCGGGCTGGAATGAGCTTGAGCTCTCCGAGCGCTTCCCGCGCGTCCATGAAGTGCCTTTCAGCAGCGAGCGCAAGCTGATGAGCACGGCCCACAAGGACACCGAGAAGGAAGAGCGCTTCATGGTGGTGAGCAAGGGGGCACCCGATGTGCTGCTCTCGCGCTGCTCGCATGAGCGTGTGGGTGAAGAGGCACGGGAGTTGACTCCCGAGCGGCGGGCGGCCATCCTCGCTGCGGTCGACAAGCTGGCCCATGAGGCCCTGCGCACCCTGGGTGTCGCCTTCCGCACCATGCGCATGGATGAGGTGACCGGAGAGATGAACGACGATGAATATGAGAATCAGTTCGTCTTTCTCGGCGTAGTCGGCATGATCGATCCGCCCCGGCCGGAGGCGGCCGAGGCCGTGCGCGTGGCACGCGAGGCCGGGGTGCGTTCGGTGATGATCACCGGCGACCATCCGGCCACGGCCGAGGCGATCGCCCGGGAGTTGGGCATCATCGACGAGGGCGGCCGCGTCGTCAGCGGCGCCGAGCTCCAAAAAATGAGTGACGATGAGTTGGAAGGAGTAGTGCTGAAGGCATCGGTTTACGCCCGGGTGGCGCCGGATCACAAGCTGCGCATCGTCCGCGCCTTCAAGGCGCACGGCGAGATCGTCGCCATGACCGGCGATGGTGTCAACGATGCCCCGGCCCTCAAGAGCGCTGACATCGGTCTGGCCATGGGCATCACCGGCACCGATGTCTCCAAGGGGGCGGCCGACATGGTGTTGACAGACGACAATTTTGCCAGCATCGTTGCCGCTGTCGAGGAGGGACGGGCGATCTTCGCCAACATCCAGAAATTCCTCCGCTATCTGCTCTCCTCAAACATCGGCGAGGTCTTTGTCATGTTTTTCGGAGTGATCCTGGCCGGCCTGATCGGGCTGCATCCCGAGGCCGGCTCGGCCGTGGTCGCCCCCCTGCTGGCGGTGCAGATCCTTTGGATCAACCTGCTAACTGATGCTGCGCCCGCCCTCGCCCTGGGCGTTGATCCGGCCGACCACCGGCTCATGAAACGGCCGCCTCGGGATCCGCGCACGCGCGTCATCACCAGCGACATGTGGCTGGGCATCCTCCTCGTCGGCGCGGTGATGGGGATTGGCACCCTGCTGGTGGTCGATTACGCCCTGCCCGGCGGACTGATCCCCGGCAGCGGGGGTGTGCCCTATGCCCAGACCATGGCCTTCACTACCCTGGTCTTCTTTCAGCTCTTCAACGTCTTCAATGCGCGCTCGGGCTATGAAAGCGCCTTCAAAAAGCTCTTCAGCAACCGCTGGATCTGGCGGGCGATTCTGCTCTCGGTCCTGCTGCAGGTGATGGT
>JAKPUX010000008.1 GCA_029554865.1 bacterium | reverse complement strand
TCCAGCAGCGACTCGCTGCGCAGCTCGACCTCGGGGCCGTCGAGGTAGCGCAGCTTGTCCGGCCGGCCGTAGACGCCGTGGATTTTATAGCGGTAGGGGGTGTTGGCGTAGACCGAATAGTCGGACCAGCGGAATTTCTGGATGGGGCCGAGGTTGCTGTCGACCGCGGCGTTGACGTCCTGGCTTTCGCCGGGAAAACGCAGGCTGCCCTGAAGCCAGCGCACCCGGCCGGGAGCCGGGCCCTCCCGCTCGATGGCGAATCCGAGCAGTCCCTTGCGCTTGGCCGCCGAGGCATTCATCGCCAGCAGCACCCCGGTGGTGCCGGCGTAGGCCTGCAGGGTCAATCCGTTTTTCTTTTTGCTGACGCGCACATCCGCCTCCCTTCCTTGGCGCCCGCCCTTGACTTGTTAGTCTCCCGGCAGCTCCGGGCCCGGGGCTGAGCCGGCGCCCCTGACGAGGATCGCCTAGGCCGGCTTGGGCGGCTCGTTCATCCCCTTGTTGGTTTCGCTGAAGATCCGCGCCACCGTCGCCACCGTGCCCGCCACATCGGTCAGGTTGGCGGGGATGATCATGGTGTTGCTCTTGGTCGCCAGCTTGCCGAATTCGCCCAGGTACTGCTCGGCGATGCGCAGGTTGACCGCCTGGCTGCCGCCCGGGGCGGCAATGGCCGCGGCGATCTCGCGGATCCCCTTGGCGGTGGCCTGGGCGACGCGCTCGATCTCCTGGGCGCGGCCTTCGGCCTCGTTGATGCGCTTCATCTTTTCGCCTTCCGATTTGGCGATCGCCTCCTGCTTGTCGCCCTCGGCGCGGTTGATCTTGGCCTGCTTGTCGCCCTCCGATTCGGCGATGAGGGCGCGCTTTTCGCGCTCGGCGCGCATCTGCTTCTCCATCGCGTCCTTGATGCTCGGCGGCGGGACGATGTTCTTGATCTCGTAGCGGGTCACCTTCAGCCCCCAGGGCATCGAGGCCTTGTCGACCGCGGCAACGATCTCCGAATTGATCTTTTCCCGCTCCTCAAAGGTCTTGTCGAGATCGATTTTGCCGACCTCGGAACGCATGGTGGTCTGCGCGAGCTGGATCGAGGCGAAGGCATAGTCGTTGATGCCGTACGAAGCCTTGACCGGGTCGACGATGACAAAATAGAGAATGCCGTCGATGTCGACCTGAATGTTATCCTTGGTGATACAGGACTGCTCCGGGACGTCGATGGCGTTCTCCTTGAGGGAATGGATGTAGCGGATGCGGTCGATGAAAGGGATAAGGATATGAAAGCCGGCCTCGAGGGTGCCGCTGTACTTGCCGAGGCGCTCGACGATGTAGACGGTCTTTTGCGGCACCACCTTGGCCGATTTCGAGAGGATGATGATTGCCAGGATGATGAGTCCGATGAGGATCAGGGTTTCGGCTTGCAGCATGGAATGCTCCTTTCGAAGAGGATTGAACGGCAAGCGGCACGGGCGCCTGCGGAGCTCATAGCGCCGCTTCCATCCGGGCGCCGGGCGGGGTTATGAGGCTATGGATCTTACCACCAGGGTCAGATTTTCACGTTTGATGATCTCGACGGGTGTGCCGGCGGGGATCGTTTCCGCGGATTCGGCGCTCCACAGCGTGCCGTTGAACTCCACCCTGCCGTTGGGATCGCCCGGCTTGATCGCCTCGACCACTACAGCGCGCTTGCCGACGTAATCGTCCAGGGATTCAAAGGGGCCGAGCTTGCCCGATTTCTTGCCGTCGAAGAGGGTTTTGCCCTGCTTGCGGAAGAGGAGGAGGGAGGCCCCGGAGGCGATCAGAAAGACGACTAGCTGTGCGTTGAAGGAGTGGATAAGCCCGAGCTCGAGCAGGAGGCAGGTCGCCCAGGCGCCGACGCCGAAAAAAATGACGATAAAGCCCGGCATCACCAGTTCGGTGAGGATGAGAAAAAAACCGATGAAAAACCACGCCAGGACGGCGCCGTCGATTCCGTACATTACACTCTCCTTCCGGATCGGTTCTCGCTCGGGGCGGCTGGTGCCGCCGATGGATGGATAATTGTAAGTTAGCGCCGGCGCGGAATAAAAGCAAGCCTTTTATCAGCCGTAAAACGCGGATGCGGCCGGCGGG
>JAKPUX010000006.1 GCA_029554865.1 bacterium | reverse complement strand
GATGACCGCCCCGGCAAAGCCGGCAGCTGCGCCGAGAAAGGGGATCGCCGTCCCGACCAGGGAGTCATAGCCCAGCGAGATCGCCAGCATCATGAAGAGGGGTACGAAGAGCATGGTCTCCTCGCACATGCCGAAGGTGGTGCCCGCCACCGAGAAAATGGTCATTGTCGCCGGGATGAAGAACTTTTGCATGTGGGGCTTGTGGCTGAAATACCAGGCCATCCAGTTCACCCCCGCGGTGATCGCCCCGGTGTTCTGGATGATGGTGAAGATGCCGCCGATGATGAAGCAGAAACCGATGATCTTGGCGGCGGCGATGAAGCCGAGAAGCGGGGCCACGAGCACCGCACCGATCCCCTGCGGATGGCTCTCGACCGGGGTAAAGCTGTTGGCGATGACCAGGGTCTTGCCCGCCACCTCCTGGCGCTGGTATTCCCCGCCCGGGACAATCCAGGTCAGGGCCGCCACGATGACGACCATGGCGAAGATCATGAAGAGGGTGTTGAAGGTGAAATGCGCTTTGCCGGCCATGGGATTCTCTCTACTTTATGCGGTACTCTTCACCGGGGAGGAGCAGATCCACTTTAATGTTGTGGCCGCCGAGCAGGCCGCGCTCGGCGGTGCGGATAGCGCGGGCCCTGCGGGCGTCATAGACGATGACGGCATCCTGACCGTAGACCTTGAAGCGCCCGTCCGGATGGACCAGGATGGCCGCCTCTTCGTCGATGCCGATGCCCGGCAGCTCCGGGTGTTCAAGCACCACGGCGATGAGGCGGTTGTGGCGCTTGCGCATGAGAAAGTGCTGGTCGATGATCGCGTTCTTGACAAAGCCGAATCCCCGTTTGGTCTCGACATTGCCCTTCTGGATGCAGAAGAAATTGCGCGTCGAATCGGTGTTGACCAGCTCGTTGCCGGTGATCATCACCTCGCTCATCACCGCTGCGCCGGCGCTGGTGCCGCCGATGATGCCGGCCCGTTCATAATAGAGGCGCTTTAGGGCTTCCTCGGTGCGGGTGGTGCCGAGCCGGTTCATCAGCCGGTCCTGGTCGCCGCCGGTGAAAAAGACCCCGCCGGCCGCGTCGATGAGGGCGGTGATGCTGTCCGAGTTGGCGACCTCCGGCTCGACGATGTGGCGGAGGTCGATCTGCGCGGCCCCGCACTGCCTGAGCTGGCCGGCGGTGAAGTTGCCGTATTCGAGGTCCGAACTCGCCGAGGTGATGATCACGACCGGCTTGCCCTGGCAATGGTCGACGAAGGCCTGCATGGCATCCATCGGCTTGTCGCCGCCGCCGATGATCATCAGATAGCCCTTGCGTCCCGGCTGCTGGCAGAGCACGAGCCCGGCCAGCAAAACAATCATCCCCGCTGCCGCTGTTTTTTTCATCTTCGCTTACTCCGCTTCGATCAGATGGCTGAGAATTTCGTATCCCTTGAGCATGTCGGCAGGACGGATATGTTCTTCGGTGGAATGGGGTGCATTGGCGCCGATGCCGGTATTGATGATCCTGACGCCGTGCTGGTTGAAGACATTGGCGTCGCTGCCTCCGTAGTAGACCAGGGGCTGCGGGGTCACACCGGCGCGCGCAAAGGCGTCATGCAGCCGCTGCACCAGAGGCATCTCGGAGCCGAACTGAAAGCCCTGAAAGGAGAGCATGAAAGCCGGTGCGCAGGAGCCGCCCCAGCGCTCCCCGGCGGCGCTGCACAGGGAGGTCAGCAGTTCGCGCATCACCGAGATCTCCTCCTCGCGGAAGGAACGGAACTCCCCGGTCAGGGTCACCTGGTCGGGGACGACATTGTCCGCCGTGCCGCCGTGAATGGTGCCGAAATTGGCGACGGAATGGTCGCTGACCCGTCCGACCGGAAAGCCGCTCATCACATGCGTCGCCATGGTGAGGGCGTTGATCCCCTTCTCCGGTGCCACTGCCGAGTGGGCCGGTTTGCCTGTGATCCGGATCTTGAAATCATAGGCTGTAGGCGTGGAGGCGACATAGCCTCCGGGCACGGCGGTGCAGTCAAAGACAAACCCCTCCCGCGCCTTGAGGCGGGAGAAATCGAGGGCCATGGCGCCGAGCATGCCCAGCTCCTCGCCGACAGTGAAGACGATCTCCAGACTGCGGTGCCGGAGTTGCCGTTCGATCAGCTCATCGATGAGGGCGAGGATGAGGGTCACGCCGGCGCGGTTGTCCACCCCGAGGATCGTAGTCCCGTCCGAACGCAGCACGCCGTCGGCGAGGGTGGGCTTGACTCCCGCCGTGGGATGCACGGTATCCATGTGGGCGAGCAGGAGCAGAGGCGCGCGGCTTTTATCCTCGCCCGGCAGACGGACGATCAGGTTGCCGGCGCTGCCGTTGAGCTGGCGGGCAGCGTCATCCTCTTCGGCCTCGAGGCCGCGGGCGCAGAGCCGCGCCTTGATGAAATCGGCGACGGGCCGCTCATGCAGCGAGACAGCATCGATCCGGACCAGTTCGAGAAAAAGGGAGACCAGTTTTTCTTCGTCCATAGGGCCTCATGGGGTGAGATCAGCAGTGCAGGCAGCGAGCCTGAAGCAGCCGGGCGGACAGGGCTCTCAGACCGGAGTGACGAAATACCGGTCATCGCGGATGCTCTCCTCGATGATCCGGAGGGCGGCCAGGGTGCGATCCTTGTCCCTGAAATTGAGTTCGGTGATGATGGCATTGAGGACGGTGACAACCGCCCCGAGAGAATTGCTGAACATGATATTATCGGTCTTGATGGGCAAGCAGTGTGTGGCCCAGGTGCGGGCGGGCGAACTCTTCTTGTCGGTGAAGAGGATGCTGGGAACGGCGCGCTTTTTAGCCAGGGCGATGGCCTCGACGGTCTCCCGCGAATAGGGAGAGAAACTGAAGGCGATCACCAGGTCCCGCGGATTCATAAAAGCGACCTGCTCCTCGTAGCGGAAAAAGTCGAGGGAGAGGTGCTGGGCGTTGTAGCTGTATTGGCGCAGGAGAAAGGTCATCAGCTGCGCGAGGTGGGAGGAGAGTTCCAGACCGATGCAGTAGATGCGCTCGGCGGCGATGATGCTCTCGACCGCAGCGGTGAAGACCTGGGTGTCGATCGAGCGGATGGTTTCATGAATATTGGAGATGACATTTTGCGAGGCGAGCTTGAGCACATCCGGGGACTGGCCCTTCTCCGCCACGGCCAGGTGATAGCGCGCCGTGGGGGAAAGCTGAGCCTTGAGGCTGCTGGAGAGGGTCTCCTTGAGCTCCTTGTAACCGCGGTAACCGAGGAGCTGGGCGAAGCGGACGATGGTGGCCTCGCTGGCCCCGGTTTTGAGGGCGACCTCGCGGATGGGAAGCAGGGCGACCAGGTCCAGGTGCTCGAGAAAAAAGTTTGCCACTTTTTTCTGATTGGACGCGAGGGTGGGCAGGCTCCTGACGATCCTGTCTTCGATATTTTTCATGTCCGGGGTCATTGCTGCAAGAATTCTTTCAGAATGTAATGACATGAAAATAATATTTCATTTGAAGATAGAAGATTATCGCCAAAAAGTCAAGCGGATTTTGAAAAAAATACGGGATCAGAGGAGCAGCTTGATGGCGCTGCGGGCCTTTTCGGGGATCCTGAAGGGCTGGTTGGCGAGAAAGCGGTTGAGAGCCGCCTCGATCCAGGGCTTGCTGCAAATGAACCGGGGGATGGTGATGGAATCGGCGCCGAGATGATAGCCGTGCACCTCGATGCGCACCGGCTGGAGTTCGCCCGCCATGACCACCCGGGCGACGATCGATTTGGCTTTTTTATCGATCTCGATCCCCTCGACCGAACCGATACCCTCGAGATAGGGATTGATGAATTTGATGATCGCGGCGGTTTTGAGCGCATTGAACATTCTCAGGCACCTCCAGTTAAAGCTTGCGGTCGAGCAGGGCCCAGGCGAACCAGAGCACGGGGGCCTGGCCGTGCAGATCCCCGGCGCTGCGCGGCCGGGTGAGGTAGTGGTCGATATCGGCGCTTTTGCCGGTGCCGATGCAGACCTCGGAGATTTTGCCGTCCTCGCCGATATAGGTGACGAGGGCCTGCCAGGCCTTCCGGTACACCGGCGTGTAAAGGGATTTATCCAGCAGCCCTTTTTTCACCCCGATGGTGACGGCATAGCCGAACATCGCTGTCGCCGAGCTCTCGTTCCAGGATTCGGGATTGTCGACCAGCTGACGCCACATCCCGTCCTCGGCCTGATAGCGGCGCAGGGCCTCCATCATCCGGCGATAGCCTGCCAGGATGGCCGGGTAATGGGGATTATTTGAAGGCAGCTCGGAGAGCAGCTCGGCCATCCCGGCGGCGGTCCAGCCGTTGCCCCGGCCCCAGAAAAAGGGCGCGCCCTCTCCATGGAAAAAGAGTCCATTGGGCTGCTGCAGTTTCTGCAGATAGGCGTCGATCTCAAGTGCCGCTCTTTGCAGATAAACCATGTTACCGGTGGCGCGCCAGGCCTGGACCTGCAGGGCGCCGATCATCCAGATGTCGTCGATCCAGAAGCGGGTCTGGTGGGTCAGGCCGTCGTCCCCGGGCGTCGCCCACTGGGCGTCAGCCAGTTCGATCCCCTGCCTGAAAAATTGTTCATCTCTGGTGGATTTGTACAGTTCGAGTGGCAGGATGCCATAGACATTGGCATCGACATGGTTGGCCAGGTCGGTCAGGCTGTCGGTGTTGGCCCTGGCATAGCGGTTGGACAGGCGGGCGAGCAGCTCTTTATCCTTCAACAGCCCCGCCAGGCGCACGGCGCCGAAACCGGCGCAGGCCTCGGCGTAATGAATGCCCCGCCAGTGTGAGGCGCGGTAGAGCATAAATTCAGGCCGCGCCAGCAGCTCTTCGATAACCAGCCGGCCGATCTTTTCGGGATTTTTGTCCGGCGTCCAGAAAGGATCCCGAACGGTTTTTTTGCACCCGTGGCAGCCCGGTCCGCTGCCCAGGAGGAGCAGGAGGAGGAGAATCAGAGAGAGGGTATTGTTTTTCATGTCCAGGTTCCAGGATGAAAACAAACTTGATTGAATATGGCGATTTTTACCATGCCAGTCAAGTTTTGTCTGATGGATGACAAAGTTTTAACTTGACATTAAAAGATAACAGTGCTATATTATAGTGTTATTAAAAAGAGGTCAAAGCGAATGGAAATCGATATCAACGAACTGGTGGAGAAAAGCGGGGTGCCGCGGCGCACCATCCACTTTTATGTGCAGCAGGGTCTGCTGCCGCCCGCCGAGGGGGCCGGTCTGGCTGCCCGCTATTCGGAAGAGCACCTGCTGCGCCTGGCTGCCATCCCGGTGCTGCGCCGGCGCGGGCTGCGACTGGACGAGATCCGCCGCGAGTTTCAGCAGCGCACGCGTGCACAGCTGGAAGAGCTGCTGCACGCCGCAGAAAGGGAGCGCCGCAAGAGCGAAACGGCACCTTGGCAAACGCAGAACCTGCTGCGTTACGCCCTGGCCCCCGGCGTCGAACTGGTGGTGGATGCCCGCGCGCCGGCGGAGGTGCGCAAGCGGGTGCTGCGCTTGCTCGAACAGTCCAAAATCATTTTTTCGACGTAAGGTCACTCATACTGTCGTGCGGATTACGCGGTGGTGGATGATATGGAATGGAGGGGTGTCATGCCTGATTCGTTTGTTTTGAAAGAGCGGCCGCTGGGTGGATTATTCCTGGCGGAGCAGCCCGAGGCCTCGAGCCTGCCGCTGGATGAACAGCGCCAGCGCCATATCATCTTTTTCACCGACGGGGCGGTCTCCACCGAAGAGGAGGTACTGGAGAGGGTGCGGCGGGGGATCCGCAACTTTCGCCTCTTCACCTTCGGAATCGGGCCCGCCGTCAATCGCGCCTTCATCAGCAGCCTGGCGCGGTTGGGCCGCGGCACCAGCGAATTTCTCCAGCTCGATGAGGATATCGAGACCGCGATCATCCGTTTCCATGACCGTCTCTCCTACCCCCTGCTCACCGATCTGCGTCTGCGCTGGGAAGGGACCACCGCATGGGATATGGCGCCGGTCGAACTGCCCGATCTCTATTATGGCCAGCCTTTGCAGCTCTGCGCCAGGTTCCGCCCTGGAGCCGGGGCCCGGCTGATCCTCTCCGGCCGCTGCGGCGGCGCGGATTGGGAGAAGAGCCTGCCTCTGCCTGCTGTCCAGGCCCGCGATGAAATGATTCTGCGCACCTGGGCCAGGGCCCGCATCGATGCCTTGAAAGAAGAGCTGCATACTGAATCAAGGCGTGCCTCCAGGCACCGGGACGAAGTCATCAGCCTCGCCCTGGAATACCATCTGGTCACTGATTTCACCTCCCTGGTCGCGGTGCAGGAGGAGGCCGTTTCCCAAACGCCGGCCACCCGGCTCAAGGTGGCGGTGCCCCTGCCGCGAGGGCTGGAGAAGGAGGGATTTTTGGCGGATAGCTGTTTAAACTATTCCATGATGATGCCCAACTTGCAGGCAGCGCCGGCGATCGCGCATCAGCTCCGCTCGCATGTGAGTTTTCGACTTACCGAGCGGTCTGGATCGCAGCCGGAGAACGTCTTGGCCGGGTTGGCCCGCCGCCAAAAGGCCGGCGGCAGCTGGGGCGACGCCGAAGCGGCGATGGAGTGGACCTGCGCTGCCGTGCTGGCTTTCATCCGCAGCGGCTACACCCTGGCGCGCGGACCCTACCGTCGCATTCTCGAGAAGGCGGTTGACTGGCTGATGCGCCAGGCGCCGGTCGACACCCTGGCACAGCAGATGCGCGCCCTGGCCCTGTGGGAGATGAAGCAGTTCTGTTCTCATCCCTTGCTGAATGGAGTGGGCGCCGCAGAGGAGGCGATCGTACATTCCATCCCGGAGCCCGATTTCAGGGTCGTGCGTACGCCCGCCCAGCTGCGCCTGGCGGCGATGAGCCGGGTCAATGTCGAGATTCGCTATACCCCGCAGGGAGGTGAGGTCGGAGAACTCTGGCTGGAGTGTCTCAAGAGGTGATCGAATTGCGGCAGGATTCTTTCCAGAAATGGGTTCGCCCAGGGAATGAAAACCCTGGGCGGAATCAATATTTTCAGGTTTCTGCCTGAATACCCGTCCAGGACTGTTGGCCATCAGGGAGGGCGGTGTCAATTAAAATGCATCATTTTTGGGTGACAAAGGATAAAAAATTACCGCGATGGATCGTCTCAAAATGCGCCTCCGGATAGGTCTGCGACCAGGCTTTGGGCGCTTTGGCCGGCCGGTCGCTCCACTTGAATTCATATCCCCAGAGTTCGCCATTGTACTCTTCGACAAAATCGATTTCCTGGCGGTCGTAGGTGCGCCAGAAATAATAGTTGGCGAAATGCCTCTTGTATGAATTGCGTTTCAGGCGCTCGATGAATAACAGGTTTTCCCAAAGCATGCCGGTATCGCTGCGGCTGTCCAGGGGGCTAAAGTTGTTAATCACAGCGTTGCGAATCCCGTTATCCCAGAAGTAATAGCGGCACGTTTTGGCGACCTCTTTGCGCAGGTTCCTTGAGAAGCCGCTTACTTTTTTCAGCACGAAGACCTTCTCCAAAAGATCGAGATAGCGTTCTACCGTGTGTTTGGCAATCCCAAGCGAGCGGCTCAGCTCTGACAAGGAGACCTCTTTACCGATCTGAAAGGCCAGCAGTTTGAGCAAATTGAAGAGCAGAGAAGCGCTTTTAACATTTTCCAGGATCAACAGGTCCTTGAATAGATATGAGTCGCGTAAGGAGATCAGATACTCCATCCGGTCTTGTTCAGATTGAATATTAAGGATTTCCGGATAGGTTCCAAACCGCATGAATTCCTGCAGCCGCAGCAGGATGCCTGCGCCGCCAAAAGCTGAGTCGAGTTCGAGAAGGGAGAGTGGAAAAAGAATACCGACCCTCTGGCGTCCGGTGAGCGGTTCTCCCAGCTTGTTGGCCAGTTCGAACGATGAGGATCCGCTGGCAATTACCTTAAGGTCCGGCCTGTTGTCCACCAGCAATTTGAGTCCCAGGCCAATGTTGGGGATATACTGCCCTTCATCAATGATGACAAGGCTGTATTTGGCAAAAGCGCTGTGCAGGCGCCGGATATCCTGTGATCCGAATAGTTCCCCGAGGATGAGATCCTCGCCGCTGCCGATAAAATAGGCGCCGTTGTAGCTGGAAAGAAAGTGTTGGATCAAAGATGTCTTGCCAACCCGCCTGGGACCATAGAGTACGAACACCTTGCCAGGCGTGAGATAGTCATCGAATTGATCCTCATAATATCGCTTGTACCACATTAAAAGCCCTTTTTGACCATTTTTGCTGTGCACTAAACCGCTATATTGTAAATACGGAACCTCTATTGCTCAATTTAACGTAAATATGGATAACGAGCAAATAAAATTTTGCACAATCCAATGGCTTTTCAAAGTATCGTTAAAATGATCAATCCATATCGGGCGGCTTGGCCCGCCCCATGGCCGTCGCCTTGGCGCGGATGGCAGGGATAGCCTCCTCCATGATCTCGCGCACATCCTCATAGCGGAAGGTGCGCCCTTCAAAGCTGCGCGTCTGCAGGGCATGGAGGAAACGGGCCTCGAATTCGGCCAGGTTGAATCCATAGATGTGGTAGCTGTCGGCCTGATGCACATAGCGAGCCGGAATGACGGTTTTGCCCGAGAGTTCTGCGATGCGGGCGGCGATTTTCATCTGCAGCTGCACCAGGGCGAACATGTTCATAAAGGCGGCCTTGTAGGCATCGTTGGAGCGGAAGCGCACATTCATGTTCAGATGCCAGCGCTCCCCTTCGCCGGGCAGGAGGCGGCACCAGATGCTCTGCAGGCAGGGGGGATCATAGCAGAAATTATCCTCCCAGACCTTCCAGGTGACCGCCTGCTGACGCCGTGACCAGGGGGTTTGCGCCAGCTTTTGCGCGATGAGTTCGATCTGATCAAAGCTCCGGGCCATCGCCGGGTCCTGATAGTTGAAGAGCCGCTGGTGGTAGGTGTACTCCCAGCGGGTGTCCTCGGGGCCGGCGGAGGCGTCGCGGATGCAGTGATCCTTGATGCCCTCGAGCACCTCGAGGACATACTCCTGCAGATCCTCGAGGCCGCCGGGAAAGTCGCGGTGGATCATCGGTTCGGCCAGGGGATTATGGATGACGACGGTCATCGAGCAGTCCTTGCTCGGGGGATCGTCGGGCTTGTCATATTCGGTCTTGATCCCGCACCCCTTTTCATAGAGGCTGATCAGGGATTTTTCCCAGGCCTCGGCAAGCCCCTCGCCCTCTACGAAAAGAACAGGAATATCTCCGAGCATGTTGTTCTCCTTTTTTAAACGCCACCTGCGGCCGGTCCGCCCTCAATATAGAAATCCTTTCCCGACAAAGCAAGTATCATTGCTCGCCCTCTTCCGGAATTTGCAGGCTGCCCCCCAAAATCTCGGTCCCACCCGGATGTAATTAAAAAAAAGTGGGTTAAAGTCAAGAAGTTGACCAAGGCATAGGCTGCGAGTATGCTGGAAATAGTACGGAGGGATTGAAGTACGCGGCGCAAGGTGTCAGGTAGGAACGAGATTTTTGGGGTGCCCTCTTCCGGAATTTGTGCTTGCTTATGGTCTCTCCGATTGCTAATTTGCCGGAGAAACCCACCCAAGCCAGGATGTGAATATTGAAACTCGCCTATAAAAAAACGGGCAGCGGTCCGCCTCTGATCATTCTGCACGGCCTCTTCGGGATGTCGGATAACTGGCTGACCATCGCCAGCCGCATCGCCCGGAAATATACGGTCTATCTTCTCGATCAGCGCAATCACGGCCAGTCGCCGCACTCCCCGGAATTCAGCTACCGGATTCTGGCGGAGGATCTGGAGGATTTTATCCGGGAGCATGATCTCGGGGTGGTCCGCCTCATCGGCCACTCCATGGGCGGCAAGGCGGCGATGTGCCATGCCCTCCATTACCCGGAACGGGTCGAACAGATGGTGATCGTGGACATTGCCCCCAAATCCTATTACCATCCCTTCTTCGAACGGGTGCTCGATTTTATGCAGGCTCTGGATCTGGGACAGTTCATGACGCGCGCAGCGATCGAGGAGGCCTTTGTCGAGAACATCCCCAATCCGGCAGTGCGGCTTTTCATTCTCAAAAATCTGCAGCGCACGGAGGAGGGCTTTCGCTGGCGGATCAATGTACAAAGCCTGCGGGATAATCTCGGAGAGATTTTTTCCGCCATCAGCTCCGGCCGCCGGTTTGAAAAGCCCACCCTTTTTGTCCGCGGCGGCCGTTCAGATTATATCCTGGACGAGGACGAACCGGCCATCCGCGCCTTGTTCCCGGCGGCGGAGTTGATCACCATCCCGGAGGGCTCGCACTGGCTGCACGTCGATGCCGAGGAGGCCCTGTGCCGCCATTTGCGCGAATATTTGCAGTGTTGAAATTCTATCAGGAGGAGGGCAGACGATGTCGAGAAAAGGAGAATGGTTTACTATCGCCAGCCTCGCACTGGCGTTGGCCTGTGCCCAGGCCGGCCGGGTGCAGCGGGAGGAGTATCGCACCATGATCGATCAGGGAGAATTCACCCGGGCCGGCCTTCTGATTGCGGAGCGGCTCAAGGAGCCGGGTCTCTCCCCGGCGGAACGCGCCGGCCTCGAATTCGAGATCGAACGCATGGCGCGTATCCGTAAGGACTTTGTCAGGAACGAAGCCGAAGTGGTGGAGTTTATCAAGATTTACATTCCTGATGTCGACAGCGCCCGGCTGGCGGCCTGGGAGGCGGAAAAATCCCTCGAGATGATGCGCATCGACGGCGAGAAGCGCTATTTCAAATATGCCGCCCGCAATCTTTTCCGCATTAACAAGGCGTGCCGGGAGATCTGGCGGGCGGCCCATCCCCTCGATGCCGGTGCAGCCGGCGGGCCGGGCAGCCGGGCGCTCGACGAAAACATCGCGCGCATTCTCGCCCAGGCGACACCCGCGCAGCCCCTGGTCGAGCCGGTGCGAATGCGCATCGAGCAGACCCTGACCGTGAATGCGGACGCCGTCCCGGCCGGAGAGACCATTCGCTGCTGGCTCCCCTTTCCGCGCGAGATCCCCGGCCGCCAGACCGATATCCGCCTGATCGGCACAACGCCGGAACAGCATCATCTCGCCGACACCTCCCGGCTGCAGCGGACGATCTGTTTCGAGCAGTCCGCGGTCGCCGGCACCCCGGCGCGCTTTCAGGTCACTTATGAGTACACCAGCCTCGGCTCCTTCACCAGCATCGACCCGGAGAAGGTGACGCCCGCGGCGGCGGAGGGCCCGCTGCAGCCCTGGCTGCGCGAAGAGCCGCCCCACATCGTCTTCACCCCGGAGCTGCGCGCCCTGGCGGCGGAAGTGGCCGGCGGCGAGACCAATCCCTACCGCATTGCGCAAAAACTCTACGCCTGGGTGGAGGAGAATATCCCCTGGGCCTCGGCGCGTGAGTACTCGACCATCCGCAATCTGCCCATGTACGCCTGGGAGAATCGCCACGGC
>JAKPUX010000004.1 GCA_029554865.1 bacterium | reverse complement strand
AAGCCCTACTGGGAAAGAGCCATCGCCGCCGCCGGAGGCGAAATCCCCGTTTACCGGACCGGCCTCCGGGAGTACAAAAAGCTAAGTCAGGACAAAGAGCCGGAGGGACTGCTCGCGGTTGTGAAAAAAGAGGCCCCGATGCAGTTGGCGGACTTTCTTTCCCAAACGGCGGGAGCCATTCTGATTTTAGACTCCATAAACAACCCCGCCAATCTGGGCGCGCTGGCGCGCAGCGCAAGCTGGTTCGGCTTCGGCGGTATCGTCATCGGCTCCGAGTCGGTGGACTGGACCAACCCCAGGGCCGTCCGCGCCTCGATGGGGAGCATCTTTCATCTGAACATCATAGCGGACGTGAAACTGGCTGCCGCCTTGCCGGAAATAAAAAAACACCTGCCGGTGATCGCAGGCGACGCCCGCCGGGGGGAAGAGCCGCGGCCGCTTTCCCAACGCGCCGCCCTGCTTCTGGGGAGCGAAAGTCACGGCCTGCCGGAAGAACTCCTGGCGCTGGCCGACAAAAGGTGGCGCATTCCCGGCGGAGGAAAAACTGAATCGCTCAGCCTGCCGCAGGCGGGGGCGATTATGATGTATGAGATGAGAAGAGAAGGATAAAGGTAAAAGGACAAAGGCGAAAGGCTTAAGGATAGAGGATTAGAAGATTAGAAGATTAGAAGATTGGAGGGTTAGAAGTTTAGATGGTTGGATGATAAAGGACAAAGGCGAAAGGACAAAGGCTAAAGGATAAAGGAGGAAGGATTAAGGATGTCATTTATTCAGGTTATGACCACAACGGATACAAAAGAGCTGGCGCAGGCCATCGCCGGGCGGCTTGTGGAGGAAGGTCTGGCAGCCTGTGTCCAGATCA
This sequence comes from bacterium, assembly GCA_029554865.1. Lineage (GTDB taxonomy): Bacteria > Zhuqueibacterota > Zhuqueibacteria > Residuimicrobiales > Residuimicrobiaceae > JAKPUX01. The sequence continues at coordinate 3,044 of JAKPUX010000004.1, read as the reverse complement.
CGGGCTCAATCGAGAGTGTTTATAAATGGAAGGGCAAGGTCGAAAGCGCCGAGGAGTACCTGTGCCTCATCAAGACCCGCGCCTCGCTTTTCGACCGGGTCGCCTCCGTCATCCGCGGCCTTCATTCCTACGAGACGCCGGAGATCATCGCCGTGGAGCTCACGGCGATAAGTGACGATTACCGCCGCTGGCTGGATGAGTCGCTTGTGGCAGGTGGGGAATAATTTCCGTGCAATATTTTGATGTTTGTTCTAAAGGGAAGTCCTCAATCGTTAAAAGGAGATGCCATGTCCGACAAAGATATTGAAAAGAAATGTATCGACACCATACGTTTTCTGGCGGCGGACGCTATTGAAAAAGCCGCCTCCGGCCATCCCGGCATGCCGCTGGGCGCGGCGGCGGCCGCTTTCACACTTTGGACGAAGCACTTGAGGCACAATCCCGCCAACCCTTCCTGGCCGGACCGCGACCGGTTCGTCCTGTCCGCCGGGCACGCCTCGATGCTCATTTACGCTCTTTTGCATCTGAGTGGTTATGACCTTTCGCTCGACGATATAAAAAACTTCCGCCAGTGGGGGAGCAAAACGCCGGGGCATCCAGAATACGGGCATGTACCGGGCGTGGAGGCGACCACCGGCCCTCTGGGGCAGGGGCTGGCCAACGCCGTGGGCATGGCGCTGGCCGAGGCGCACCTGGCGGCTCGCTTCAACCGCGGTGAGCAGAAAATAGTAGATCATTACACCTATGTTCTGGCCGGTGACGGTGACATGATGGAAGGAGTCGCGCACGAAGCCTGCGCGCTGGCCGGCCATCTGCGGCTGGGAAAACTCATCGTCTTGTATGATGACAACAAGGTTTCGCTTGCCGGCTCCACCGGGCTGGCCTTTACGGAAAACATCTGGCTGCGCTTCAAGGCTGCCGGCTGGCAGGTGCTTACGGTCAAAGACGGCAATGACGTGGCCGCCATCGACCGCGCCATTAAAAAAGCCAAAAAAGAAACGGGCAGGCCCTCGCTCATTTGTGTCGAGACGATCATCGGCTACGGCGCGCCCGCCAAGCAGGGGCTTTGCGATGCGCACGGCTCGCCGCTGGGCCAAAAGGAACTGGCGGGAGCCAAAGATGCCTGCGGCTGGCCCGTCTCCGAGCCTTTCCACATTTCCGGCGAAGTTTATAAATACTTCCGAAAAGCCCTCACGCGGGGCAAAAAAAGCGAAAAGGCCTGGCAGGCGACGCTGGAAGAATACGGCCGCCAAAACCCCGCGTCGGCTGCGGAATTTTCCCGCCGGGCCGAGGGTAAGCTCCCGCCGGACTGGATGGAGGCTCTCACGGCTTTCCCCGACGGTTCAAAAGACACGGCCACGCGCAAGGCCTCGGAAATCATCATGCAGGCCATCGCCGGGCGTGTTCCCGAGCTCGTCGGCGGATCGGCCGATCTCAACCCCTCCACCTTCACCTGGCTCAAGGGACAAGGTGATATGCAAAGCCCCGATCACCCGCGTGCAGGCCTGCACGGCATGGTGGGCGATGACTGGGGCTATGGCGGCCGCAATATCCATTTCGGCGTGCGCGAACACGCGATGGGCTCAATTTCCGTGGGCCTCGCCCTGCACGGCGGCCTTATCCCCTATACCGCCACCTTCCTGACCTTTGCCGACTACATGCGCCCGCCCATGCGGCTCGCCGCCATGATGGGGCTTGGTGTAATTTTCGTTTTCACCCACGACAGCATCGGCGTCGGCGAGGACGGCCCGACCCACCAGCCGGTGGAGCAGCTCATGAACCTGCGTCAGATACCCAACATGACCGTTTGGCGGCCCGCCGATGCCAACGAAACGCTCGAGGCGTGGCGTGCGGCGCTTACCAATAAAACAGGCCCCACCTGCCTGATCTTCAGCCGCCAGAACCTGCCGGTGCTCGACCGGTCGGTCTGCGCCCCCGCTTCAGGCGCGGCCAGAGGCGGCTATGTCCTGTGGGAATCCGCCCCGGCACCGGAGCTTGTACTGCTTGCGACCGGATCGGAAGTGGCAGTCACGCTGGCCGCCGGGCGCACGCTGGCGGCGGAAGGCATCAAAACCAGAGTCGTCTCGCTTCCGTCATGGGAGCTTTTCGACCGGCAGCCGGACGATTACCGCCGTCAGGTCCTGCCGCCTGATATTAAGGCGCGGCTGGCTGTGGAAGCCGGGTCGAGGCTCGGCTGGGAGCACTACACAGGTCTTACCGGCGGGATAATCGGCATGGCGAGTTTCGGTGCGTCCGCCCCCGGCCCCGTCCTGTATGAAAAATTCGGCTTCACGCCGGAGGCCATCGCCGCCGCCGCCAGAGCCCTCCTGAAGGCTGGTTGAGGGAGGCCATGAAAGCAGCAGGCATATCTTTTTTCCCCGGCCCCTACCGAAAAGAAGTGAAGGACGCGCTCGATAAAATGAGGCGCGAAAACATTGCCGCGCGCATCTGGTCGGGCGACTACCGTGTCTGGAAGCCCTCGCCCGTGGAAATCTCCAACCGCCTTGGCTGGCTGCACGCACCGGTCGAAACACTTGCCGACGCGGGGCGCATCCGGGAACTCGTTGCCCCTTTCAGAGACGGACTGGAAAGGGTCGTCCTTCTGGGCATGGGCGGCTCAAGCCTTGCCGCGGAAGTCTTTGGCAATATTTTCGGGGCCGCCCCGGGCTTTCCCCGGCTGATGATCGTCGATACGACCGATCCTGCAACCATCCGCCGTGTGGCCCAAAAAATAAACCCTGCCAAAACTCTTTTTATCGTCGCCTCCAAGTCCGGCACAACCATTGAAGTCGTCTCTTTGTTCAATTATTTTTACAACCTCGCGTATGACAAACTGCCAGTTTCGGCGCGCGGCCGGTTTCTGTTCATCTCCGACGAGGGAAGCCCCATGCTCGCCAAAGCCCTCGAGCTTCAGCTCCCCTACGTTTTTTCCAACAACCCGGATATCGGGGGGCGCTACTCGGCCCTTTCTCCGGCAGGGATTATTCCCGCCGCCTTGATCGGCGCGCCCATCGACAGACTCCTTGAAAACGCCGCTTGGGCGG